>JAGGZY010000034.1 GCA_021161775.1 Dehalococcoidales bacterium
ATTCTAGGGATTGTCAGGTCATCCATTAGGTCTCGGCTCTCACACAATAACCGGCTAGGTTAATATATCGGCACACAGCTATTGCCTCGGCTGAATAGTAACCATACTTCCAGTTAGCTTTCCTCAAGCATTCAAGCTCTTCGAGAGTCTGTAGCCCTGTGCTCTTCCCACCGTGCATCCTACACCTACCGTTTGTCATTGTTGGTGCTCTATAGGATGTCCCCTTCCTAACCGTTTACCATACCGTTTACCCTATCGTTTACCATATATGGTTTACCCGATCTTAACAAAATTCCTTTCACTTAATTCATAGCCAAAATAGGGGTAGAAAGGGGGGGGAGCCCCCCCCTACCAGATACGAATTTTAAAAGAAAATGGTCTTGCAAATATAATAGGAAAAATGTAAGAGATTAAGATATTTGGGTTGGGTAATAAAAAACGGCTGGTTCTATGGTGGTTAAAATTATAGCCCCCGGATATGCACGAGTAACAATGTTGTCTTTCGTTTAACGCCTTGTATTGAAGTGAGCCCCTAGTAGCTGCTTGGAAAATTTCAATCAAGATACCAGAAACAGGACCAGTAAGAGAGTAAACCACTACCCCTGAAGCACTTAAGCTAGTTACCTCAGCCTATGCTCGACTACCTCGCCCTCAAGGCTAGACTATAGAGGGTTACCCCCCTCTCCCTGAAGCTCCGTAGTATCCTCCTCAGACTTTGACTTCTAACTTTTGACTTCTAACTATGGACAATATAGACTTACATATGGACAGCTACGGATAGAAGGGAGACCTGAGTATGGAACAATCTAAAAGCATAACAGACCAGATACGGACTTTGCTCGAGAAAGGGAAAAGGCCGCAAGAAGTCATAGCTGAGGGCTACGCCAAATCCACTGTTTACGCCATCGCCAAGAAGCTAAGGCCCAAGCTCGAGCTACAGCCAATTGAGAGACTGGAGCAACGCATAAGAGACCTGGAGAACTTGATAATGCAAATCTGTGATGTTCTCCACTCCCGGCACAAAGAAACCTTATTCTGCCCAAGGTGTGGAGAGAACCCCTTTAAGTACTTTGAGAGCAAAGATGGCACTGTTGGCTATAAATGCCGGTGCGGTTACCGGTTGGAATTTTAGCGAAGACCCCCGGAAATCAATAGCTAATACATTACCCCTTTTGCACATTAGCGGAAATGACGCTGCCCTAGATTGACGGTGTTCCTCCCGGTCGCAAGCGAAATGGCAATTTATCCTATGACTACACATTCCGATAAAATGTGACCTAAAGCGGGTTCAGCAAAAGAAATTCTGTCTCTATCGTATGGTATAGATTTGACAAATACCTGCACAGCGAGTATCCTCAATGTAGATACTATTGATGGAGGTTTGACATGAGAACCCGTGTCCAGAAATGGGGCAACAGTCTTGCCTTGCGTATCCCAAAATCTTTCGCTACCGAAGTAGGACTCCAGAGAGAAACGTCGGTTGAAGTATCGCTGACAAACGGGAAACTTGTAATAACGCCTATAGCTAAACCGAAGCTGGACCTTAAACAACTTCTGGCAAAGGTCACCAAAGAAAATGTACATCACGAGGTTGATACCGGCCCTGCCATAGGGAACGAAACGTGGTGATCCCCCGGACTTATATTCCTCAATGTGGGAATGTGGTGTGGATTACTTTGAATCCGCAAGCAGGTCATGAACAAGCAGGACGACGCCCTGCCGTAGTGCTCTCACCTCAAAACTACAACGGTAAGATAGGACTGGCTATTCTTTGTCCCATTACCAACCAAATCAAGGGCTATCCATTCGAGGTTCTTATTCCTGAGGGGTTGCCAGTAGCGGGGGTAATCTTATCTGACCAGGTTAAAAGTTTAGATTGGCGCACTCGAAATGCAGAATTGATATGCACCTTGCCGATCGAGACTATCTCGGAGGTGCTACAGAAATTGAGCACATTGTTATCTTAGAAAGGAAAAATACAAAGTGGCTTTTTGTTACCCATTGTTATGGTACCCACGCACATGTGGAGGTTAGGAATGCCTTATGTCACCTCAGAGTCCCATGTAGTGCGCCTGACGTTTTACAGACTTAAGCGTAAACGGGGGGAAGGAGGCCAGAGAGGAACGGGCAGTCTAGTTTTAAGCTGGTGATTATTCGATAACCAGAATGTCCCATATTTTTAACTGCGGGACTACAAATTGAAGTTCCGAGCCAGAGAAGGTGTAATCCGTAATCTCTTCCTCCTCGGAATCCGGGGACAGGATCTTAACACTGGACGGTTTTTCCAGCGACGGAAGGTTAATAGAAATCGGAATATCCTGCTTCTCAATGACCCCTTGAGCTAAATCAAAGTTATAATTAACCAGATGAGCCACTATTTTGTTGTCGTTTTGCCATATCTGGATACCAACCTCTCGGGGTAGAGTATCCTTAGAGACTCTTTTGCCCAACATATTGTCCATATCATCGAGGAATTCCTTGTTTCTCTCACAGCCGTTCTTGAATAAGTAAGGTTCCCAGTTTATGGCCATGCAGGCTGTTCCGTCTGGGAGGATTAGCTTTGGGTCAACATGGTTAACAATGATTAGTTTCCCTTCCTTTGCCAAGTATTCGGGGATGAGGGAAACAGCCTCGTTATCAAGCTTATTGTTCTGTGGAAGAATGATCACCTCATATTGCTTAAGTTTTTCCAGGGTAAGGGTATTTGGGGCAAAGCTGGAGTCCTGACTCAAGATAACATCATACTGATGATGTGAGGCGGTGAGTATCCTACAAACCTTTTTGAACATAGACCAGTGCTCCGCCTCCGCATCTGTAACTGATTTGGCTGAGAGCAATACTGCCACCCTTGCCAGGCTCCGGGAATTGCTACTGAACAGGTCTTTGTTCTTAAGATAAAAAGAATTCACCTTGCTAACCGCCTGAGCGTCAATTGAATAGCCAATAAAGCCTTCCTCGGTCAGACCGGCCTGGTACTGGTCCTGAAATGCTCCCTCGTTAGCATAGGCTTCAGCCATTCTTATCTGCATCATATCTTCCGGCCTGGTCGAGTTCTGTACCAGCCAGCCAAAGGAGGCATCCATGAAGGTGGTTGCTGGACGAGCCTTCATCGCTGAGTAGAGGAGTTTGTATTCAAAAGCGTGGTAATCATAGCTCTCGATAACATCTTCCAAGGTTAAATTGGTAAAAGCAAAATCTGAATAGGGTAACGAATTTATCATAAGGGGAAGAAGCCAATCCCCGTGATTAGCCGGAGCAATGGGAAAATTATTTATCCCCTTTGACTTGGCGTATTCCTTGACTTCGCTAGCAAACCGCTTATAGAATTCAAGCGCGCTCTCCCTCTGGAATTCCTGATAATCATCATAAAGGGGGGCAGATTCTAGCTCACCTTTACTAATGTCCCTATCATGCAAATAGTCTAAATAGTTGAATATCCCCAGGTTACCGATGCCTCTTGCCGATAGTTGCTGATTGGTGTATTTCTTGCTGAGGTAAGCTCTGAAACCATCTAACGAGGCATTGCTGAAATCCGGGCGCCCTCCATAGCTGGGATAGAAGCTGGAACCCCAAGGATGGATAACCGCAATCCCGTCAGCGTTCAAGTCAACTATCCTCTTAGCCTGTTTTATCAGGGTCTCCTGCCAGAGCGGGTGATTGGTCGAGAAACAATATACGATTCCATCCCCCTGCTGGATTGCTTCTTCCCCGTCGTAAGTCATCGCGCAAGCGCCCCTGGATGCCAGTCCTTCTACCTCCTCAGGCCACTTGTTAAGGATGCTACTGAAGTTGATGCCGATTACATACTTTAAGCCTCTTTTATGCGCCTCGTCTATATCTTTCTCATAGTCAAACTGGGGATTTCTGAGGTCAAAATCAAACACCCCCCGATAGCCGTTGACCGTGCAGCTTGTGGCTTCCAGCCGAGTAAAATCAGTATCACCCCAGTAATTAAGCATACCGTATGTTTGTGGTTTTAGCCACCAGCCCGGCTCAAAAGTGTAGCCAGGTTCGGCTGGTTCGCTAACATCGCTCTTGGGTTGGGTAACCTCTGGTGCAGGTTGGGGAGCTTGGGGCATGGGCTGAGGGGGCGCCAAACATCCGCTCATAAAAACAACCACGATTATTAATGTTAGACTGCCATATAGCCAAGATTCTTGCTTCAAACTCATCACACTGTTCAGACTGTAATTCGTGGTAAATAGCCTATTTTGGTGATGGGAAGCCCAGGCTTCCGTAATCTTTTTCTGAGCCACTTTACGGGGTGAGATCTAAATCCCTACCCTAAGGCACATCATAAAATAGTGCCGCTATTTTCGCAATAGGGAAAGAGGGTAAAGTGGCCAAGTTTGCACATTCTGACGGACTGTGCAATTAAAAAACAGATTCAGTGGCTCGTTATTTCTCCTTTTGGTATTCTTGGAATATTTCAATCAACTGGTTGAATGAGGTGGGCTTGTATTTCTCAAAGCTTTTCATATCCACATATACGAAATCATAGATTACATCCGACTGAACCTGATTGATGTCATCACACCATTGCCTCAACCGTTGCATCTTGAGTGGAACGTCCAAATCTTCCTGACCTTTAGTCTCGACAATATAAATCTGTTTATCGGACAGCTTCACAAAGAAGTCAGGGTAGTAATCGGAGATATTACCATCGGTGTTCACATAATCCTGTTAAAGACACTTTTTGATGGGATTAAGTATGCCTGCTCCCTTACCACAAATGGACGGGTTTGGCGTAGTTTGATGCTATACCTAATCTCGGCATTACCCTTGATACCTATAGCCATCTTCTGCCTGGTATGGGTAGGACCTCAGCTGAACGTTTTGACAAGCTTCTTAAGCCGTGGCTGGGAGAGAAGGATGTCGGCAAAATGTCGGCAAAAGATGATGATTCAAGTACGCGCCTAGAGGGATTCGAACCCACGACCCTCGGTTCCGAAGACCGATGCTCTATCCACTGAGCTATAGGCGCTAAAGCAATGGGGTGAGTGGAGGGATTTGAACCCTCGATCTCCAGGGCCACAACCTGGCGCCTTAACCACTAGGCTACACTCACCATACTATGATTATTATAGTTAAAAAGGGACTATTTCTGCAATGTCCGTCTGGATGGCAAGTTTACTTCAGGCTAGCTATCAAATCCTGACGATTGGTCATTACCGAGACCCGGTTAAGGAAGTCTTCTAGCGAGTTGCTCTGTGCCCTTAGTTGCCTCATTTCCTTCCCGATGGGGCTAATTGAGGTTGGGCTATCACCATAGGCACCATAGAAGGCGAAGTAGGCTTGATTCAGCTTTCGGATATAGTAGCCATTTTGGGCTAAATATTGCCGCTGCTGCTCCATAAATTCCTCGGCTAGCTCAATCTCGCCTCGCGCCAGGTAGGCATCAACTGCCGTTCGGGTATTTCGCATCTCCCGATTAAAGTCAAACGCTGATTGGGCTTTCTGGTGTTGTGCAGCGCTATTTTCATGCCCCGGATAGTATTTGTGGTAGGTAATACCCCCAATCTCCTTACTAACGATACCGACCGCCGTCTCGTTCATAATGGCAATCTCATAGTTTCGTCGTATTCCGGCAATATCTAACCCGTATAGAAACCCCAACGGCTTGAAAAACAGGTATTGGTGTAACCATTCCTCAGCCACTGCATCCAGAGTAAACCGCAAACTGGTGTTGTTGCTAACAAAGGTGGGGTAGGTTGAGCCTAAGCCGCCGAGGTTGACCACCAGTGAAGAAACTCCCAGTTTATCAGCCTCCGCCTCAATAGTTTCCATCTCGGTTACACTGAGGTTCTGGAGGAGAAGAATCTCCTGGATACTATCTATTCTGTCCCGGGGGGAAACTACTAGCAGGTGGGGTGGTTCCTCCAGTTTGAAGTTCAATGGGGGGAAGTTAATCTTTAACGGTAGGTAATTATAGGTTGGGTTAAAGATACCCTGCTCAGCTAGTGTTTCCTTTATCTGCCGTTCTATTATTCTTTCCACGGGATTAGTTGAGGATGCCTGCTGCTCCTGTAGTCGGTTTAGTTCTGCCTCCAGTGAGGCTAGATTACCCTGCCCGATACCATCATTTATGGCTTTAATCGCTTGCTGTAAGGCTTTTATCTGCTTGACGGTAGCGAAATACTGACTAACTAGGCTGTCCTCATTAGTCCAGTTGTCCCGGTTACCAATCTGTTGGACTATTTCGTGAGGGATAACCTTGAGTTCATAGCTGGCGATACTGAAGTGGTAGGGCTTGGTTATTGTGCTTAGGGCTTTATCCAGAGCCGGCGTTATGCCACAGCCGGTGCTAAATAGTCCCATTATCGATAAACCTAGCATAACAGTTAGCCCTAGTTTCAATTTCCCATCCTGACGGCGAAAGCAGGTAAGCTCTCGGGGCTTGAAGATTTAGCCGTACTGAGTTTGATGATATAATAAACAGTTAGTCTCTGTTATGATAAACCTATTCTGGCGAGATGTTAAGGATTACTAGGGGATGAGATGAAGGATTACTATAAGATACTGGGGGTTCCTGAGAATGCCAGTCAGCAGGATATCAAGAAAGCCTACCGTAGGCTTGCTTTCAAGTATCACCCCGATACCAATCCCGGTAATGAGAAATCTGCCGCTGAGAAGTTCAAGGAGATAAACGAAGCCTATTGTATTCTTGGGGATAAGGTTAAAAGACAGCAGTACGGTTTTGCCCGTCGGGGACAGCCAGCAGGGGTTGGTTATGGTGGTAGGGGGCAGGGTTTCTCGTATTCACAGCAGGATATCTTTCGGGGTGGTTTTTCTAACCAGGCAGTATTTAATGAGATGCAACAGATGTTCGCTCAAGCTGGGCTTAGATTTGACCAGGATTTCATTAATCGGGTGTTTGGTGGGGTGGGTCAGAGAGGCTACCCGCCGCCCTATTCTGACATTGGATACTATCACCCTAAACCGGATATCATCGAGAGAGCCTTCTCTAAAGTAGCCAACAAGGTGAGTCGCTTTCTGTTCCGAAGGTTCTTCGGCTTTGAGTATCAGCCACCGCTATCTAAAGCGAGTCTTGACCAGTATATTGAGTTTAATATCTCTCCGGCAGAGGCTAAGGCTGGTGGTGAGAAGCTAATTACCTATAAGCGGGGTGGGCGGAGAAAGAAATTGGTGGTGAAGATACCACCGGGGATTAAAACCGGGGCTAAAATCAGGCTGAGGAATATGGGACAGGTAAAAGGCAAACAGTGTGGTGACCTCTATCTGCAGGTAAGGATTAAAAGATAGCTCTTATTGAGGCTAGTCCTTCTTTTTAGGGAGAATATAATGCGACTATTACCAGAGGGGTGAAGGAGAACTGAATGGAGGTTATGGCTGTCTGGGTTCACCAAACGGGGTGGAAGATATTCCTCATCGTGGGTCTTTGTGTAGGAATATTTGTGATGATACGCCGCCTTGCCCCCTTAGCCATAAGGAGGGCGATAAAGCGTCAGATGAAGGGCAAGCGCAAGGCGGAGAAGGAGAAGAGGATACGCACCCTGTCCCGACTGGCGGTTACCTCCTCAGGGATTGGGCTGACGATACTGGCGGTGTTCCTCTGTTTTGAGCAGGTAGGCATCAATATTACTACCCCTCTGGTTGGTCTGGGGGTATTTGGGGCGATGATGGGTTTTGGCGCTCAGAGTATGGTTCGTGATTTTATCGCTGGGTTCTTTATCCACCTTGAGAATCAGTATAATGTTGGCGATGTCATCAAGGTGGGGAATATTGCCGGGGTAGTTGAGGAACTGTCGCTAAGGAGGACTATCCTGAGGGACCTTGATGGGGCACGCCATGTAATCTCCAACGGGGAGATTAAGATAGTGAGTAACCTCACCCAGGAATGGTCAAGGGCTCATCTTAACATTAGCGTTGCCTACAAGGAAGACCTTGACCGGGTTATGAAGTTGATGCGACAGACCTGGGAGGAGATGACTAAGGATGCCGATTGGGGCTCCGTTATGATATCTAAGACCCCCTCACTACTGCGGGTGGATAGATTCGCTGACTCAGGTATCACTATCAAGATGGTAGGCGAAACTGAGCCTATGCGACAGTGGGATGTTATGGGTGAATATCGAAGAAGGATAAAAAAAGTCTTCGATAGAGAGGGAATTGAGATTCCCTGGCCTCATATCAAGATGTATTTTGGTAACCCGGTACCCCCCAACATTGGTAAGAGCGATTGAGGTTGTCGTTGAACTAGGTGCTTTTCTTGAAAAGGTTAAAGAATCGGTCTTCGTACTCCTCAAACAGATCCCAGCGGTCAAGCTCCTCTTTCAGGTCACGGGGTTCCCTTTCCCCGGAAGTAATCTGCCGGAAGAGCTCCTCAATTCTAACCCTGGCATCAGTGGGGATACCTCTGGAGTCGATATTCAGCAGTCCCTTAGCTCTCATCTGGAGCAGGTTATGGCGCATTGAGCTTCCTGTCATCTCGTAGATAAACTTCATCAGCGACACATCCCACAGGGTATCCTCACCCTTAATAATGGAGGTTAGGGGGTCGCCACGCTGGTCAATCTCAGCATTCAATCGGTCGACTACCGAGGGTAAGCTATCCGAGACGATGGTCAGCTCTTTAGGCTCATTGCGGTAGCTGTAGAATAGCCCGGCGATATTAGAGCTGGGCTGTTTTGCTAGCATATCAAAATACCTTCTGGCTTCGGTGCTAAATCCCTCAAGGTGAGAGAGATAATATGGGGTTACCATTCGGGGTCTCTCGGCAATAACCCGTCCCTCCCTGATTACTGTCTCCCGAATATTGTTGACTAAATCGGCATAGGCTGGTTCGGTAACCATATAGTAGTAGATATTGGTGGTGCCGAAGGTAGCCAGGCTCTGTTGCGGTAGTCTTAGCGTTTCGGTGTGTCTGATGGCTTGTTTGATTCTCTGGTCGTTAATATCCATTTAACTAATGTCCCTGGAATATAGTCGATAATTCCCCTTTATATTCATTGAGAAGATTAAGATACTGCGAATCTAGTTGAGTCTGGTGGTGCTTCCACTCTGCCTGAAATTGGGGCAGTTTTCCCACATCTAGCGGTAGCTCTCCCAGGGTGCCTAGCTGTTGCTGGAGTGCCTGTCTTAGCTGGGATTCAAACTTAGTCTTGAGTGACTGGTAAGCCTGCTGCCGCTGCTGCTCGCCTTGTCCTAGATAGTGGCTGAAGAGCTGGTTTAGCTTACCGTAAACATTCCCTATGGAGGCTTGATTGTTCTTTAAAACCCTTAACCCGTCCATAGCCCGTTTATTGGTTCTCTTGGCAAGGTCGCTATTCGGCAGGGTAATGTTACTGATTAATACCTGAGCTACTCCCTCTCTAACATAGCTTTGGGCATTCTGGTCATACTGGCTAAGCTCGGAGGCCAAATTCTTGCCCCCCCTAATATATCTCGCTGCTAGTTTTTTCCCTTCGGGGGTATATTTCCACTTCAAGCGCTCATCATTACTTACCTCACCTAGCCCCTCTAGTTTCTCCATAGCTATCTGGCGAGCGCTCTTTATCTCATCCATATAGAACCTCCTCTACTAAAATTATACCAGATTCCGGGGCAGTAGTTGTATTTATCAGAGTGAATGATATAATTTAGCTGTAAAGTTGGCTCTAGGGGATAGGGTTGTGGGTAAGGATTTTGAGATTGTCGACCATACCGCGGATGTTGGTATTATGGCTTATGGCGAAACTATCGCGCTGGCGTTTGCCAATGCAGCGAGGGCATTATTCAGCCTGATAGTGGAGCTTGATTCGGTTAGTGAGGTACTATATCGGGATATAGAGGTAACCGCTCCCGATGAGGAAAGCCTGCTGGTGGAGTGGCTAAATGAGCTTATCTATCGGTTTGATACTGAGCATATCATCTTTAAGCGGTTTGAGGTTACCCTGGATAAAAGGCGACTTAAGGCGAGAAGCTATGGTGAGAAGATAGATAGCTCCCGACATCAGTTGAAGACCGGAGTTAAGGCGGCTACCTATTATATGCTGAGGATTGAGCAAGATAATGGCTGTAGGGTTCGGGTAATATTTGATATCTAACCGAGGTTTTAGATAATGGCGGCACTCTGGAAAGGGATAATCAGCAAGATAGATGACTATCGCTGGGAGATACCGGAAGACTACAAACCCGGGATGCGGGTGCCCGGGCTAATCTACGCCAGCGAAGCAATGCTCAAGCACATCTGGCGAGAGCAGGTTTTTGAGCAGGTAGCTAATGTGGCTTTCCTGCCAGGTATTGTGGGTCATTCACTGGCGATGCCTGATATCCACTGGGGTTATGGTTTTCCTATTGGTGGGGTGGCGGCTACCAGAGTAAGGAATGGGGTGGTATCGCCCGGTGGGGTCGGCTTTGATATTAACTGTGGAGTCAGATTGCTGCGTACCAATCTTACTGAGGAAGAGGTGAGGCCCCGGATTAAGCAGTTAATTGGCAAGCTCTTCGTCAATATCCCTTCCGGGCTTGGTTATGAAGGTAAGATAAGATTAAACGAGAAGGAATTGGACGAGGTGCTGATAAGGGGTAGTCAATGGGCGGTAGAGAAGGGCTATGGGAGTGCTGAGGATATTATTGTTACTGAAGGTTTTGGTTGTATAGAGGGGGCTAACCCGGATAAGGTGAGTAGCAAGGCGAAGCGGCGGGGCATCCCTCAATTAGGAACCCTCGGTTCGGGTAATCATTTCCTGGAGATAGAGGTAGTAAGCGAAATCTACGACCATGAAGCGGCGGCGGCAATGGGTATTAGCGGGGTGGGGCAGGTGCTGGTGTTGATTCATACCGGTTCTCGGGGCTTTGGTCACGAGGTCTGTAGCGATTATGTGAGGCTAATGGGGGAGGCGGTGAAGAGGTATGGTATCAACCTGCCCGACCGCCAGCTTGCTTGCGCTCCGGTGAATTCACCCGAGGGGCAGGATTACCTTCAGGCGATGGCGTGTGCTGCTAACTATGCCTGGGCTAATCGGCAGTGTATTACTCACTGGACCCGGGAGTGCTTCGCTGAGGTTCTGGGCAAGAGCCAGTGGGAAATGGGGTTGGAACAGGTCTATGATGTGTGTCATAATATAGCTAAGATAGAAGAGCATACCGCTAACGGTCGGAAGCAGACTCTCTGCGTTCATCGTAAGGGAGCCACCCGAGCTTTTCCATCGGGGCATTCTGATGTCCCCGATATCTACCGTAATATCGGTCAGCCGGTGCTTATTCCTGGTGATATGGGACGTGGTTCTTATATTGCGGTAGGTACTGAGCGAGCAATGGAGGAGACCTTCGGCTCAACCTGTCATGGTGCTGGCAGGATGCAGAGCCGGGGGGCAGCTAGGCGTGGTCTTGATGGAAATAGGATTGTACGGGAACTAATGAGTCAGGGGATTACGGTTAGGGCAGGTAATGTGGCTTCACTGGCTGAGGAAGCCTCCCCAGCCTATAAGGATGTAAATGAGGTAGTTGACATAACTGATAAGGCTGGTATCTGTCGTAAGGTGGCTAAGGCAACCCCGATTGGAGTAATTAAGGGTTAGGAGAGGGGGCTTATGTATTTTAGAGATGTTATTGATGCCATAGGACATACCCCGCTGGTGGAAATAACCCGGATGAGTCCTAACCGGAGGGTAAGGATTTTGGCCAAACTGGAGGGGCAGAACATCGGCGGCAGTGGTAGTATTAAGGACCGGGTGGCTAAATATATGATAGCTGGTGCTGAGAGGAGGGGGGAATTGACCCCGGGTAAAGCCATCGTTGAAGCTACTAGTGGCAATACTGGGATAGCCCTCGCCTGGCTGGGGCGCCAGAAGGGATATCAGGTTACTATTGTAATGCCGGATAGTATGAGCCTAGAGCGGCGGCAGTTGATTAAAATCTTCGGGGCTAGGCTTATTCTCACTCCCGGAGCTAAGGGAATGAGGGCGGCGATTGATACCGCTCGAGAGCTCGCCGCTCAGGATAAAAAATACTATATGCCGGACCAGTTCTCCAATGCGGCTAACCCGCTGGCTCACTATGAGACCACTGCGGTGGAGATAATTGATGATTTCCCTGGGGAGCGGATTGATGTTCTCATCGTTGGGATTGGTACTGGAGGGACGATAGTTGGTGTTAGTCGAAGATTGAAGGAGAGGTATCCCCAAATCAAGGTGATTGGTGTTGAACCACCCCCCGAAGATAGCATCCAGGGCTTGAGGTGTGTTAGTGGTGGCGAGGTGCCACCGATACTGGATTTGAGCCTGATTGATGAGCAGGCTATTGTTACTTGCCAGCAGGCAGAGGTGGTTACCCGGCAGTTACTAGACAGGGAGGGTATTTTTACTGGGCTGTCCTCAGGGGCGGTAGCTTATCAAGCACTTAAGGTTGCCAGCGAGATGGATGAGGGCAATATTGTGACGGTGCTGGCTGATGGGGGGTGGAAATACCTCAGTCTGGACTTCTGGACTAAGTAGGGGTAGTAATGCTCAAGATTAGACAATTAACTGTGGAGGTGGGGGGTAAGGAGATTATTCATCGGGTAAATCTGACTATCAAGACCGGGGAAACCGAGGTCCTCTTCGGTCCTAATGGCAGTGGCAAGACCACCCTGCTGGCGGCGATAATGGGCTTACCTAAATACCAGGTTACCAGTGGCAGTATTACTTTCAGAGGGAAGGATATCACCGGGTTATCGTTGGATGAGAGGGCACGGTTGGGTATTGGTATGGCTTTTCAGCGACCTCCAGTGGTGCGAGGGGTAAAGACACAGGATATGCTGACGGCTTGCTTCGGCAAGCGACGGGGTAAGCCGGATGTAATCCAGTTGGCACGTGAGGCTAACCTTGAGGACTTTTTGGATAGGGATGTAAACTACCAGTTTTCGGGAGGGGAGATAAAGCGTTCCGAGATGATGCAACTGCTGGCACAACGGCCAGAGCTGGTGCTTCTGGATGAACCGGGATCGGGGGTGGACTTGGTAAATATTGCCCTGATTGGCAGATTGATAAACGAACTACTGGAGAAAGACTGCCCTATACTGGAGCGGAGATGTATGGGGCTGATTATTACCCACAGCGGGGATATTTTGAACTATGTTAATGCCCGCAATGGTTATGTGATGGTGGATGGCCGGATAATCGGCGAGGGAGACCCTCACGAAATCCTGAAAACAATCCGGGAAGTGGGCTATGAGAGGTGTAGGAAATGTGCCCGATGAAATCTAATCGTGACCGAGCTAGAACTGCCTCTGGTAAATCAGCTGCTCTCGGTAAGGATATAGATTTAGCTGACTATACTGACTCCGCTGAGGAGCCATCAGCGCTGGCTGACCCATCACGGCTTTCTAGTCGTGATAAGAAGCAGATGCTCCAGGTAGGGATTACCCTGGATGATAGGGATGATCGTTCGGGAACCTTTATCCAGTTGGATAATACCCCTCTTTGCAGTTCCACCAGTCAACCGGGTATTGAGGTAATGGCTATCAGCCAGGCTCGAGAAAAATATGACTGGCTAGCTGACTACTGGTGGCAGGCAGTGGCTGTGGATGCCGATAAATACACTGCCCGGGTAGAGCTGAACCGGGCTAATGGTTACTTCATTAGGGCTTTGCCTGGCTATAAGACTATCTACCCGGTGCAATCGGCTTTATATCTATCCACACCGCGATTGGCGCAAAATGTTCACAATATCGTCATTGCTGAAGAGGGTTCTGAACTGCATATTATCAATGGCTGTACTACCTCCTTGGTGGGGCAATCGGGACTCCATCTGGGGGTCTCCGAGTTTTATATTAAAAAGGGCGCCAGGGTTACCTTTACTATGCTCCATAGCTGGAATCCTGAGATTGCAGTCCGTCCCCGTAGCGGGGCTATCGTGGAAGAGGATGGGCTGTTCCTGAGTAACTATGTGCTGATGAAGCCGGTTCGTTCACTGCAGATGAATCCTATCACCAGATGTGTGGGAGAGAGGGCTACGGTCAGGTACAACAGTGTTATTGCCGCAGCTAAGGGTTCATCACTGGATGTTGGCTCTCGAGCTGTCCTCGATGCCAGAGGGGCTAAAGCTGAGATAATATCTCGAGCGATAACTACCGGGGGGAATATTACTACCCGAGGTTATATTGCGGGTAATGCCCCTGAGGTAAAGGGTCATCTGGAGTGCCGGGGGCTTATCCTGAATAAGGGGGGGATGATTTATGCTATTCCTGAGCTTAAAGGTACCCTGGCGGATATTGACCTGTCCCATGAGGCAGCAGTTGGTAAGATTGCTGAGGAAGAAATAGAATACCTGATGGCTCGGGGGTTGACCCCGGCTGAGGCTACGGCGACCATTGTTAGGGGGTTCCTTAAGGTGGATATTGAGGGCTTGCCGCCCTCGCTTAGTACTAAACTGCAGCAAGCTATTAAAGCCAGCGAAAAGGATATCCTGTAGCGACTCTCGAGATAATATTGCAAGATTAACCGAGCAAAGGGGGTGTAGTAATGATAGAAAACCTGAGTCAGGAGCAGTTAGTCGGGATATTGGAAGCTATCCCGGTGGAGATTTCCTTCGTTGATGAAAGTGATGCCGTTAGATTTTGGAACAAGCACCAGACGAGAATCTTCAAACGTCCCCTGGCAGTGGTGGGAAGGGCAGTTCAAGATTGTCATCCTAGCCGCAGTGTGGACAAGGTAAAGCAGATATTAGCCGATTTTAAGAGTGGTCGAAGAGACTCCGCTGAATTCTGGATAGACCTCAAGGGGAGAAAGGTGTATATTAGATACTTTGCGGTGCGGGATAACGCCGGTAGCTATCTGGGTACCCTGGAGGCGACTCAGGATATTACCGACATCAAGAAGATTGAGGGTGAGAAAAGACTACTGGGCGATTAGAAGTCCTGGATTTTTAGTCGGGGAGATTCTCAGCAACCTTTAGTCGATGTCGGTGGCGGATGAGCAGAGGAATGGCGATAGCCAGTAGCACTAGGGCGACGATTTGAGCCTCGCTTAAGCCGTGTATATACACATCGGCAGGGCGTAGGAAACCCAATCCCATACGCCAGGCAGAGTACATCACCAGGTAAATCAGAAACAGCGAGCCGGGTGTTTTGATATGTTTCTTTAGTTTGAGCAGTATCCCGAAGCAGAGCAGGCAGAAGGCAATCTCGTAGGGCTGGGTGGGCTGGAGGGGTATCCCTAGGGGGGCATAGCTATTGGGATGGGTATAAATTACACTCCACGGTAGCCAGTCTGGTGCCGGGTTGCCGTAGCAGCAACCATTGACAGTACAGCCTACCCTGCCGATAGCCTGAGCCAGGGCAATGCCCGGGGTTACGATGTCAATAAAAAAGCCGAAGGGGTGTCCCAGCTGTTCCATGGATTTCTGATTTAGTTTGGTATAAATCCAGATACCGAAGGTAGCTCCGAGGATACCACCGTATATAGCAAATCCCCCACTGCTAAAGAACTGCCCGGGATACTGAATATAGTAGCTTAGTCTCTCGAAGACATGGAATAGCTTGGCACCGAGTATCCCTGAGATAATGCCAATAGGAGCGATAATGGGATTGGGCCGTCGGGCTGGGTCAGTTGCAATATCAATTCGCCGCCACGACCATACTACAACGGTTACTACGGCTATGGCTACAATAATCCCATACCATCTGATGTCGTGAGAACCAATGGTAAAGGCTACCGGATTTACATTTATAATGAACATTACTGTTTATAGTTTGCCATAGTCTAATAGCTAAATCAAGGCTACCGAATAGTGGGCTAGATAGCTAGCCGGGGTTTTATCGGCTTTCTACGAGACCGACAGAATCTCGATTTCATAGTCCAGTATCTCGACCTCAAACTGCCCCTCGGTAATAAAGTCAACTACCTTGGACAGGACCCGGTTGGTATACTGCTTGTTATTGCTGATACAGCAAATCCCCAGGGTAGCCGACTGCCACAAATCGTTATCCGCCACCTCGGCTACAGAGACATTGAACCGCTGGCTAAGGCGGCTAGTGATGGATTTTATGACCTGTCGCTTGCCCTTTAAGGACTGGTTTTCGGGGAGGCGAAGGCTAATCTTACATACTCCAACATTCATCGTAGAATTAAAAGGCTGGTTCTCACCATAATCTACATTGCGGCTTAAGTCAAGGCTAAATTTACAGGTTCTTCCTGTATATGCTATAATTTGTTGTTTTAGTAGACAGCCTACATTAGATAGATTGGTTATCTGGAGAGAGAGGTTAATTTGGAAAAAGAAAAAAAGACCAGCATTATAAGTGAATTCAAGTCTCACGAGGGAGATACCGGTTCAACTGAGGTTCAGGTGGCGTTACTTACGGGAAGGATAAATCAGTTAACCGGGCATATGGCAGCTAATCGGCATGATTATCATTCTCAGCGCGGCTTGCTCAAACTGGTAGGGCGACGGAGAAGACTATTAGCTTACCTGAGTCGTGAGGACATAGGTCGGTACCAAAACCTGATTTCGCGATTAGGGCTGCGTAAGTAAGACCTTAGAAAAGAAGAAGAAGGAAAGAGGGAGATATTGTTAAATTCTCAGAGTTTTGAATGTGAGGTGGGGGGTAGAACGCTCACCATAGAAACTGGTAAGCTCGCTGGGCAGGCTAGTGGGGCGGTAACCGTCCGCTACGGGGATACGGTAGACCTGATTACGGTCTGTATCAATGATGAACCACGGGAAGGGGTAGATTTTCTGCCGCTAACCATTGATTATGAAGAGAGGCTATATGCCGCCGGTAAGATTCCCGGTGGTTTCATCAGACGGGAAGGGCGTCCCAGTCAGGAGGCGGTTTTAGCCTGTCGTCTGGTCGACCGCCCGCTACGCCCTCTCCTCCCTCGTGAGTGGCGTCGTGATATTCAGGTGGTGATTACTGTTCTTTCCGTGGATCAGGAAAATGACCCCGATATTCTGGCGGTTATTGGTGGCTCAGCGGTACTCTCAATGTCAGAGATGCCCTTTGCCGGTCCGGTGGGGGCAGTTCGTGTTGGCTATATTGATGGTAAGCTGGTGTTAAACCCCAAATTAGCCCAGCTTGAGGATAGCCTGCTTGACCTAGTGGTAGCCAGCACCCGGGAATCAGTAGTAATGGTGGAATGTGGTGCTCGAGAGGTTGAAGAAGCCCTGATTACTGAGGCAATCAGATTTGGTCATCAGGCTAACCAGGAGATTATTAAGCTCCAGGAGCGACTTCAGCAGGCTTGTGGTAAATCCAAGCTTGCTCTCCCCTCGGTTGAGGTTAACTCCGAGTTAGAGTCAGCCGTTTCTCAGTTGCTTGGTGATAGGCTTTTCCCGGCGTTGTGTCAGCCGGATAAGTTCCACCGCGAGCAGGCGGTTGACCAGCTGAGGCAGGAACTTGTTACCGCTCTGGGAGAATCATTCTCGGAAAAGGATATCGTCTCGGTGATGGGGACTAGAATTAAGGCTGAGATTAGGCGCCATATTTTGGATAAAGATAAGGCGCAGCGTATCAGCGGCCGTCGCCTAAATGAGGTTCGCCCTATCAGTTGTGAAACCGGACTGCTGCCTCGTACCCATGGTTCAGCCCTGTTCACCCGGGGACAGACCCAGGTAATGACCATTACTACCCTGGGTTCGCTCCGACAGGAGCAACAGCTTGATGGACTGGGTATTGAGGAAAGCAAGCGATTTCTTCATCACTATAATTTCACTCCTTTCTCCACCGGTGAGACTAAGCGTATTACCTCCCCCGGGCGTCGTGAGATTGGGCATGGTGCTCTGGCTGAGCGAGCTCTGTTACCGATATTGCCCAAGAGCGAGGATTTCCCGTATACCATTCGTCTGGTATCGGAGGTGTTGAGTTCTAATGGTAGCACCTCGATGGCTAGTGTCTGTGCCTCAAGTCTATCTCTGATGGATGCTGGGATACCGATAACCCGGGCGGTAGCCGGGATAGCGATGGGGGTGATTACTGGTGAGGGGGGTAGTTACGCTATCCTGACCGATATTGAGGGCATTGAGGATGCCTGCGGTGATATGGACTTTAAGGTAGCCGGCACCACTAAAGGTATTACTGCCCTCCAGCTAGATATCAAGGTTAAGGGGTTGAGTTGCGATATTTTGGAAAGGGCTCTTCAGCCAGCTAGGGAGGCGCGGTTGTCTATCCTGGAGATAATGCAGCAGACCATTAGCACCAGTCGGGATGAGGTCAGCCCCTATGCCCCCAGGATATATAAAATGAAGGTTAATCCGGAGAAGATTGGTAGTGTCATTGGCCCTAAGGGCAAAACCATTCGGGCAATCACTGAGGAGACCAAGGTTACCATTGATATTGATGACGATGGCACGGTGCTTATTGGCTCCACTGATGAGAAGTCGGCACAGCAGGCGATTGAGATTATTAAAAGTCTGACCCGTGATGTAGAGGTTGGGGTTATATACACAGGAAAGGTAACCCGCCTGATGAACTTCGGAGCCTTTGTCGAAATTTTCCCCGGTAAGGAAGGGATGGTTCATATCAGTGAGCTGGCTGACCATCGGGTAGCCAGTGTCAAGGATGTAGTTAATGTAGGCGATGAGATTATGGTTAAAGTAATTGAAATTGACCGTATGGGTAGGATAAACCTGTCGCGACGAGCTGTGCTGAGGGATTCAGCTGGCTCTCCAGGGGCAGGAAAGAGTACCGGTGGATACCACTAAGGTATACCTTGGTAACCAGGATTTAGCGATGAAGCCAATCAAGGTAGTTATCTGTGGTGCGCTGGGCAGAATGGGGAAAGAGGTGGTTAATACCCTCTACCGTGAGCCAAGAATGCAGCTGGTCGGGGCGGTGGAGCTACCAGGGGTTGGTGATAGTCTGCCTCTCCCTGATGGCTCAGGAACAGTGCCCCTTTCGGCTGACCTGAATGATATTCTTACCACCAGTCAGCCTGATGTGCTGGTGGATTTTACCGTGGCTCAATCAGCAGTGGCGGCGGCGCGTCAGGCTCTCCCGAAAGGGGTTAATCTGGTCATTGGAACCACCGGACTAACCGCCGCTGAGCTTAAAGAGCTTGACCAATTAGCCATTGCCCATCAGGTAGGGGTGGTGGTGGCTCCCAATTTTGCGCTGGGGGCGGTGCTAATGATATACCTGGCTAAATTAGCCGCCAGATATTTTGAGTATGCCGAGATTATCGAGTTACATCATGACCGGAAGATTGATTCCCCTTCAGGAACTGCCTTATCTACCGCTCGGGCTATGGCCGAGGAGCGGGGCAAGCCGTTTCGCTTACCCTCAGCGTCGCCTTCATCCAGTCGGGGGGAGCTGGTAGAGGGTATTCCTATCCACAGTGTGCGATTGCCTGGACTACTGGCACATCAGGAGGTAATTCTGGGTGCCGCCGGGCAGACATTAACCATCAGACACGATACCGTAAGTCGGGAGTGTTTTATGCCTGGGGTGATGTTGGCAATTAAGAAAGTAATTGGGTGCCGAGGGCTAATCTACGGATTGGATACCCTGCTGGGGTTGGGGGAGCAATGAAGGAGTATCGGGTAGCCATTGTCGGGGCGACGGGGCTAGTGGGGCGGGAGTTTATTCGGGTGTTGGAACAGCGTAATTTCCCGATGGCTTCAATTCAGCTTTTTGCCTCGGCACGTTCGGCTGGTAAGAAACTAACGGTAAATAATCAGGAGATTGAGGTTAGGGAGACGACTGCCGAATCCTTTGAGGGGGTAGATATTACCTTGTTCTCCGCGGGGGCTGAGGTCAGTCACTATTTCTCACCAATAGCAGCCAAATCAGGCGCCGTGGTTATCGACAATAGCTCGGCCTTTAGAATGGAGCCAAGGGTGCCGCTGGTAATACCTGAGGTCAACCCTGAGGATATCAAGTGGCATCAGGGGATTATTGCCAACCCCAATTGCTCTACCATTCAGATGGTGGTAGCGCTGAATCCGTTACACCGGGTTAATCCGATAAAGCGGGTGGTGGTGGATACCTATCAAGCCGTATCTGGCACTGGCTCAGCGGCGGTAGCCGAATTAACTCAACAGACTAAGCAGGTGTTAAACGGACAGGAGACTATTCCCCATGTCTATCCCCATCAGATAGCCTTTAATGTGTTACCCGAGATTGATGTTTTCCTGGATAATGGCTATACCAAGGAGGAATGGAAGATAGTTGAGGAAACCAGAAAGATAATGCATGCTGATGATATGGCTATCTCGGCTACCTGTGCGCGGGTTCCGGTATTTACTAGCCATAGTGAGGCAGTGCATATAGAATTCTCCTCGCATATTATGCCCGATGAAGCCGAGAGTATTCTGGCTGAAGCGCCGGGGATTAAGATATTGGACGATACGGCGATTAGTCTCTATCCTCAACCCTGGACGGCGGCGGGTACCGATGAGGTATTTGTGGGGCGTATTCGCCGCGATGTATCCTGTAGCAATGGCTTGGTGATGTGGGTGGTAGCGGATAATCTGCGTAAAGGAGCAGCGCTGAATGCTGTCCAGATTGCTGAGGAGATGATAGCCAGGGATTGGGTATCTCCAAGGGGAGCGAGAAAATGAAAAAATTAGGCCGATTGTTAACCGCAATGGTAACCCCGTTTGATGAGCAGGGTGAGGTTGATTACGAGCAGGCAAAGAGGCTAGCCCTAGCGCTGCTTAATTCGGGGAGCGATGGGGTGCTGCTAGTGGGTACTACCGGGGAGTCACCGACCCTTACCCGAGAGGAGGAAAAGCGCCTGTTTGTTGAGGTGAAATCGGCCGTGGGTGAGCGGGGGGTGGTAATTGCTGGTACCGGTAGCAATAATACCGCTGAAGCCTTAAGAACTACTGCTGCCGCTGCTCAAATCGGGGTTGATGCCTGTCTACTGGTGGTCCCTTACTACAATAAACCTACCCAGGAGGGGCTCTACCAGCACTTTATGACGGTTGCGGAGTCAACCAGTCTGCCTTGTATCCTGTATAATGTGCCATCACGCACGGTAGCTAGTCTGTCGGTGGATACTGTTATTAGACTGAGCCATATCGATAATATTATCGGGATTAAAGAAGCCAGTGGTAACCTGAACCAGGTGGCTAAAATTATCGCTAATACCGATGAGGACTTCCTGGTCTGGAGCGGCAATGATGGAGATACCCTGCCTATACTGGCGCTTGGTGGCTATGGTGTAATTAGTGTAGCTTCCCATCTGGTAGGTAATCAGATAAAGGAGATGATTACTAGCTTTATTGAGGGTAGGACAGCGACTGCCGCTCGAATTCACCGTCACCTTATGCCGTTAGTTGATACCCTGTTTATCGTCTCCAATCCTAGCCCTGTCAAGTATGCCCTTAACTGCGTCGGTTTGGCGGTCGGTAAGCCGCGACTTCCCCTGGTTGAGCCCGATGCCAAAACCGCGGCTATCATTCGGGATACCCTGAAAAACTACCAGATTGACCTGCCGATAGCCTCTGACACTTAGAAGATAGGCGTTTTATGAATGGTTTGCTCCCGTTTGGCTCCTACCGAGATAATATTAGCTGGGCAGGAGGTAAGCTCTTCCAGTCGGGCGACATAGTGTCTGGCTTCAACTGGTAACCGCTGGTAGTCCAAAATATCACTGATTGGGGTTTGCCAGCCGGGTAGCTCCTCATAGACAGGCTGACACCGATTGAGTGCGGCGATATTCTGGGGAAGATAATCAATCCTTTGCCCATCAAGTTCGTAACCGATACATATCTTCAGGCGGGGTAAAATACTGAGAACATCGAGGCGGGTTAGTGCCATGCCGGTTAATCCGTTAATCTGAGCGCTAAATCGAGCCGCCACGGCATCAAACCAGCCGCAGCGGCGGGGCCGTCCGGTCGTAGTGCCGTATTCGTGAGCCTTTTTCCGGATTAAATCACCGATTTCGTCGTGTAGTTCGGTGGGCATTGGGCCGCCACCTACCCGGGTGCAGTAAGCCTTGAATACGCCGAGGGCGCGATTAATGTTGGTTGGCCCAACACCGCTGCCCTGACAGCCACCACTAACCAACGGTGAGCAAGAGGTAGTATAGGGATAGGTGCCAAAGTCAGGGTCAAGTAGCATCCCCTGAGCCCCCTCTAATATAACCAGGTCATCCTTAGCTATTGCCTGATGCAGGATTACTGTGGTCTCTCTAATATGGGGTGCCAGCCGCTCTCCGTAGCGGCAATACTGATGATATATTTCATCCCGGTATAGCGGTTTAGCCCCGTAGACCTTGGTTAGAATGGTGTTTTTATAGTCAACAATGAAGCTGAGCTGCTCCCGAAAGGCTTCGGGGTCGAGAAGGTCGCCGACCCTGATACCCCGCCGGGCAGTTTTGTCAGCAAAGGCAGGCCCAATACCCTTACGGGTAGTGCCTATCGCTTTACCTCCCCGCGCTGCCTCCTCTAGACCATCAAGTAGGGTATGATAGGGCATAATCAGATGTGCCCGGTTGCTGATGAGCAGTCGGCTGGTATCTATCCCTCGCTGGTTAAGCTGGTCTAGCTCACCAATCAGTACCTCGGGGTTGATGACGGTGCCGTTACCGATAATACAGGTAACCCGGGGATAGAAGATGCCTGATGGGATAAGGTGTAGCTTAAATTCACCATAAGGATTAATTACGGTGTGGCCGGCATTATCTCCCCCTGAGAAACGTACCACTAATTTGGCTTTTTCAGTCAGAAGGTCAACAATCTTGCCCTTCCCTTCATCTCCCCACTGAGCGCCAACGATAGCCAGAACTGGCATTATTTTCTCTCCTTATAAAATTTCTTGCTTAGTTTGCTTAAATACATATCGAAGTCTCTGCCCCGCAGTAATGAAACTGAAGATGGCGATAATAGTCAGCACAATGATTAAGGCATACTCAAAACGGCTTAGCAGAAGGCCTATGGCGAGGGTGATTACCCTCTCGGGACGGGTGAATAGTCCTAATTTACACTCTAGCCCTATTGCCTCTGCTTTAGCTCGGATATAGCTTACCAGCGGTGAGGCTACTAAAGCCAGTCCGACAAACAGTATTCCCAGGGTAGGTTGGCTACCGTGGAGTAGATAGAAGATTAACACGGCTAGCAACAGTATTGCCTCCGAGATGCGGTCAAGGGTAGAATCAAGAACAGCTCCAGAGACCGTGACCCGGTGGGCGCGACGAGCCAGGGCGCCATCCAGCATATCAAAGAAGCCGGCTACCAGTACTATGAAGCCAGCGATAAAAAGGTGCCCGGTGATGATAAGGGCGGCGGCGAGGGCAGTTACTCCCAGCCCTATCCAACTTAGATTGTTGGGGGTAATATTGGTTTTCATTAGGTACCGCACTACTGGTTCGGTAATGCGGTAGCCAGACTTACGGGCTTGGGCTAGCTTTACCATCAAATCCTGCTTCTTTAGGGATACCTTATGCCGATGCTGGTTTGCTTTTCTGCTTGGACTTCTGACAACGGGTAATAAATTCCTCCACCATGCGACGGGCTTCATCATCGGTGTACTGAATCGGCGGTGATTTCATAAAGTAAGCTGAGGGACCAGTCAACGCTCCGCTAAGTCCACAATCCAGGGCGAGCTTACAGCACCTCAGGGCATCAATAACCACCCCGGCTGAGTTAGGGCTATCCCATACCTCAAGTTTTAGCTCTAGGTCCAGAGGAATATCACCAAAGGTTCGTCCTTCCATTCTAATGTGGCAGAATTTACGGTCCTTAAGCCAGGGGACATAATCGCTGGGACCAACATGGATATCACCAGGGTCAAGCTTATAGTCTAACTGAGAGGTAACCGCATTAGTCTTGGATATCTTTTTCGATTCTAGGCGCTCGCGCTCTAACATGTTGAGGAAGTCGGTGTTGCCACCAAAGTTTAGTTGATAGGTTCGTTCCAGTCTGACCCCTCGCTCTCTAAACAGCCGGGTGAGCACCCGATGAACAATGGTCGCTCCCACCTGAGATTTGATATCATCACCAATAATAGGCAGCCCCTTTTCCTCAAAACGTTGCTGCCAGTATTTCTCGCGGGCAGTAAATACTGGGATACAGTTTACCATACCACAGCCAGCGGTTAGTATCTGCTCAACATACCACTTGGTGGCTTCCTCACTACCTACCGGCAGGTAGTTAAGCACGACGTCGGTCTTGGTTTCCTTTAGGATGCTAACTATATCAGCAGTAGGCCCCGGAGCCTTGGTTATTATCTCGGATAGATACTTGCCTAAACCATCATGGGTCATCCCTCGCTCTACCTTAACCCCGGTGGTCGGCACATCAGCAAACTTAAAGGTGTTGTTGGGTGGAGTAAAGATAGCTTCGGCTAAATCCTTACCCACCTTTTTCTTATCAATATCGAAGGCAGCCACAAAGTTGATATCGCTGATATGGTATCCCCCTAGGTTAACGTGCATCAACCCGGGAACAAATTCGTTCTGTTTTGCCTGCCGATAGTAATAGACACCCTGAACCAGAGATGACGCGCAATTACCGACCCCGATTATCGCCACATTTATATTACCCACAGCTTAACTCCTCTCTTTTATATCTAATCTTAAATATTAGCCGAACCATCTTTTACTATATCACAATGAAAGCTATTAAGGCTTCCTATGTATTATATCACTAAAACCAGCTTTGGTAGCTAGCTACTGAAATATCTTTGCCGGTTGCCATTGTCCTTTCTCATTATCGAAGTGCAGTATTCCTAGGAAGACACCGTTAATGGTGTAGACACGGCAGTAATTCTCCCCGGGGGATTTAATAATACCGGTTTTGAGGATTAGAGGACGGCCGTTCCTGATGAGTTGCCCAGTATCGTTACTAACTACCATCGCTGCCCAGTTTGAAACGACGATGTCTGTAGGGTAGACTAACTGTTGCCAGTAGCCATACCGACAGGCATCCTCAAACTGGGTTAGTGATATAGCGTCGGTTATATCAAACAGTCCGCATCTTGAACGGAGCAGGTTTTTCAAGTGGGCTCCGCAACCCAAGGTCTGTCCCAGGTCGTGAGCCAGGGAACGAATGTAGGTGCCCTTACTGCAGACTATCTCCATGGTAACCAACGGCGGTTGCCAGTCTGTAATCTTCAGACTGTAGATGTTCACCGATCGACTCTTCCGCTCAACCTCAATACCAGCTCGGGCTAATTCATAGAGCCTCTTGCCCTGATGCTTTACTGCACTATACATCGGCGGGGTTTGCTGAATTAAGCCACGAAAGGGGTTCACCGCAGCTTCCAACTGCTGGCGGTCTATCCCTGAGGGGTCGCCTCGTTGGGTAATCCTGCCGCTAGCATCATAGGTATCGGTAGCTACCCCCAGTTCAATCTGTGTCTGATAAGCCTTGGTTGCCTCTACCAGAAATTCGATGATGCGTCTTCCCTTACCAAGGCAGATGGGTAATACACCGTAGGCTTCGGGGTCAAGGGTTCCCCCATGCCCGACATAACGCTCTCCGGTCAATCGTTTTACCATAGCGACGATGCTAAATGAGGTTTTCCCCCGGGGTTTATTGATGTTCAGTATGCCGTCCACGGTCAATCTTGATGAACCTGGTCCATTAGCTTTAGGAGGTGGTCGCCGTGTTCAATGGAATCATCCCACCTGAAGTTTAGCTCAGGGATGCGGCGTAGCTTCAGATGCCGGGTCATCTCTCTGCGGAGGAAGCCTGAGGCAGCAGTTAATGCCTTGAGTATCTGTTGTTTTTCCTCTTCAGTGCTAATGCGGCTGACGAATATCTTGGCGTGCCTCAGGTCAGGAGAGGTAGTTACAGCGGTTACGGCAACGAAGGTATCAAGCCGGGGGTCTTTAACCTTGTGCTGTAGTAATTCGCTGATTTCACAGCGGATGAGTTGGTTTATCTGCTCAATACGGTGGGTCATTATTTGGTTCCCTTAGCTATAGGGTTATTGCTTGAGTTCTACCCTGAAGAACTCAAGTGTGTCGCCGACCTTGAATTCATTCCAGTCTTTGATGCCTACCCCACACTCATATCCGGCGGAGACCTCCTTAACATCATCCTTGAAACGCCTGAGGCTGCTTACGGTGGACTCAGCGATTATCTTCCCCCCTCGCTGTAGCCTAACTGAGGCACCTCGGTTTATTTTGCCCTCGGTAACATAGACGCCAGCGATGCTTCCCTTCTTGCCAATACCAAAGACTGCCCGTATTTCAGCCTGTCCTTCAATGACCTCAACCCGGGTGGGGGCTAGCATTCCCTTTAGAGCGTCACTTACATCGCTTATCAGATCATAGATTACCTTGTAGGAGCGGATGCTCACCCCTTCTATCTCGGCTAGCCGTTGTGCCCCTGGCTCGGAATCTACCCCGAAACCAATGATAATCCCTTTGGAGGCAATGGCTAACATAACATCACTTTCGGTAATATTACCCGTGCCGCTACGGATAATCCTTACCTGAATCTCAACACTGCCTAGCGAGGTCAGGGAATTCTTTATCGGTTCGATGCTACCCTGAACATCAGCCTTGATAATGATGTTTAGTTCTTTTACCTGCCCGGCACTAATCTGGTCGTAGAGATTACTAAGGTTTACCGGTTTCAATTCCGGCGGTCTTTCAGTCAGTTGCTTTTGGATTAGGGATTGCGCTTGATGTTCGCTGGCGACTACCTTCAGGATATCGCCTACTTGAGGTACCTGATTTAGCCCCAGGATTTCTACTGGGGTCGCCGGTTCTGCCTTTCTCACCCGCTTACCCACATCATTAAACATTGCCTTTATCCTGCCCCAGGTAGCTCCTACCGCGGCGATATCACCAACTTTTAATCTTCCTTCATAAACCAACACCGTAGCTAATGGCCCCTTAGTCTTGTCTAGCTTAGCCTCGATAACAGTGCCTAACCCCGGCAGGGAAGGATTGACACGAAGTTCTTCCATCTCGGCGACCAGGAGCAGGTTCTCCAGTAGTTCGTGGATACCCAACTTCTCTTTAGCCGAGACGGGGACACAGATGACATCGCCGCCCCAGTCTTCAGCTACCAAACCTGCGTCAGCCAGTTGTTGTTTAACCAGCTCAGGGTTAATCCCGGGCTTGTCAATCTTGTTGATGGCTACTATAATAGGTACCCCGGCGGCTTTGGCGTGGTCTATTGCCTCTAGGGTTTGGGGCATTACTCCGTCGTCGGCAGCGACGACCAGAATGACGATATCGGTTACCTGAGCCCCGCGAGCTCGCATGGCAGTGAAGGCTTCATGTCCAGGAGTGTCCAGAAAGGTAACCCTTTGCCCGTTGACCTCTACCTGATAGGCACCAATGTGCTGGGTAATACTGCCGGCTTCGGTGGCCATTACATTGGTTTGCCGAATAGCATCCAGGAGCCTGGTCTTACCGTGGTTCACATGACCCATAATGGTGACTATAGGGGGGCGTGGCT
Source organism: Dehalococcoidales bacterium (assembly GCA_021161775.1). Lineage (GTDB taxonomy): Bacteria > Chloroflexota > Dehalococcoidia > Dehalococcoidales > UBA5760 > UBA5760. The sequence goes on from JAGGZY010000034.1 coordinate 27,286, forward strand.
TGAGTCCTTTGGTAGTACTGTCCTGCTGGCGCTGGCTTTTCCTGAATTCACTAAGGGCAGTGGCTGATTTTCGGTCGGCTTTGGGCTTGGGACATACTTTATAATTAAGCTCGGTTGCCACTGCTGCGGCTGTCTCATAGCTAATCACCTGATTAATGTTAGCCATAATCCCATTTCTCATCAATTGTTTGATAACCTCTACTGCGCTTATCTGTAGGAGGTCAGCTAACTGCCGCACGGTTAGAGTAGCACCAATCTCCACGAGACGTGCCTCCGCTGGCGGAGGGCTGTTACCATGCCCTCGGCTTGAATAGCCTGGGGAATTTAAGTTACTTATTCTTGCCACTGGCTGATTCTCCTAGACGATGCTTAGCATATTCCATTAACCGCTCTCGGTTCTCCGGGGTGAGGGTGGTGTGTAATCGATACTCTAGCTGGTTGCCGCTCAGTCCTTGTTCCCAGCATTCTAGCTTCGGGCATAAATAGGCTCCTCGTCCGGCTTTCTTCCCCTCGATATCAACTATTACCTCTCCGGTGGAAAGACGAACCAGACGAATTAGCTCTGGTTTAGGTTTTACTTGATGACAGGCTACGCAGGTACGCTGGGGTAAGGTATGTCGATTAATATTCTGCCTCCTCATCAATATCTGTCGGGGTGGACTGACGACGGCGTTGCTTAATCTTAATGCCATCCTTAATATTTTCCTTTCTCGGAGCGGTTTTCTTCTTTTTCCGCTTCGGTTTAGCCCCCGGTTTATCCGTAATTTTAACTGGCGCTGTCTTGATAATATCTTCAGCGAACCTAATCTCGGGCTTCTTCTCGATGCTACTCTGCGGTTCGGTAGGGGTTATTGGTAGGGTAAGGGTGACCTCCGCTGGTGGTTCGGCAGCATTTACCGGGGCTAAAACCGGTTCCTCAACCGGGGATGCCTCGGTAGGGGCTTCCTCTTCCTTAGCCGCTAAGGACTTAGTCTCAGCTTCAGCATCGGAGGTACTTTTAATATCAATTCGCCATCCACTGAGTTTAGCTGCCAGCCTGACATTTTGCCCCTCCTTACCGATAGCTAATGATAACTGGTTATCAGGAACAACTACGGTGGCTATTCCAGCTTCTTCGTCTAGCTTTACCCTGACCACATGAGCCGGACTAAGGGCATTGGTGATAAGGGTTGCCGTATCGGGACTCCACATGATGACATCTATCTTTTCACCGTTTAGCTCGTTAACGATATTCTGTATCCGGATGCCGCGGAGCCCGACACAGCAGCCGACGGGGTCAATACCTTCCTGACGGGCGGCTACTGCTACCTTACTGCGGTAACCAGCCTCGCGGGCAATTGATTTTAACTCCACGGTGCCATTAAGGATTTCGGGGACCTCTAGCTCAAAGAGCCGGCGCAAGAAGTTAGGGTGAGAGCGTGACATAATTACCCGGGGTCCTCGAGGGGTCTGGGCTACCTCCAGAAGGTAAGCCCGGAGCCGTTGGCCTATCCGGTAGCGCTCGTTATGCATTTGCTCGGTAGCGGGTAATATGGCCTCGGTTCTTCCCAAATCCACGAAAATCTGTCGGGATTCAATACGACGTACCAGCCCGGTGATAATATTGTCCTCTTTATCGGCATACTCCTCAAATATGGCACTATGTTCAGCTTCGTGAAGTCGTTGGAGGATAACCTGTTTTGCTGTCTGAGCGGCAATACGCCCGGCATTATGCGGGGTAGCCTCTACCTCTATAATATCGCCAATCTGGGAGTCGGGCTTGATATGGTGGGCTTCATCAAGTGATATTTCGCGGTTAGAATCTGAGAGCGTTTCAACAATATTCTTCTCTACCCATACCCGAACATTGCCAGTATTGGGATCAATCTTGACCGAAATATTCTGGTCAGCCGCAAAGCTATCCTTCCGGTAGGCTGATACCAGCGCTGTCTCGACGGCTTTGAGAACCGTCTCCCGAGGCAGATTTTTCTCCGCCGCGAGCTGGGTAATAGCGAGCAAAAAGTCGCTTTTCATCCTGACTCAAGCCCCCCGTTTTATTATCACCGGTAGAACAAAAAAGTGGGAATTACACCCACTTCTCAGCTTGCTCTTCACCTAGCAAAAGTATACCACAATCAGCTTCTAAGATACAATACTAGACTAGTGTCTATATATTATATAGGTTAATGATGGCGACATCTGATTTCGTTCAGATAGATTAGTGACGCTATAATAGTGTTACTATGAGGATAATAAGTAGCGTAATCCCTGGAGCGTTCTCGCCGACCACGGCATTTAAGAC
>JAGGZY010000033.1 GCA_021161775.1 Dehalococcoidales bacterium
CGCACATAAGCCCGATAGCATTTATAGAAGTTAAGCAGGCTCAGCAATTCTTTATCCTGACTCTCGTCTACATAGGCATTGATGAAGCTATGGGACAGGTCAGCCCGCCGGTAGTGGTCGAGGTCCATTGCCAGAAAGGCAACCTCGGAGGCGACATCGGAGTATCTAAAGCGGTCATTAAACTCGATACAGTCATAGATACAGTTACAGACACCATCGGTGAAGCAGATATGGGCAGCGTGAAGGTCGCCATGGCAGTCTCGTATTCGCTTCTCAGCTACCCGGCGGAGAAATAGGGGGGTATTTTCCTGGATAAAGGCGTGGGTATAATCCCTGATGCGACTATAGGTGGGTTGAGGGATGATTCGGTCGAAGTATTTCTCGGTTTGAGTAAAGTTCTCCTCGGTATTTTGTATAATCATTTTCAAGTCGCCAAAGCTACTGATATTGGCGTTGGTCTCGGCATGACGGTGAAAATCGGCTACCTTTCGGGCGATGCTAATCATCATCTCGGGTGATACCCGATTATTTTTCAGTAGCTCGTCTAGCATATTCGATTGCGGTAGGCGACGCATCTTTACCGCATACTCGATAACCTTACCTGAGCCGTCAATAGAAAAACTGTTTCCTTGGCGAGTTATCGGTAATACCCCTAGATAGGCATCAGGGCAGAGACGTCGGTTAAGCTTGACCTCACGCTGGCAGTAGAAATGCCGCTTCTCTAGGGTAGTGTAGTCCAGATACCCCAGATTTACCGGCTTTTTTATCTTGTATACATAGCGGTCGGTCAGCAGGACGAAGGACATCTGGGTCTGAATCAATGCTACGCCCGAGGGACTATCGGGGTAGGCTTTCGGGTCTAACAGTGCTTGAACTAATTCGGGTAGCTCGGGCATCACTTATTGCCTCCTTGTCGACATAAAGTTAGTAGCTCAGGGTGTAATCTGATGTTGTCTCCGTTCCTGGATACTGGCTTTGATAATGCTGGTGTGTCGTATTAAGATTAAAATGATTGCTGCTAGGGAAGGGAACAGCAGGCGATGGTCGAAGCCATAGAGGGATGCCAAAGCCACTGGGATGCCAATGATTCTTCCGGTGGTCTGGGTGCCAATTACCGAGAAGACCCGAGGGAAGTTCTTCCAGTCTATTTTCTTCCCCTGAGCGTATTGGGCAATGATGATACAAACGAACACCGTTCCTAGCCAGATTGGCAGGGCGGGGGGGTTCAGGGCTACCAGTATTCCCATAAAGGTGGCTATTCCCCTTCCCCCTTGCCTGAACCTGAAGACGAAGGGATAGTTATGCCCCAGAATCACCAGGGAACTGCTGATTATCAAGGCTGCCATAGGGTTATATCCCAGAAAACCTAGCCACCGGGCAATATAGATAGCCAGTACCCCTTTAGCCATATCGCCGATTACGGTTATGGCTAACCCGGCTATAGCCAGCCTTTTGGACTTCTCAGCTTTTGCCAGACTATAGACATTCATTGCTCCGACATTACCTGAGCCTTCAACTCGGATGTCCTTGCCCAGCATTCTCCTGGCAACGAAGTAGGCGGTAGGGAAGGAGCCCAGCAAGTAGGCAATAGCCGCTATCAGGATTAGCCAGTAGTTACTGACCATTGGATTCATTGGCATTATCAAGACCCCTAATTTTTAACCAATCGGATAACTCCGCCAGCACCTCGGAATGATTGGTTCGGGTTACCGAGATTAGATTTACCTGAGGCTGGCATTTGATAGTATCTGCCCACGGGTGGCTGGTTGACATAATAGTTCCCAGTACCCTCTTCTCACTATTGATTATCCGTGAGATAGCTGCTTTGAAGTCGGCTGATAGAAGCTCCATCTTTCCGATTTCATCGATAACTATCAACTGATGAGCACTGGCGGCTTGATTGAGGGCGGGAACCCCGAGCCTGTCTAAGCTGGTAGTATCTACCCCGTATTTACCTACCCGGTAGGGACTACGGATATTGATATGAGCCAGTATCGCCTCTTTTCCGTCCAGGGTAACCAGCCTGAAGCCCTGCCTCACCCCACCCTGACGTATCTCCTCGGTATAGAAGCCACCAGCGTCACCTCTCATCCTGCTAGCCACTTGTTTAATGAGGCGGGTTTTGCCTGTCCCTGGCCTGCCGGTGAGCAGATAGACATGCTTCATAATCCGATATAATGATTAGGCGCGAGCCTTTTCTGCCCTTTGTTTTGCTTTCCGTTGCTTTTTCTTGGCGCGATGCTTGAGGATAACTGCCCGTTTTTTTGCATTCATGATTAATAATATAACCCAAATGAGGTATTGTTGTCACTCCGCTCTAAGGCAACGATAATCAGTCGGTTATATAGTTCCCGAGCAGTGGTTTGAGTTGTTTCTTTAACTCGGCAGGGATATATTTCGGGTCGGTAACAATGGCTGTCTTCAGGGCAGTGGCGCACTCGCAGTCACGTCTATCGGGCATTCGGGCGATGGTCAATTTGATGATTTCCCTTATCTGGTTGGTATTCTGGCTCAAGGTCGCAATAATAATGTCTATCGGGGTGGGGGGGGCATTTTCCTGCCAGCAGTCATAGTCGGTAATCCCGGCGATAGCGGCATAGCATATCTCAGCCTCTCTGGCTAGTCTGGCTTCAGGGAGGGCGGTCATCCCGACAATATCCCCTCCCCACTGGCGGTGAAGTCGTGACTCCGCCCGGGTGGAAAGGGCTGGACCCTCCATAACTATATAGGTAGCCCCCTGATGGACGGTAGCTCCTACCTCCTGGGCTGCTTGATACAATAGCTTACTCAATGTTGGGCAGAAAGGCTGGGCAAACAGGATATGGGCTACAATACCCGAATCAAAGAAGGAGTTAGTCCGATTACGGGTGCGGTCGATTAGCTGGTCGGGGATAACTAGGTCACCGGGCTTGAACTCAGCCTTCAGGCTACCCACGGCATTAACCGAGATAATTCGCTCTACCCCTAGTGACTTTAGGGCGTAGATGTTGGCTCGGTAGGGGACCTCGGTGGGGGAGAGATGATGCCCCTTGCCGTGGCGGGGCAGAAAGGCAACCCTAATTTCGCCTAGCTTACCAGTGGTTATGCTATCGCTCGGCTTACCAAACGGGGTATCTATATTAACTTCTTTAATGTCGGTTAGCCCCGGAATATCATATAGCCCACTGCCCCCAATAACCCCGACTTTAGCCTGTGGCATTAACTACCTCCTTGATTACCATATGCAGTTGCATTTTATTTTTTTGTAATCCATCCCCAATCTTTTCCACATTGCCACTGTTTCCTTGCAAAGGGCAATCTCTTTATAATTATAATTTTCCTTCAGTTGGTTAATGACGGTGGCATACAGTTCATACCGAGTTTTAAAGTCTACCTTTTTACCCCAATTAGAGTTTTCTGTTAAATATTGCACCCAACTTCTATCGGTGCTCCCGTTGATGGTGGTTTGTAACCCTCGGAGTGACCCGAGGGTGATTCGCTCTGGTGTAAAACTCGTAAAAATTTGGTTGATAAGATTTACATATTGTATATTCCAGTCTAGAACTGGAACTATAGGATCAATTCTTATTCTTACTTCGTATCCAGCTTGAGTAAGCTTTCTCCCTGCTTCAATCCTTCTGTCAACTGGTGGTGCGCCCCTTTCCCATCTTTTGGCTATCTCATCGGCATTAAGGCTGAAGCTTACAATAACTTGATTATGAGGCTTAATTTCTAATAGATGCTTTATATTATCGGACTTGGTTACAAATAATACTTTATGCCTATTTTGTTCTTCAAACATGGGAATAATAAATTTAGAAAAGGGTTGACTTAAGCCCTCTCCCATTAAGGAGTCAGCTATCTCGCCTGTGTTGAGTATTTCAGGGGTTGTTACTTCATCTAGGAATCTTCTGGTGTGTAATTCTATTTTTTTGTAATCTTTGATTACTGGTTTTGTCTTAGCAGGTAGAAATCTGAAAGTCCCCTTAAGGTAGCACCAAGCACAATCAAAAGGGCATCCATAAGCCCATTTCAATTCTAAGAAATGGGGACAGATAACATCCGTGCTTTTGGTGGGGAGAGGAG
>JAGGZY010000016.1 GCA_021161775.1 Dehalococcoidales bacterium
CACTCTTAATGATTAATCCTGCTGCCAGCAGTTCCTCCTCGGTGTAACCCCTTTCGGTTAGATAGTCCTTAAGGTCTTGCCAGTTATTTAGACTGAAGCCCAGTTGAAAGCTGGCGGTGGTATCTGCGGACAGGCCCCGACGGCGGACATAGTCTCGTGCCGTCTCGGCAGCAGGAGAGATTAGGAGCAAGTGGTGAAAATACTGCGCCGCCAGCTGATTTAATTGGTAGAGCCTTGCCTTCTCATCCGACTTTGTTCCCGATTCAGCCCTTGAGGGAAGGGTAACCCCAGCCCTCTCTGCCAGCTGGCGTAGTGCCTCACCGAAGCTAATGCTCTCTTTTTTCATCAGGAATGAGAAGACATCACCGCCGGTATTACAGGCGCCAAAGCAGTGCCAGCTCTGTTGCTCCGGGTAGACGAAGAAGGAGGGGGTCTTCTCGCTGTGGAAGGGGCATAGCCCCCGGAGGGTTCGTCCCGATTTGGTTAGGGAGACATACTGGCTAATCACCTCGACAATATCGGTTTTCTGCTTTACCTCATCAACCACGCTCATTATATTAGTTCCCGCTCCTTAGCCATCCTTAAGGCATATTGGTCGGTCATCCCGGCGATATAGTCAACTACCCTTCGTTCTGTCTCGTCACTAACCAGGCGATACTCAGGGGGCAGTTGGTCTTCATTTTCCTTGAAGTAGTCATATAGCTGGCGAATTACCTGTCGGGCGTGTTGAGCTTCGTCCCGGGCGGCGCACTGGTTATATACCCTCTCAAAGAGGAATTGGCGCAGGGTATTGGTTGTCTCCAGAATCTGGGGGCTCATCCCGATAGTCGGGCTACCCGGGATGCCAGAGCCACTGACTGCCCAGGAGCTTTCAATAATATCACCGACCATAGTGTTAATCCGTTGGGAGTGGGTTAAGCCTAATACCTTAACCGCGGAGAGGGGTAAATCGCCCGGGGTGATGATACCGGCTCGGATAGCGTCATCAATATCGTGATTAATATAAGCAACGATGTCGGCAATCTTATTAACCTCACCCTCCAGGGTGTTTACCTTGCCCCAGTCTTGCCCTAGAACCTCAGCCCTTGACTTGGAGTGGTTAACGATACCGTCCCTTACCTCCCAGGTGAGGTTGAGGCCGTGGCCATCATTTTCTAGCTGGTCAACCACCCGCAGGCTCTGCTCATTATGGCGGAATCCGCAGTGGTATAATTCATCAAGAACCTCCTCCCCCACATGCCCGAAGGGGGTATGACCCAGATCATGGCCTAGCGAGATGGCTTCAGTTAGGTCTTCATTAAGATTCAGGGCGCGGGCGATAGTACGGGCAACTTGAGCGACCTCCAGGGTATGGGTGAGTCGGGTTACATAATGGTCACCCATCGGGGCGATAAACACCTGAGTCTTGTGTTTGAGGCGACGAAACGCCTTGGAATGAATAATACGGTCCCGGTCTCGCTGAAAGGCAGTGCGTATTGGGCAAGGCTCTTCCGGCTTGAGCCTACCCCACGACCGTTGGCTTTTAACGGCTCGTGGAGAAAGACTTTCCTCCCTTTCCTCGGCTGTCTGGCGAATTTTGAGCTGGCTAATCATTAGGTTTGAGTTTTGCCTCTGCCCGGGCAATTATCTCTCGGGTAATACCAATCATATCTGGGCTTACTGAGACCGAGGTGATGCCCCACTTCACCAGTTTTTCGGTAAGCTCGGGATAGACTGATGGTGCCTGTCCGCAGATAGAGCAGGTAACCCCCATATCCCGGGATACCGTGATAATGCGTTCTAGAGCGATAAGCACCGCTTCATTTCGTTCGTCAAAGGTATCCGCCAGTCGCTCATTGTCTCTATCGATACCCAGGGTAAGCTGGGTCAGGTCGTTGGAGCCGATAGATACCCCGTCAATACCAACAGCAAGGAACTTTTCTAGCAGGGTAACATTAGACGGCACTTCAGCCATCATCCATAGTTTGAAATTCTTAGAGCGCTTAAGCCCTACCGATTCTATAATCTGCACCGTTTGAGCCAGTTCATTAACCGTGCGTACAAAGGGAATCATCACCCATAGGTTAGGGTAGTCCTGCCTTACCTGCTTAATCGCTTCCAATTCTAGCTTGAAGGAGTCGATGTCCCTGACATAGCGAGAGGCTCCCCGGTAACCCAGCATGGGATTCTCCTCGGTTTCCTCGTATTTCTCGCCACCGGTAAGTTTTCGGTACTCATTAGTCTTAAGGTCGGTGGTGCGGTAGACTACCGGGCGGGGGTTAAAGGCTTTAGTAAAGGTGGTTATCCCCTGAGCCAGTTTATCTACAAATTCCTGCCCCCGGTTCTGGTCAAGCATATATTTGGGGTGCTCGCCGATATGAGCAATCATGAATTCAGCGCGGAGCAAACCCACTCCATCTACATTACGAGCGGCTATCGAGTCTGCCAGCTCTGGTTGAGCCAGATTTACATAAACCCTGGTTTTGGTCTGGATAGTGTCCTTAAAGATGTCGGCTATCAAGGTAGTCTTTATTCTTCGGGTTACTTTACCGTCGTAGATTTTACCGTGTGAGCCATCAACGGTGATTATCTGCTTATCGGCGAGGGTGGTGGTAGCCTGCTCGACACCGACGACGCAGGGGATACCCAGCTCTCTGCTGATAATGGCGGCGTGAGCGGTTCGGCCACCTCGGTTAGTTACAATGGCGGTGGCTCGTTTCATCGCCGGCACAAAGTCCGGGGTGGTCATTTCGGTAACCAGAATATCACCATTGCTTACTCGGTTTATTTGGTTAGTATTAAGGATTATCTTTACCGGCCCTGAGGCTATCCCGGGGCTGGCGGCTACCCCTGATAGCAATACTGGGGCTTTAATTTCAGGTTCAGTCCCGCTGGCTCTCCCTTCCTTGATAGTGGTTACAGGACGGGTCTGGGTAATAAAGAATTTGCTGCCTTCCTTGGCCCATTCAATGTCCTGAGGAAATTGGTAGTGGGCTTCAATCTGTTTTCCCAGCCTGGCTAATTGGATGATATCCTCATCGGTCAGCTTCTGTATAGCCTGCTTAGGGGTGGGGATTGACACCCAGATATTGGGATTCTTGTCGTCGTGGTTAGGGTTTCTGATTAGCTGGCGGCTCTGGCGGTTTGCCTTCTTAGAGATAACCCTCAGTTTTTCCTTGTCTATAATATACAGGTCGGGGTTTTCCTCTCCGGAGACAATGGCTTCCCCTAGCCCGTATATCGCCTCAATGATAATCTTGTGGTCATCGTTGGTTACTGGTTCGGTAGTAAACATAACCCCCGAGAATTCAGATTGCACCATTTTTTCTACCGGGACAGCAATGCCTACCTGGAGATGGTCAAAACCCTGCTCTTCGCGGTAGAAGATGGAGCGGGCTTCAAACAGGGATGCCCAGCACTCCTGAACGGCAGTGACGACGGCTTCTTTACCCTGGATATTGAGGAAGGTGCTTTGCTGACCGGCAAACGAGGCTTCGGGTAAATCTTCGGCAGTAGCTGACGAGCGTACTGCCACTGGGCCTTGACCTAATTTTAGGTAGGCTTGCTCAATCTCGATGGCTAGTCCTGGAGGTATATTAGCCTCCAGAATTACCTGCTGTATCTGCTTGGCAATCTGTTGAAGCTGTTTACTGTTGTTGGTGTCAAGGGGTTGTAATAACCTTCGAATCTTATCGCTGATTTCGGCCTGCCGCAGGAAGTCAAAGTAGGCATGGGCAGTGACTACAAAGCCCGGGGGAACCGGTATCCCAGCATTGGCCATTTCACCTAGATTGGCGCCTTTCCCGCCGACAGTGGTTATGTCCTGTCGGGTAATCTCACTAAACCAGATAATTGCCTTTTGAGCTTCAGGCATAACAAAATTGCCTCCTTTTTTGGCACAACTACCGTTATTTATTATACCATAATTCGGGCAATCTTATTGACAGTGGTGATAATGGCAGGTAGAATTGAATTAGGTGAGAAAGGGGAGGGAGTTTGGCGATGATAGAGATGACTATTGACAGTATTCGGGTTAGCCTGATGAATTATCAGCGGGTGGTGATTCTGAAGGAGAAAGATAACGGTCGCTATCTACCTATCTGGATTGGGGCTGCTGAGGCTGATGCTATCGCTGTAAAACTACAGGATGTTAATGTCCCTCGCCCGCTGACTCATGACCTGTTGCAGTCGGTAATTGATGTGCTGGGGGCTAGTGTCAATTCAATTATTGTTAGTGATCTCAAGAACGATACCTTTTACGCTCGGATTCTACTTAATGTAGATGGGGGGACGGTGGAGGTTGATTCTCGCCCGAGTGACGCTCTAGCACTGGCGGTGAGGACCGAGGTACCGATATATACTGAAGAGGCAGTTTTAGACAAGGCAGGTATCTTTCTGGATAAGGAGACGGGCAAGCCGCTCGCCGAGGAATCGGAGACCGGGGGGTCAGGGGGTAAGGAGATTAGTGAGGAAGAAAGGAAGAAAATGTCAGTCTTTTATGATTTCATTAACACCCTTGACTTAGACGACTTTGATAAGCGTAAATCATGAGTCAGGTTTTTTGGTTCAGCGAGAGTAAGCCAGGGATAGGCTTAATGACCATCTGTCCCCTATCCAGGTCAACAGATTTAATGACCTCCTTAATGGCAGGGATAAGAATCTCCCCGCCATCCCCACGGATAACATAGATGTCATTATTCCGGGCAGCTATAATCTCGGTGACCTTGCCCAATTGCTTTCCTTGGGTTGTCTGTACCCTAAGCCCGATAATCTGAAATAGGTAGTAGTGCTCCTGGGGTAGGGGTTGGTGATGGTGAGGTATCTCAATGGTATTACCCCGCAACTTTCGAGCCTGCTCGAGGCTATTAATAGTGTCCAGTTTGATGATAACTGTTCCCCGGCGCCACTCAGTACTGCTGATAGTCATCGGTTGATGATTAATGTAAACCGTCGCCACCGGGGTGAAACGCTGGGGGAAATCAGTAATTACAGCTACCTTCAGCTTACCCTCAATACCACAGGGACCAAGAACCTGACCTATAACCAGATATTCCGGCTCTGACACACCTACACTAACTCTAGGGATTGTCCAGTGTCTTTAGGGATAAATCGTCTCTTTTAGAGAATCTCCAGTGAGGCTCTGGTGCCGGCTTTAGCCGCTTTTACTCTGATTAGGGTGCGTATGGCAGCAGCAATTCGGCCCTGCTTACCGATAACCCTGCCCTTATCCTCATCAGCAACCTGCAGGGTAAACTTTACCCCTTCCTCATCGGTCTCTTCATTAACTGCTACATCATCAGGGGCATTGACAATTGACTTAGCTATGTATTCTATTAGTTCTTTCATGTTGTCTCCTTGATTGTTTTGAACTTTTCTGTGATGCCTAATTTGGCAAGCAGCCGATTAACAGTAGCGGTGGGCTGTGCCCCGCGGCTTAGCCAGTGTAGCGCTTTAGCTTCATCGATGAATACTGTCTCCGGGTCAGTTAAGGGATTGTAGTGTCCGATAATGGCGATGAACCTTCCGTCACGAGGGGCTCGAGAATCGGCAACTACCACCCGATAACTCGGCTTTTTTTTAGCCCCCATCCGTCGTAACCTAATCTTTACCAATCCCAAAACCTTCCTTATCGGTATTATATTTTATTATGCTCTATTAATGGTTAAACTGTCAATAGGCTTGATTATATGCTGCCTATGGTTGCCAGCGGGGTTTTATGGTGACTATAATTGGGTAGTGAAAGTAGTGAGTCTACATAGCTGGCAGATTAATGTTACTCAGGCGCTACAGATACAGCGGAGCCTGTCGGCCAAGGTATTAACTGAGGGGGAGCTAACTGAGGTTAACCTTGTAGCTGGGGTGGATGCCTCGGTGGACCAGGGGCGGGGGACAGCTACTGCCGCCGCTGTAGTGTTACAGTATCCCCAACTCAGGGTGGTCGAGGTAAGAATAGCCACCGGGAGGCTCAGTCTACCCTATATTCCAGGGCTATTGTCCTTTCGGGAAGCACCATTAATGCTCAGTGCCTTTGAGCAGTTGGGAATTACCCCTGACCTTATTCTGGTTGATGGACAGGGTATTGCCCACCCGCGACGCCTGGGGCTGGCTTCCCACCTGGGACTATTTCTGGATACCCCGACTATTGGTTGTGCCAAATCACGGCTCTGTGGTCGACACGAAGCACCCGCTGAAGGGGTAGGCAGTTATGCCGAGATAATAGATAATGGCGAGGTTATCGGGGCAGTCCTGCGTACCAAGCCTAGGGTAAAGCCGATTTATGTTTCTGTTGGCCATAAGATTAGCCTTACGTCGGCTATTCGCTGGGTGCTGAGGTGCACCCGGGGGTATCGTTTGCCGGAGCCGACCCGAATGGCTCATCTGGCGGCGGGGGGTAACCTAAAATTGGAGAGGGACGTTATAACTACTACGGTAGACGGTTAAGATTTGTATAAGGATTGGAGGATAGATGTCAGAATTAACCGACGCGCTAAAGGATCTGCAGGATAGGGTATCGATGGCATTGGTACATCTTTGACATTGCAGCTAAAGAGAAGGAGATTAAGCAATTGGAGAAGCTGTCGGTGGAGCCTGATTTCTGGCTAGACCAGGCTAAAGCTCAAACAGTAATGCGTCAGCTGGCGGATAGCCGGCGGGCGGTAACGAGGTGGCGGGGGCTGGAGAAGAAACTGGCTGATATCGCTGAGCTGGTCTCGCTGGTGGACGGGGATAATCATCTTGGGGCAGAGATTGGCTCGGAGGTAAAAGCGGTGGCTTCATATTTGGATAAGCTGGAGCTGGAACTGGCATTTACCAGTAAGTATGATAGCCGAAATGCTATTCTATCCGTCCATGCTGGAGCCGGAGGCACCGAATCTCAGGACTGGGCAGGGATGCTGATGAGGATGTACCTCCGTTGGGCAGAGCGGCGTGGCTATAAGGTAGAGGTATTGGATGTTTCTCCGGGGGACGAAGCGGGGATAAAAAACGCCGTTATTGAGATTAATGGTAGCTATGCCAGTGGCTATCTTAAATCAGAGCGTGGGGTGCATCGGCTGGTGCGTTTGTCTCCCTTTGATGCTGACCATGCCCGACATACCTCCTTTGCTCTAGTTGAGGTTATGCCTGAAGCTGAAGGTGATGTTGAGGTCAGTATCGCCCCTGATGAGCTAAAGGTTGAGGTGTTTCGCTCTAGTGGGCCTGGGGGGCAGCATATGCAGAAAACCAGCAGTGCCGTCAGGATGATTCATCTGCCTACCGGGATAGTAGCTACTTCCCAGAGCGAACGCTCCCAGCATCAGAATAAAGAGATTGCTTTGAGGATACTGAGGTCCCGTCTGCTAGAACGGGATCTTAAAGAAAAGGCTGCCGAGCGAGCTAAGCTTAAGGGGAAGCATGTCACGGCGGGGTGGGGCAATCAGATTCGGAGTTATGTTCTCCATCCCTATCGGATGGTCAAGGACCACCGCACCAATTATCAAACCGGTGATACCGATGCTGTGCTGGACGGCAAAATAGATGACTTCATCACCGCTTATCTACGGTCAATTATGGGTCAAGCAGAGAATGATTAAGAAAGTTAGTGCCTTAGTTTTAACAGTTTTCTTGCTTCTGACCGTGCTGGCGCCTGGCTTGGTTAGCGCTCAGCCTGAGCTAACCATAGTGAGTAGCTCGGCGGAGGCAGATTTTCCGACCAGCCTGAATTTTAGTGTATCTGCCGAGAGCAATGTTGATATTACTGATATTCGTCTCCACTACCGGGTTGACCGTATCAGCCTGGCTCAGGTAACCAGCGAGGTGTATATTGAGTTTACCCCGGCGAAGGCGGTATCGATTAACTGGCCACTACAGATGGTGAAGATAGGCGGATTGCCCCCGGGGTCGGGGGTGGATTATTGGTGGACGGTGGAGGATGCCGCGAGTAATAAGCGAGAGACGGCTCCGGCACGAGTTCAGTTTGATGATGAGCGCTATTCCTGGTCCAGTTTAACCGAGGGTGAGGTAACCCTCTACTGGTATGAGGGGGATTTGGCTATTGCCCGGCGGTTAATGACGGTGGCTCAGCAGACGCTGGTGTGGCTAAAGGAGGATACTGGTGCCGAACTGGAACGACCGGTCAGGATATATATCTATGCTGACTCCCGGGACCTGCAGGGGGCGATGATTTATCCTCAGGAGTGGACCGGGGGGGTCGCCTTTACCCGGTTTGGCACGGTGGCTATCGGCATATCCTCAACTGACCTTGACTGGGGTAGTCGTGCAATTGCTCACGAGCTGACCCACCTGGTTATCCATCAGGTAACCCTTAATCCCTACAGCGATTTACCGACCTGGCTTGATGAGGGTCTGGCGATGCACACTGAGGGCCCTTTGGAGCCAGTATTTGTCGCCAGTCTCAATAGAGCGATAGAGGAGAATAGCCTAATCTCGGTGCGGAGCCTGCTGTCTCCGTTCTCGGCTTACCCCGATAAAGCTACCCTCTCCTATGCTCAGAGCTATAGTCTGGTGGAGTTTCTGCTCAGTAATTACGGGCATCACAAGATGCTGGAGCTGTTAGAGGCGATTAAGCAAGACGATACCTGCGACGGTATTCTGGAAAAGGTATATGGCGTTAATGTGGATGGTCTGGATAGCCTGTGGCAGCAGTGGGTGCCGGGTTGGGTAAAGAGTCAGCTTCCGTCATCGAAGAATAAGGAGCCGGTGCCAACATATTAGGTATTTTAGTTGGTTTAAAATAATGAAAAAGATTGTCATTATAGTTTTATCGGTATTAGTGTTGGGTAGTCTGCTTGTTACTGGCTGTCCGTCACCAGCTCCTGCCCCGGCGCCACCGGGGAAGGAGCTCAACCTGTATGGCATTGACCCGCTGACCCTGGACCCGGCAGTCTCCGGCGAGATGACCTCTCACGGGTATGTAATGGAGCTTTTTAGCGGATTGGTTCGCCTTGATGATAATCTTGAGCCGGTGCCAGATATTGCCCAGAGCTGGCAGCTTAGCGATGATGGCCGGACATATACCTTCCATCTGCGGCGGGGGGTGAAGTTTCACGATGGCCGACCGGTTACTGCTGCCGATATTAAGTATTCCTGGGAGCGGGCGTGTCGTCCAGAGACTGCCTCTCAAACGGCGGCTAGCTATCTGAATGATATCGTCGGGGCAGAGGAGGTCCTGGCTGGTAGGGCGACTGAGCTTAGCGGGGCCAGGGTTATTGATGACTACACCTTGGAGGTAACTATCGATGCCCCTCGGTCCTATTTTTTGGCTAAGCTGAGCTATCCCACCGCCTTTGTGGTCGACCGAAATAATGTTGCTTCAGGGAAGGATTGGTGGCATCAACCTAACGGCACCGGCCCATTCAGGCTCAAGCAGTGGCAGAAAAATAGCTTGCTGGTTTTGGAGAAGAATGAGCTTTACTATGGCCAGATTCCTAAGGTGGATACGGTGGTTTTTCACTTGTATGCCGGGGTGCCGATAAATATGTATGAGACAAGTAAAATTGATACTGCTAGCGTCGCCGTTAGCTATATTGATAAGGTTAGTGATAAGTCTGGTCCTTTTTATCAGGATTTAAAGGTCTTCCCTGAGCTGAGCCTGTCCTATATCGGGTTTAATACTACCCGCCCCCCATTTGATGATGCCAATCTGCGGCGTGCCTTCGCTCTGGCTATCGATAAGGAGAAACTGGTCTCGCTGGTCTTTAGGGATATGGCACAACCGGCTAGAGGTATCCTGCCGCCAGCTATGCCGGGCTATAATGAAAATCTAATTGGATTGGGGTATGACCCTGAGTTGGCTAAGGAGCTGATAGCTAACTCAAGCTATGATGATGTGGCTAATCTGCCGCCGATTACCATCACTACCTTAGGACAGGGGGGGCTAATCTCTGGTTCCCTTGAGGCGATTATCGGGGAGTGGCGGCAGAATCTGGGGGTAGAGGTGAAGGTGAGGCAGTTGGAGGAGGCGCGGTTTATGTATCACCTGGAAGAGGAAGTCGACGAGATGTTCTTTAGTGGCTGGGTGGCTGATTACCCCCATCCTCAGGATTTTCTGGGGCTGTTGTTCCACAGCGGCGCCGAGTATAACTATGGTGGTTATAGTAATACTGAGGTAGATAGCCTGCTGGACAGGGCAGGTGTAGAACTGGAGCGCCAGGCGAGTCTAGCCTTATATCGGCAGGCGGAGCAAAAGCTGGTGAGCGATGCCGCTAGTATCCCGTTGTGGTTCGGCAAGAATTATGTTCTGGTCAAGCCCTATGTTAGCGGTTATGAGTTAAATCCCCTGGGGATAGCAATGCTGAACCGGGTATCGATCAAGCCCCACTAATGGCGGAGGGGGTGGGATTCGAACCCACGGTTCCCAAAACGAGAACAACGGTTTTCAAGACCGTCACCATAGACCACTCGGACACCCCTCCTGAAGCTAAATTTTGCGACCTACTAGATATAACTCACAAAATTGGCGTTAATTTGGCGTTATTTTTTTGAGATGCCTCGTTCACCCCTGCCGGTAGTACCTCATCCAGTAACGCTATGGCATCCTCTTGCATCCCCTCGATTATATGGCTGTAGACGTCCATTGTAAAGGCTACCGAGGTGTGACCCGGGGCTTCACTGATAACCTTTGGTTTGGCTCCCCTTAGTAACATAAGGCTGGCAAAGGTATGCCTTAAATCGTGAAAGCGGACATTCTCCAAGCCAGCTTCTTTAACTATTCTGGCGAAGTTATGAGTAAGCACGCTTGGGTCAAGCGGTTTGCCTTCAAGATTAGCAAAAACAAGTCTCTCTGCCCGGTAGTCTCTAAGGAACAGGGCTAACTTTGGTGTCATGGCGATACGGCGCTGATTGTTTTCGCTCTGCCATATACTCATTAATCATACGTTTAAATCTCTGGCTACCAAGTCGCCTATCGATAAATTGAAGGAATCATTTTCATCCAGTAGCCTTCTATGTCCTTTCCTACTTCTTTCGCTCTCCACTCTCCACAACATGGGTATGAGCTCCTGTGCTAAGTGGACCTGAACCTCTTTTTCTACCGTGGGTATCTCCCCCCTTAATATCTTTCATAAGCTCAGCGGTGAGTGCCATTCGGTCCAAATTCCCTTCCCACTTTTGCATAGTTCTTATAGTAGGAGGCTTGATGTTAAGGAGAAACTTAATATCATCTCTGATTGCTTTCTATACCTTACGCTTTTCCAAAAGTTGGACAAGATAAAGCAAGCATTGGGTAGTGATAAGGTTTTTGATGTGATAGGTGAGGTCTTGGGCGATAAGAACCTATCTCAGCTTATGGTGGAAGCAGTCGCCAATGCTAGGAGGATTGATGAAATCCTGAAGGAACTTGATATCACTGTAGATGAGGAATATATTGCCAAAGTTAAGGACAACATGGCAGAGAGCCTGGCTACCCGCTACATTGATTATACCCGTATAAAGGAAATGGCACAGCAAGCTAAAGAGCACCGACTTATCCCTGAGTACACAGAGGAATTCTTTAAGAGGGCTGTTAGCATTCAGCGGCACAAGGTGTCATATGAGACCTTAATCTTCGGAACCGAGGGGCGTGGGTTCGAGTTTTACCTCTCGCTCCACAAAGCTGGGTGGCTATATCTCGTAAACCTAGTCTGCTGTCCAATCCCTAAAAATGTGCGCGTCGGGATATCCACGAAATGGGCGGTTAAAGTAGAATACCATCGCTAACAGAGAGCCGTTATAAATAGCCCAGCAAGCATTTACTACCATAGCTAGGTCTAGAGTAGCTGTGAGCCTGTAGATTGCCACTGAGGTTGCTATCAGGCTAATCGCCAGTAAGCATAACTGCGGAGACAAGTATCTCCAAGGGATTCTACCACCGGCGCCCTTTGGAGTTACCCCAAAGGTGTGTTTCTTTCCAACTGTAGCCGCTACAGCAGCTCTCATCAGCGGGTAGAATGTAATGAAGGCTAACGATTGAGCCAGGAAAAGATCTCGTACCCGGTACCCGCGTTTCTTCATGCTCAGATAGAAGCTACCTAGTGAAACGGCGAAGTATGGCACAAAGGCGGCAGTGTAGATAAGCGGGTCAGTAACGAGGGGGCGGAGACCGAAGATGATGAAAACTATAGGGCTAATGATAAAAATGAAATTGGACCAACCAATGAAATAGTAAGACCCTGAAAGGAAGTATTCCCACCACTGCCCGATGCTTAGCGCTCTCGGGTGGAGTAATAGTTTTTTAACAATCCCCCTAAATGTTCCTATGGTTCCTGTAGCCCAGCGCATTTGCTGGGTGAAATAACCAGCCAGTGTCTCTGGGGCTAAACCATACGCACAAACCTTGTTGTAATACAGCGATTGCCAGCGCTTATAGTGCAGTCGCACACTAGTAGCAAAATCCTCAGTAATCGAGGTTTCATCAAAGCCACCGATGCTGTGCAGTGCTTCAGTACGAAAAACTACATTGGTACCACAACAGAACGTAGCGCTGCTGGTACTCTTGCCCTCGCAAATATACTCGTAGAATACAGACTGCTGGTGAAAAGCGCCAAGAGCCACCGGACTGTACTGCGCTTTCTCATAAAATTGAGGGGTCTGAACAAAAGCCAGCCTTGTATTCTCTTCAAGTAACGGAATAATCTCCTTGAGAAAACCACTGACTGGTTTCTGATCGGCATCAAAGACAGCAGCATACTTTTCTTTAAGATTCCTTAACAGGTCGTTAATGGCCCCTGCCTTGTAGCCCCGCCGGTTAACGCGATGGACATAGATACATTTATATCGTTGAGCCAACATCTCTGCTGCTTTCTGCAACTCCTGTTTTGTAGAGTCATCCAGCAAGTATACCCTTTTGTTGGTGTACTCAAGGTTGGTGACTGACGCGATGGTATCCTCTAACATAATGGGGTCCTCGTTGAAACTGGCTATAATTACAGCAACCGATGGCTCGCAGGATAGCGCAAAAACATGAGTCTGGGTTAGCCTATACTTCTTGGTGGCTCTAATAGTACTTAGAAAGTAACCCACAGCATGGATTAGAATAAAAGATTCGGCGCCAAGGAGTAGAATGGCGAAGATTCGGTCTCCTAGCCTGTAGCCAGGATTGAAGAGAGCGGCACCTCGAAAAATAGCGTATATGCAAAGCAGGGTAAGCCCAACCAGCACCAAAACATAGAGAGTGGTGGAGGTTCCACCCCTCCAGGTGGAATCAACCCCTCCCTCATTCTCATCATCCGCCATCTTGAAGATTCTGCTCATTTTCCCTTATCATGTGGGTATCTTCATTGCGGTTTTGCGTAAGGTGCCCTCAGCGTTGATGTTTCTGAAGTAGCTCTTCTATCTGAGCAACCAATCCTTTTGGCGAAAACGGTTTGATAATGTAAGCATCGGCGCCTATTTTAAGTCCCTTGGCTACTTCATAAGCTTGGCCCTTAGCCGAAAGAAAAACGATTAGAATCCCTTTTGTTGCTTCCGCCTCTCTCAGCTTACGGCAGGCTTCATATCCACTCATAACAGGCATCATAGCATCCAGGAGAATAAGTTCAGGTAATTCCTGATGAGCTAGGGCCACTGCTTCAGCTCCATTGGTAGCTTCTATTACTTCAAATCCTCGCCGTTCGAAGGTAAAGCGCACCAGGTTTCGGACATCTTTCTCGTCATCGGCAATTAGAATCTTCAGCTTTTCATCCCCCCCCCGAGTAGCTTCTGGATTTCCCCAACGAGGTAGTCTAAAGAGAACGGCTTGGTGACAAACTGGCTAGCGCCCAAAGTCAAAACCCTTTTCCGACTCTCTTCTACCTTGTATTCTCCACCGCTCATTACTATGACAGGGATGTCACAAGTCTCCTTATTCATCTTCAGGGTTTGTAGTATCCCATAGCCGTTTACCTCGGGCATCCTGATGTTAAGCAAGATCAATGCCGGGCGCTTCTTGGATGACTGAGCCACAGTAGTAGCTCCGTCAGAGCATAAGATAGTCTCATAGCCCTTTTGCCTCAGGATGTCACCTAATAATTGGAGCATTTCAGGGTCGTCATCAGCTATAAGTATCTTCTTCTTGACACTCTTAGTCATAATCCTGCGGACATAGTCTAATAAACGATCTCTATCAATCGGTTTGGTGAAATATTCCACGGCTCCCAGACGGATAGCCATATTTCTATCCTGGACTATGGTAAGCATCAGCACCGGGATAGATGCAGTATCTGGTTCAGCTTTAAGGCGCTCAAGCACAGTAAACCCATCTATGTCCGGTAGAAGGACGTCAAGAGTAATTAGATCGGGGCATTCCTGCCTGGCCTTATCTAGAGCCTCTTGCCCGCTAGTAGCCACAATTGTTTGGTAGCCGCTCTTTTCCAGATAGACTCTCACGAGCTGAGCCGTATCTGGCTCATCCTCTACTACTAATATCTTGCCCCTTGTGCCAAGCGAGCCCTCGGGGTGAGTTCTCGGGCCTTCGACAGGAGCCACTGCTGGCAAGGTGAAACTGAAGGTACTACCCTTACCGAGCTTGCTCTTCACCCACATCTTGCCCCCATGCATCTCCACGATGGATTTAGTAATGGCCAGGCCCAGTCCTGTGCCACCCGCCTCCTGTGTAACCGAGCTATCAACACGGAAGAACTTGGTGAAAAGCCTCTGCTGGTCCTGAGCGGAGATGCCGATGCCACTGTCAGTTACATTGACCTGTACTTGACCGTCAGTCCTTTTGGCAGAAACGTTAATCTTCCCACCTGCTGGGGTGAACTTGTAGGCGTTGCTTAGCAGATTGGTTAGTATTTGAGTGATACGAGCCTGGTCTCCTTTTACTTTTAGGGGTCCCTGTGGAAGAACAAGTTCCAAGTTTATCTTTTTGTCATCAATCTGTTTGCGCAGAGAGGTTGCTACCTCCCTGATGACCTGGTCTAGCGGCATAACAGTGGGCTTGAGCTGAATCTTACCCGATTCAATACGAGAAATATCAAGGAGGTCATTAATCAGGGCAATAAGGCGGTCAGTATTGCTTTGAACGATACTCAGAAATCCCCGCTGTGTTTCGTTGATTTCACCGGCTTCGCCGTCGACCACGAGGTCAACATAACCTTTGATAGAGGTAAGTGGGGTTCTCAGCTCATGCGAGACCATGGAAACAAACTCAGTTTTCATCTGGTCAACCTTGGCTAACTCCGTGATGTCACGGGTAGCACATACCGTGCCCAGACGCTGACCATCCTCGGTTTTTATTAGCGTGACATTGATACTGAGAATTTTATCGCCCACCTTTCGTATGAGGGGTGCTGGAACTTCGCCAGACGCCTCCTTCTTTGCTAACTGGTCGATATCTTCCTTCTTAATTGGCAGGCAGTCATCAGCATCTTTGCCCAGAATATCTTCTATCTTCAGATTGAGTAGTCGTTGCATAGCGGGGTTCACAAGCGTGATGCGGTTTTCAGCATCCCTCACTACTATGCCCTCCGCCATACTGCATAGGATAGTCTGTAACTGGTTTCTATCTTTGCGGATGCTCTCATATAGCTCGGCATTTTCGATAGCAATGCCAATCCCACTCTCAATTGAGGTAAGCAAGTCAACGACCCGAGCAGTAAATTGTCGTTGGCTGTGGGTTCCCAGGACCAGTACACCAAATATTTTGGCTTTTGACTTAAGGGGTATGGCAACAAACGACCTCAGACCTTCCTCTGTTAATGCCATTCTAATCGACTTTGACTGGCTAGAGATATCTCTTATGATGATTGGTTTCCCTAGCTGGGCTACCTTAGAAATATCTCCCATGACGGTTGGTTTCCCTGACTGAACTACCTTCACTGGAAGTGATTCCCCAACCTTGATATCAGCTATCTTTTTCACGAACTTTTCTGACATTCCTCGATGAACAGCGACCTTCAAATTCTTGGTCTCCTTATTTATCAAAAGTATGCTGCCCACTTCTACCCCCAGTACCTCCAGCACCTTATCTAGGGTATCGTTTAGGATCTCGTCTAGATTAAGTGACTGCCCCATGGTAACAGCAATGGCATTGAGAGCAGCAAGCTCAGTATTGCGCCAACGTATGCTTTCCTCCGCCTGCTTACGCTCGGTGATATCCTCTAATATCCCGTCAAAGTATAGAATCTCACCCTTCTCATTCCTGACTGCTACCTTGGTGTCCGAGACCACTATCTCGCAGCCATCCTTTCTTCTGAACCGAATCTCCTGGGTTGTCTTGCCCTGGGTTAGGGCTATTTTCTGAAGGGTGGCTTCTCTTTCTTCGGGATGCGTATACAGCTCGGATACCGCCATCTGGAGTAACTCTTCCCGAGAGTAGCCGGTAATCGCTTCCATAGCCGGGTTTACCTCAATGAACCTCCCTTGGGGACCCGGGGTTGACCTGAGGATACCCAACTTGATGTTGTTTACCAGACTCCGAAATTTTTTCTCGCTCTCTTTTAATGCTGTCTCCATCTGCTGGCGCTCGGTGATGTCAGTAAAAATGGCTAATTCTGCCGGCTGCCCTTTATACTGGGTCCGGGTAGCTCTGACCTCGAAACAACGCTCCTCGCCATTTGCTATATACACGAATACATAATATGCTCCTACAGCTTCGCCGCGCGCCCTCTTGGTAAAATTCTCCTTGAGGATGCTTTTGGATTTCTCGAGAAGGAATTCAATTTCAAAGAAGCGTTTGCCAATAAACTGGTCTCTTGACATACCGGATGTTTTAAGGAATAAAGCATTCATATCGAGCAGGGTGCCATCTGCACCCAATATAACTGCGGGGATAGGTAGTGTCTGGAACAAACCGTCCGTCTCTGATTCTCTAGCTTCCTCTCTCATGTTCAATACCTCCGCCATTAGCTTATCAATCTATATCAATTTAACCGAAGTTTAAAACGGCCTCTCACCGGGAATAACTGTAATTCCCTTTTTACCAATACGCAAACGGTGGATGCCCATATCGTGATTGGTACCTCGCATTTTTGCTATCTGAATGGCTCGGTAGGTAGGTGTTACATACAGGACAATGACGCCATGACTTACAAATTGCTCAATCCCGTAGCGTGTGGTTTTGGCTTCTCCTTCAACCATCTCGGTCAAGAGCAAGGTGGTGCAACCCAACTCCCTCAGCATGGCTCCTATCCGTAGTACATCACGACGCAACGCAACTACATCATGATACGGCAGTCCCAGAGAGGCTATAGAGTCGAAAACGATACGCTTGGCATTAATCTTTACCGCCTGCTGGTGAATGTTGTCCAGCAAGCCGTTAATGTCGACCCTCTCTTGGCTGACTTCAAATGGAATCGGTGACTGGACTATAGCCAGCTTCCCCTGTCCTATCAGTTGCTCCAACTCCCAGCCATAGCGACTCATATCCCGGAGGATGTCAGTAGCCTCCTCCTCTAGGGTTACCAGAAGCCCGTTCTCTCTAAAGCTGGCACTACCGTTATACAGAAACTGCATACCCAGGGTGGTCTTCCCTGACCCTGCCGCTCCGGTTACCAGTGTGACACGCCCGTTTAGTAATCCACCCTCAATAAGCTCATCCAGTCCGGACACTCCTGTGGGTACTCGCTCTATGTCTACCATCTTAGCCTCCCGAGGTCTATTTGCGTTTAGTATCTTTGCTGGTCCACAGCTTGGGGAGATTAGGGTCTTTAAAGCGCAGGCTAAACAGCTTAGGCGTTTCCCCTCGTCTGATTACCAAATCCTCCTGCTGTAGTCGATAGAGGACAGCATGTACCCGAGAATAGGGTATCTCGGTTTGGGCACTGATTACCTTGGCAGAAGATTCACCTATCTCGTTTAGTAGTTTATAAACCTTTACCTCATCCTCGCCCAAGTCCAAAAGTTCTGGATACCTCTCGATAAAGGACATTACCTTCTTCTCCCTTCCCAAACTAATTAAGCTGAATAACCAATTCCTCTTCTACTCTAGCATTGCTTTCTTAATCAGTCTTAACTCATCCCTGACCAGCCTGGTTATCAAGAATTCCCTCTGCACTCGCTCTTTACCCTTAGCCCCTAGCTCTCTAGCCAAAGCCCTATTCTGTAACAGCGTCACTATCCTCTCGGTACACTCTTCTACGCTGCCAACTAGAAGCTCGGCAAGCTCACCACCCATTTGCCGGGGAATACCTCCCACTTTGCCACCAACTACGGGTGTGGATTTCCACAATGCCTCGGATACAGTTAAGCCAAAGCCTTCCCGTAACGATTTTTGAATTATTATGTTGCTAGCTCGTTGAAATACATTTATCTCAATATCACTCAGGTTGTAAAATACGAAGAGGTCAGGGTCATCTTCAGCCACCGCCTCCACTTTTTCAAGTAATTGTGTTCCCTCCGGGTCATCGCTGGCTAGAGAGCCTATTAGGGCTAATTGCAAACCTTGAATCTCCTTCTTTGCCATCCGATAGGCCTCAATTACCCCAAAGGGGTCCTTCCACGGGTCAAATCGAGATACCTGGACTGCCAGCGGGCGGTTAGCATCAATCCCCATGTCAGGGAGAAAATCTACGCACTGCCGTACTGGAAGCCCCCGATTCTTAGGGCTGGTGGGGTCAATAGCTGGCACTATTGCTTCCACCCAGGGTATCCGCAAATTAGCCGGAACATATTGTTCCAGGGTAAAGACAGCACCATCGTACTCCTCCACATAGGGTTTAAGGAACTGCCATACATCCTGATTAGGATTAGAGGTATCTATATGGCACCGCCATATCCACTTAGTTTGCTGGCTATTAGAGAAGTGACGAAGTGCAGCTGGTTGAGGGTCATTTACAATAATAATATCATAGTTAGAATCAAGGTGCCGTGCATTCTCAGAGTTACACTTAATATAGGCCTCCTTCTCCTCAGCACTAAGCCAATATTCAGCACCCTGGAGAGCATTGTGGAAGTTCTTGGTAACCTTAAAGAACGGTTCGTTACCGCTAATGATACGCCAATCAGCCGTAATTCCAGCATCATTCAGCAGAGGAATGCAAGAATAAAGTAATTCGGCTACTCCTCCTCCGTAGGGGGTTGAGTTGATATGACACAAGCGAATACCCCTGAGTTCTGCCCCCAGTGCCATGATTTCATCAATAATTTGGTCTTCGGTTAAGACCATGGGACGATAGTTAGCCAAGTTCTTTTCACCTACGGTTATCTTCTCCAGCATTTGTTTCCCCAATCACCCCTTTCGGGAATATACTAAGGCTTAGACTGTTCTCCCAATTTTAACCACTCTCTAGAAAACTTGGACCACTTCATGTTAGCGACACGAGCGTAGTAATCAGTGTTGTCCATCCTGAGTTGAATCAATCCGTCCATCACATATTTCATATTGTTCAGCGTTTGTTCTGATATCGCACCCTCTTCCACAACATAGAGAGTAGCCACGCCTCCATAGCTAGTAGCGGTGCGGGTAAGTTGAGCTATAAGACGCTGGACCAGGGCTAGCTCGAAGTTGGTGAACAGGCTGGTAATCGAATCTAAAATACGTCTACCACCAGCTTTACCACCTACTGATTGTCCCAGTTCCATCCCGGCGTCACTAATAAGACCAGCCAATTGGTTCAGTTCCAAGAGACCGCTTACAGCAAAACGCTCCGTACCCCTGACATTGCCCCGACTCCAACCATACCCATCTACTAAGCAGAAATTACCTTCCCCCTCGTATTCGCTAACCGGTTTTGGCAGCATCATATCAAGGCTACGCCGAATCATAGTCGGTGCGTCGTCCAGAGTGATAACCATACAACACTCTGAAGCCTTAAGTCCTGTAGCTAGAAAACGACGGCAGAGGGAACTTTTACCAGAACCAGTCTCACCAACAACCAGTATATTTGAACCCTGTGGCAAACCACCACCCAGTGCCTCATCTAATTGGCTATCACCACAACTTATTCTATCAACTACTCCCTTTGGTTCAGGTGATGGAGACGGCTCGGCGGCTAGTTTACCATGCATGGCTCGTGACCTGACTAATAGAGCAGCGACTCTGGCACGTAGTACAGATGGACTGAAGGGCTTGGTCAAATAATCATCAATGCCTTCCTGAAAGGCTTTGAGTTCATCCTGCTCCTCGGAGAGCGCGGTTAACATTATGATGGGTACCGATGCCGTAGTACGGTTACTACGCAGGTCATGGGCTAGCTCATAGCCACTCTTTATCGGCATCATAACATCGGTAATAATGAGAGCGGGCTTTTTATCTAGCGCCATCCCAAAGCCTTGCTCTCCATTAATTGCCTCCAGGACTTCATATCCCGCACTGCTGAGGAGTGTCTTTAGAAGATGCCGAGTGGATTCATCATCATCTACAATGAGGATCCTATCCATGTCAGACTGTCTCCCTGATTACAATACCTCGCTTAGGTAGAATCTCAAAGACATGGTCATTCAAATCAGTCGGAGTCCCCCGCATCTTAGGTATGTAGAGGGTCCGAACACGATGAGCCTGTATACTGCTTACCCCCAAAACGATAATACCAGAGACGACGAACTCCTCGACTCCATATTGGCAAAGTCTAGTCGTTCCTGAAGGAATCGCTGAGGTAATAACGGTGGTGCAGTGTAGATTATCCTCAATAGAGAAAATAAGGCTTCTGATATATTCCTTTACCTGAGCGGTTGCTTCCTGGCTAAAAATAAGGGGCGCAATAGGGTCAATGACCACCGTCTGAGCGTTAATTTGCCGCACATGTTTAGTAAGGTCAGTGACTATTGAGCGTACATCAATAACCTTCTCTTTACCCATACGCACATTAGTGAAGTAGGGTGTCGCATCCAGAAGGGTTATCCTTTTGTCATCGACATATTTTTTCAGGTCCCAGCCGAGAGATTCGGCATCCTCCAGCAAGTGACTAGGCTTCTCATCGATAGAGATATAAACGCTATTTTCTCCACGAGCTACTCCAGCCAGGACATATTGCAGACAGAGGATAGTTTTCCCCGTTCCGGCTTGACCGCTGACTAGAAAGACCTTGTCTTCCGCTAAGCCCCCACTTAGGAGACTATCAAGTCCATCGACGCCGGTTGCAATTCTACGACGCATCTCCGCCTACATCTCTAGTCAATTGTAGCCCTCACGTTGACACAAGTCATTAGTGTGTATTCTAAGAAGGTGAATTCTCTTTGTCAACCCCCTAGCAATTCGGTTGATTGAAGTGCTAGAGTCCCGGTCTAGGCGCGCTTAATCTTTCCCTGATAGCAATCACCGCCCAGCTTGATCTTGATATATAATATCTTACCAGTGATGAGGGATAATTAATTGGCCAAACCGAAACCCAATCGTAAACCCAAGATTATGGCTGGTATTCCGGCATACAATCAGGAGAACGATGTAGGTGAGGTAATTCGCAAAGCCTCAGAGTATGTTGACGAGGTTATCGTTGCTGATGACGGCTCAGTGGATAATACTGCTCGGGTAGCTGAAGCTGCCGGGGCAATAGTGCTTTGGTGGAAATATCAGAGTGGTGACCGGAATGCTTTAGCAACGTTACTGCAATATAATAGAGAGGATGTAGTAAATTTGAAGGCATTGAGGGAGAGGCTAGCGTATTAAATTAAGCTAAGGAACAAAGGAGAAAGAGTAGTGGAAATGCAAGGCAGCTTTAATTTTAATGAGGGAGTACTAGCTGAGGCGTTAAGGCAACAAGTGACTGCTAAAATAGAGAGGCGCCCCGAGACACCCCCATGTTTTACAGTGATTTTTAAGTGTTTTGGAAACCGCCTAAGGGCAGCCAATTCCCATTACCAAATTCCCACATTTCGATAAGTTTATGAGCTTCATTTTCCCAATCTTTTGGATGAGGGACTAACGCGACATATACATGACCCGGGCAACTCTTGGCCGCAGGTTTAAGAACTTCGAGGTAGCTTTGAATGTCACTAACCAGTGGTCCAATGAATAACTTGTTCGGAGCACTCCCAATAACAAGTTTATTAAAGTCAATTAGTGCCTATCTTGTATCCAGCGCAAATTCAGACTCCACCTGCCAGATAGCTTTCCGGATGTAACAGAGTTCCTTTCCTTGTTTGGCGGACGTTACTTTTCCAACTCTACATACAAGGATATCATAGAGATATTCATTGAGACCAAAATCCCTCTTATTCTTATCGTAATCTTTAGAAAATACTCGAATGTCTGGATTAATCTTGCCCGGCCAAGCTTCGTAGTATCTCCTGAGCTGGTCAGCGAGGCTCTCTACCCAGTGTCGAACTCTATCTTGATGGACTACCTGTGTAGACGCAACTACATCACGTTCTGCCTGAGCGTTTTTAAAACTTACCATGATTTCTCAAGGTCTTTGCCTAAGAATCCTTTAACCATACTACTGTCCCTTTTCAGATTTGCTTTCCAGTCAGCACTTTGCATGGTAGCCCCTCCTTAGTAGAGACATTCCTTTCAAGCCCATGCTTTCCCTCAGTTTTCTTTTCAGTTTTCAGTTTGTTTTGAGCAGGGCAGTTTAGTTGGTTACCTTTCTCAAAATATCTTCAACTTTTGACCGAATCATATGCTCAGGGACGGCGCCGAGGATTTCGTCAACC
Source organism: Dehalococcoidales bacterium (assembly GCA_021161775.1). Lineage (GTDB taxonomy): Bacteria > Chloroflexota > Dehalococcoidia > Dehalococcoidales > UBA5760 > UBA5760. The sequence continues at coordinate 22,465 of JAGGZY010000016.1, forward strand.
TTCCGACCGTTGCTAAAGAACATCTGCATGGGTATGCTCATAATCTGATATTTTGTTGCTGTCTGCTGGTTTTCATCCACATTAATCATGCAGAATTTAAATCTGCCCTCATACTCCTCGGAGAGTTTTTCGTATATCGGTATAACCATCCTGCACGGACCACACCAAGGGGCCCAGAAATCGACTTCTGTGGGAAGGTCTGACCTTAGAACCTCCTCCTCAAAATTCTGATCCGTGATTTGTACTATCTTGCCGACTTTAGTTTCCTTACTGATTTTAGTTTCTGGAGCGACCCTTGACATAGTGAACCCTGAGCCTTGGGGCGTTTCTTGGTAATCCATAAGCATTCCCTCTAGCTCTGGGGCCATATCAGTCCCTATAAGCAATAGCTTTGCACTGTCTCCGGCTTCCACTACCTGGTCTCCCGTCTTCTCTTTGTCCAAGACAAATTGTAATTGGCTCGGGTTTGAAGGGGAACGAATAATCCTAATTGCCATTTGGTGGTCTATTTGCTGCTGCAAAGCTTCTTTAAGCTTTTCCTTCGCATTTGCGGTCACTGTTAACAATATTCTCTCCTCCTTACATATTTCTCTCTTTTACTTTACCGTTCTCTATAAATCCCTAGCATACTTATCGGTAACTTTGTTAGAGTTACAAACCCTTCCAGCTCTCTTGCTCCATAGCTAAGAAGGCTAGTCGCTCTTCTTGATTCATCTCCGCTATCCTGACTTCAACCTTCGCACCCAATTTCGCTACTGCCTGGCGCAGACTGTCCACAAGATAGCCCTTGATTGAAGTGGGGATGCCAAGCAAGGGAAGAACGAGAGTAAGGGACACCTCATTATTCTTTACAGCTACATCTTTAAGCATCCCCAGCTCAGCAAGGGTGCGGCTGATTTCTGGGGGCATCACCTGTCCTATTGCTTGATGCAAATCTTCCTCTGAGATATCCCTGGCCGTTATACCTCCCCCCTTCAATTCTACACTTTAATCCCTCTGCGGCTATCAAATACACTCCAGTTTGCCCTTCAAACCTGCTTCGTTTTTAGAGTGAGCCTATTTAATTACAGCGAGGATATCGCTTCTGGAAACTATCAAGTATTTTTTGCCCTCAAATTCAATCTCGTCACCGGTGAATTTAGCAAAGACTATTCTATCCCCCGCCTTTATATTCTCAGCAAGCTCCTCATCAGTCCCTACCTCAATGACCTTGCCCATTCTTGGCTTTTCCTTGGCGGTGTCGGGGATGATTATCCCTCCTTTAGTTTTGCCTTCTCCAATCTCCTCCGGCTCAACCAGAACTCGGTCCTCAAAAGGCTTTATTTGCATTTAAACTTCTCCTTTCCTATCTTTTGATTCCTAGTAATTTATCGATCTTTACCTTATCGAAGCCGACGATAGGGTGGCTCCCGATCAAGACAACTGGCACACCCATTATATGCCTACGCTGAAGTTCCCTAGCCCCATCCCGATCCTTCTCAACATTCACCTCCCGAAACCTGAAGCCTTTTTCCTTCAGGTACTGCTTAACCCTACCGCACCAGGGGCATGAAGAACCAGTAAAAATTATTACTCGTGGTTGATTAGAAGCTGGCACTGTTCACCTGCTCATACTTTGCTATATCTACCTCAAATACTACCGAGTGCCTATCCACAAAGTCAATGCTTTTTACCTCACCTTGGGCGAATTTTCGCTCTCCCGGCAGCCCAATGGACAGGAACTCATCATCATGGGCTTCCATCTGAGCTATGCCCCGCATTACTTCTTGCTGCTGGCCATTCGAGTCAATATAGGGAACATTACTTAAGCACATATTCATCTCCAGATTCACATTCTAACATCTTGAAAGCGAGGAGTTTTTCCCTGCTCACTCATAAAGATATTTGAAGGCTGAACCGGCTGCAGTGGCTCCATCTCCAGCCGCAGTTATCGCCTGACGAAACGAGTTCTGCCTGACATCCCCAGCGGCAAAGATGCCCGGTGCCGGAGTTCTCATCAGTTTGTCAGTAACGATGAACCCCGCTTTATCTAACTTTATTAGCTCGGAAAAGACATGGCTGTTTGGCTTAAGCCCCACAGCAACAAATATTCCATCTACCTCTAGCTCTGATAATTGCCCCGTCTTAACATTCCGCAGGTGGAGACTTCTTAATATCTTGTCTCCTATGATCTCGTGTACCACTGTACTCCAGACTAGCTCAATCTTGGGATGAGAGAAGGCTTTCTCTTGCATTGCTTTCGTGGCTCGTAACTGGTCTCGCCGGTGTATGATATAGACCTTGCGGCAATATTGAGCCAACTCCAGTGCGTCGTTAATCGCGGTATCACCACCACCTACCACAGCTACCTCCCGGTCGCGAAAAAAGAGACCATCACAAGTAGCGCAATAGGAGACGCCATGCCCTGAGAGCCTTTCCTCACCAGCCACACCCAGCTTGCGGTACTCCGAGCCGGTGGCAATGATAATTGATTTGGTTTGAATGTTGCCCTCAGTAGTAGAAATTTCATAGGCGTTTCCTATACTTATTCTGGTTACCTCCGAGGCAGAGGTTTCCAGCCCATATTTAGTTGCTTGCCGGCGCATAGACTCGCCCAGCTCCGAGCCCGAAATGCCTTCAGGAAAGCCGGGGTAATTTTCCACTAGTCGGGCGTTCACTATTTGCCCCCCGAAAACGCCGCGTTCCAGTAAGAGACTCTTCAGGCCTGCCCGCGCTACATATAAACCGGCAGTAAGTCCGGCAGGCCCACCACCGATGATGCTCACATCATAACTACTCATAATCCCTACAGCTGCTTCCAGCTAAACCTCCTTGGTATTCTTTAGATTCTTACCCGACTTAGGTTTATTATTCCGCCACGACTGCAGTCATGGTTATCATTATAGCAATACCTTTTCTCAGTACTCTCACTAGCTGCCACGCTCCTGCGAGTGCTCTAAATTATCGCTATCTGGATTGCCTTCATTGGACAAGCTCACACGCAGCCACCACAGCCTTGACAAAGAGAGGGATGTGCCATAGGCCCTTCATACATCACACTTCTCTGAGTAGTACTTGTAAGGGGCTACCAGAACCATCTTCCCCGGCATCAGCTTTCCTTTTCTGCCTCCTTTGCCTTCTCCAATTCCTCTAGTTGCCGCTACATTGATGGTGGCACCGAATGAGCTGGCCACCGAGCTTCCAGTTCGGCTATCTTTTTCTCAACCTCTGCTACTTTTTCTTCGCTCATCTTATCCTTTCTATCAAAATCGCGGTTCATAATTGTGTCAATCTTACCCCTACTCATGATGTTTCCCTTGCGTAGCTGCACAGGGTGAGTCGCTTTTCTCTTTCTCCTGGCATTCCAAGCAATAACCTTCAAGATATAATTGAGCTTTGGTTACATTGAAGCCGTATTCATGCCTCACTGCCTGGATTAGCTTTCTGACATAGGGGCTTTGAAATTCGATGACTTTGCCGCACCCCTGGCAAACTAGATGCTGGTGCTCCGACGCCCGCTTGATCTCGTAACAGCAACGAACCTTGCCCAGCCTCATCTCATCAACCAGTCCCAGTTCCTTGAACAGGTTAAGGCTGCGATACACTGTCGCCGGGCTGAGAGACTCATCCCTGGCACTGGCACGACGATACAGCTCCTTGGCATCTACGTATCCCTCAGCATCGTGCAGCAACTCCAAAAGTAACCGCCGTTGAGAAGTCCACGGATGGCCATGCATCGGACTGACATTATTGAGATTGCGACTCATTCTCAATCAGATACTACACCATATCCAACTCTCCTGTCAATAGGTCGGTTGAAGGCTATACATCATTAGTTACTTTGCCCACGATATAGCACTGGGGAGCACTTAATGGCTTGGCAAACTCAAGCGATATCCATGTAGTTTCCGTATGTAAAACTTCTTTGCCTGATACTCCAGCCCCGTGAGGTTGCCGTGGTAGGGATATCTCTATGTATCTGTTTGCTTTTGGAATCATTCTTGCACTCCCCCCAGTTTGGTGAGAATATGCGAAAATCTTTCTTGCTAACCTTTCTGTTCACAGGGTGCAATACCCACTATGGTTTTGAGGATGTTGCTAAGTAACGGACATAAATAGCAAGAGCAAGGTGCTGGTTTTGCACTTTTCGTCAAAAAGTTAGCCTGAACGCACGATTGCTTGATTAGCATTGCCAGGGATGTTAAACTTATGGCTGAAGGTGGTAAAGGTAAGAGTAGTTGTCGCAGTGGCTGGCTACCAGATATGAGAATAGAGGATTGAGGAAGGTATGGAAAGGTTGAAGGCATTTTTTGACCCCAAAAGCGTAGCATTAGTAGGAGCTACAGATAAGCGAAATGCTGTAGGGCGGATAATTCTGGACAATCTCTTACTGGCTCGGGAGAAGCGCCAAGTCTACCCGATAAATCCCAATCGGGAAGAGATATTTGAGTTAAAGTGCTATCCTGACATAAGCTCTCTACCTGAGGTTCCTCAGCTGGTCGTCATTGCCATCCCGGCTCAATTTGTTCCTGATGTAGTTGAAAAATGTGGCCAAGCCGGTGTCAAGTCTATAGTCATTATCTCCAGTGGCTTTAAGGAGATAGGGGCTGAGGGAAAGGCGTTGGAAGCTAAGATAACTGATATAGCCTCGGAATATGGAATCAGAATAGTGGGGCCCAACTGTTTGGGTGTAATGAAACCCAGCACTGAGTTAAATGCAAGCTTTGCCAATAAGCTGTGTAAGCCCGGGCATATAGCTCTCTTATCACAGAGTGGTGCTCTAGCCACCGCTATCCTCGACTGGGCGGCTAGTAGAGACATCGGTTTTAGCGCTGTTGCTTCACTGGGTTCTATGCTCGATGTAGATTTTGGAGACCTGATAGATTACCTTGGTGGAGACCCTGAGACCCAGAGTATCATCGTTTATCTAGAGTCCTTGGGTGACTCCCTGACCCATACCAAGAGGTTTATGAGCGCTGCCCGGGGGTTTGCCCGGACAAAGCCGGTGATGGTGATCAAACCGGGGAAGTCTCAAGAGAGCAGGGAGGCAGCTCAGTCCCATACCGGAGCTATGGTGGGAGATGATTTGTACTATGATGCCGTTTTTGCCAGAGCTGGTGTGGTGAGGGTGGAAGAGATTGGGGACATTTTTAACTGCGCCTCTGCATTGAATGCTGCGCGATTGCCTCATGCCCCAAATCTGGCCATAATAACCAATGCTGGCGGACCGGCAGCATTAGCCACTGATGCCCTGATAGACAAGGGTGGCAAGTTAGCTCAACTAGGCGAGAAAACCCTTGCTGCTCTAAACGAGTTCCTGCCTCACTACTGGAGTAAATCTAATCCTATCGATATCTTGGGAGATGCCGACCCGCGAAGATATGTGAAAACTATCGAGGCAGTTCTTAAGGACCCCGGTGTTAGTGGCGTCATTATTATCTATACACCTCAAGGTGCGGCTAAACCGACTCAGATAGCTAGGACCATCATTAAGTATATTGGGAAGAATGACAAGCCTATCCTGGTCGCTATGATGGGTGGTGAGGAGGTGGCCGAGGCAAAGCAGATATTCTGTGGGAACGGGATTCCCATCTTTGAGTTCCCTGAAGATGCCGTCAAGACGTATCTCTATATGTATAAATACGCTCGCAATCTAGAGATGCTATATGAAACCCCGGAGGATTTGCCTCTGGAGCGCGGAGCTCCAAAGAATTACCTTAAAATACTGGCTCGTAAGGCAGTAATGGCGGGGCAATCGCTACTGAGTGAAGAGGATTCTAAGAAGTTCTTGACCACGTATGGCATCTCTGCTACTATTCCATATACGGCTAGCAATGCTGAGGAGGCTGTCAGGGTAGCGTCACGCGTTGGTTACCCGGTGGCGATGAAGATTTCCTCCCCTGATATAACCCACAAATCGGATGTCGGTGGTGTGATGCTAAATATTTCCTCAGATAGCGAGGTTAAAAAAGCATTTGACGAAATTATAGGAAACGCTAAAAAGCACCAGCCTAAGGCTAGAGTGGATGGGGTTAGCCTGCAGAGGATGGTGACAAAATATGATTGCGAACTTATTATTGGCAGCAAAAAGGACCTGACTTTGGGTCCGGTGATTATGTTTGGTCTTGGCGGGACAGAGGCAGAGTTCTTTAAAGATGTTGCTATAGGGTTACCCCCTCTCAATCAGATATTGGCTAGAAGGGTGATAGAGCAAACCAAAATCTACAAACTGCTATCTGAGGGATTCAGGGCAGTCCCTCCGGTTAACATGCTACTAGTGGATGAAGTTCTGGTGGCGGTGTCAAACTTAATTGTTGACTTCCCGGAGATAAAGGAGCTGGATATCAATCCCTTAGTCATAAGTGGCGATGTTGCTGTTGCTCTCGATGCAAGAATTATCCTTGACGAAGAAGTGGTGCGAAGGGGAGTAGAGGAACATGCCCACTTAATAATATCCCCTTATCCTACCAAGTATATCCAACCCTGGAGAGTGAGGGATGGCAGACAAGTACTACTGAGGCCAATCAGGCCTGAAGACGAACCGCTGGAAAGGGAGCTCATCGCTAATCTATCACCAGAGACATCCAGGTTCCGCTTTTTCCATGTGCTTAAGGAGACGACCCACGAGATGCTCAACCGGTTCTGTAATATTGACTATGACCGGGAGATGGCTATTATCGCTGAGTATACCTCAAATGGTAAGAGAAGGAATGTTGGCGTGGGAAGGCTGTTAATTGAGTTTGGCAGAGAAATTGGAGAGTTCGCTGTAGTGGTTGCTGACGATTTTCAGGGTAACGGTCTAGGGCAGAAACTTGTTGACATGCTGATAGATGTTGCCCAGGGGAAGGGCCTGAAGAGCATCTATGGCGTCGTGTTGAACGATAATAAGAAGATGATTGGTTTGGGCACGAAGCTCGGCTTTATTGTGGAGAGGTATTCCCCCGAGGAAAGTAAACTGGTCTTGGAACTCTAACCAAGGAGCTTTGGATAAAGCTTCATCGCAAACATGTCCAGTAGTCTTTAAGCCTATTCTTAACATCCCCTATGATTTTCTCGGTTTCCGCTAGAGCAAGGTCGGAACTAAAGCGTTGAGGGACGGGTTCGGGTTCTTCTATTTTAAGCTCAATACCGGTTAATCCAGCAATCAAAGCCAGCCAAGCATATGGCAAAACCCTCTTGTTATAGCCGGAGGCGAGCAAGTCAATAGCTTTATCATCGCAAATTTTAGCCATCTCTTGGACCTTTTCACCAATCATTCTGAAGCCTCTCAGCGAGAGCCCCAACGTAGTGAGTCCATCGTTGAGGTGGGGATCTGAACCACCATTTCGGATAATAAGCTGAGGTCGAAATTCCTCAGTCAACGGTTGCACGATTGACTCGAAAGCCAATCGATAGGAATCATCGCCAGCATAAATTGGTAGTGGGACATTAACAGTAAAGCCCTTGCCTTTATCGAGACCAATTTCGTGAGCGAAGCCTGTCCCGGGGTAGACGGTCTTGGGGTCCTGATGAATGTCAATAAATAAGACCCTCGGATCCCGATAAAAATACTCCGAAGTTCCGTTTCCTGCATGAGCATCAGTATCTAGGATCAGGATTCTCTCCAATTTATACTCCTGCATTAAATATAAAGCGCTGAAAGCAACGTCGTTGTATATGCAAAACCCTTCACCATAAGAAGATTTAGCATGGTGCATCCCACCACCTACAGACACTACTTTCTTGAATTTACCCTCTTGAACTAATTCACAGGCTGTTTTTGCCTGTCCAACGATTAGTCTCGCGGCCTCTTCTACCTTCCCCGTCTCCCCCATAATAGGTTGATTATCTCCGCTATGAAATCTATAGAATGGGTTAGGGTAGCTTGCCCCCAGATTAGCGGCTTTGTAGTACTCCTTTGTGAAGTCGATATAGTCTTTCTGGCAGATTAAGGATAAATCTTCATCACTTGCCGGTTCGGCTTTAATAATCCGGTAATTGTTATTCTCCGGTAGGGTATCCTTCAGGAACTCAGGAAATATTTCGTAGCGGTCTCCACGGAAAGGGTGACCTGGCCCGAAATCATATTCCTTTAGTTCCTCTCGATATAAAATTCCAATTGCCATTTAATCTCCTCGTAAAAATAACTCGCGGGTGAACCTGCATTGGCTCTCGCTTGTTCTAGTATAGCATCGTCAGGGCGGTATCATTATTAATCGGTTTAAGCTCGATTAAACACTTCGACAGATTGTGTAGCTCTTTAAGGTCATGATAAGGAGAATTGTTGAGCAAAGTGAGGGCATCTCCAGATAGTGTGTATATAGGAATCAGTGCCTCAGGTTTAAGAGCTTATACTGGTCTCTTTAGTCAGGGTAATTATACTACTTTATAATCTTCTCTGCCATATAGGGCTGGAGAACCTCGGGGATAGTTATGCTGCCGTAGGCTTTACTGTCTTTAGCAGTCGCAGATGTCCCTTAAAGAAAAGCTCCTCTTCAAAGTCAGCGAAACCCTGGCCCCGAAGCATTTCCTTTATATTGAGTTTGAGAAATTCTGCTGCTAATTGGCACTCCCAACGGGTAAATGCCCAGCGAATAGGAAACCATATTTTCTCAAGATTGAACTCATTATAGTCTAGGATGTAGAAAGCTCCTCCCGGCTTCAAAGCTTGAAAAGCGCCATGAATAATCCGCAGTTTTTGGCTATCCTCAAACCCGTGCAAGACAAAGGAAATGAACACCTTGTTGAACTCTTCTTTATATGGCAGAGGTAGCTCTATGCGTTGTTCCTTAAAGGTAACATTAGGATACCGGCGACAGCGTTTTCTGGCTTGACTTAACATCTCGTCACTAATATCTAAGCCTACAATCTTGCCGCCAGAGTCTACCTTTTTGACCATAAAACAATCGTTCTTGCCCGTACCTGAACCAAGGTCCAGTATTGATTCACCGGGCTTGATGCCCATCTTTTCGACAGCGACTTTGAGGAGGTGAGAATACTGCCCTAGTGAAAGCAGGCTTAGGAAGCGGTCATAGTAGCGCGCTGCCCTGTCTCCAATCTCTACCTTAGACCTTGCTGGGGACAAAATATACCCCTCCCTAACCTCTTTAGTCAGGGTAATTATACTACTTTATAATCCTCTCTGCCATATAGGGCTGGAGAACCTCGGGGACAGTTATGCTGCCGTCGGCATTCTGGTAGTTTTCCATTACGGCAATGACTACCCGGGGCAGGGCTAGTCCGGAGCCGTTCAGGGTGTGAACCAACTGTGGCTTGGCATCGGGGGTGGGACGATAGCGGATGTTTGCCCGCCGTGCCTGAAAGTCGGTACAGTTGGAGCAGGAACTTACCTCCAGCCACTCCCCACAGCCGGGTGCCCACATCTCAATATCGTAGGTCCTGGTCGAGGCAAAGCTTAAATCAGCAGTACATAGCTCCACTGTGCGATAGGGTAGTTCCAGCCGCTGGCAGACCATTTCGGCAGCGCTGACTAACTTCTCTAGGGCATCACTGGAGCTATCCGGCTCGACGAATTCATATAGCTCTACCTTATCAAACTGGTGGCCTCGTTTTATCCCTCGGGTATCCTTGCCGGCGGACATCTTCTCCCGGCGGAAACAGGCAGTGTGGGAAACATAACGCAAGGGCAGTCTTCCCGGGGGGATGATTTCATCGCGGTAGAGATTAGTGAGGGGAACCTCGGCAGTGGGGATGAACCATAAATCATCGGTATCGTCGTGATACAGGTTATCGGCAAACTTGGGCAGGTTGCTGGAGCCAACCATAGACTCCCTTTTCACCATAAACGGCGGGTATATCTCCTCAAAACCGTTTTCGGTGGTGTGAAGGTCAAGCATAAACGAGATTAAAGCCCGTTGTAATTTGGCTCCCAGCCCTTTCAGTATATAGAAGCGGGTGCCGGATAGCTTTACCCCTCGCTCAAAGTCAATGATATCCAGTGATTCCCCCAGTTCCCAGTGGGGGGCGGGGGTAAAATCAAAGCTCCTTGGCTCTCCCCAGGAGCGTATTACTACATTATCCCTTTCATCCTTGCCTATAGGCACGGTGGGTTGGGGGATATTGGGCACTCGCAGCAGGAGGTCAGACAGTTGTTTATCCAGATTCCTGACTTCTTCCTCTATTACCCTTATCTTGGCGCGCAGACCGCGCCCTTCATCTGCGGATTTCCTCTCTCGGGCAGTCTCCTTTCGGGCATGTCTTAAATCTTCTAGCTCAGCCATCTTCTGGCGACACTCCGAATCCAGCCGTAGGATTTCATCCAGCGGGGCATCATCCTGGCGGCTGGCTACTGCCTGCCGTACTAAAGCTACATTCTGACGGATAAATTTCAGGTCAAGCATTATAATTCTTCCTTACTCTGGGACCTTTTCCCGAAGCTGGGGGAACAGGATTACCTGACGGATTGATGTTTGTCCGCTGAGCAGCATTACCAGCCGGTCGATACCCACTCCCAGCCCCCCGGTGGGGGGCATACCGTGTTCCAGCGCCAGCAGGAAATCTTTATCAATAGTCGTGGTGTCGCCCTTTGCCCCACGGTTTTGCTGTTGTGTGGTGAAGCGCTGTCGCTGCTCGATAGGGTCGTTAAGCTCGGTGAAGGCATTGGCAAACTCCATCCCGCCAGCAAAGGCTTCAAAACGCTCTACCAGGTGGGGATTCTGCGATGTTTTTTTGGCTAGCGGTGACATATCCACCGGGTGGTGTAGCAGCAGGGTCGGTTGGAGCAGGTGGGGTTCAACCGAGGTTGACAGTAGCTCATCTATCAATCGTCCCCGGTCCTTCTCCGGGTCAGCCTCGATATTCAGCTCGAGCATTCTGGCTCGCAGGGAATCAGCATCGGGATACTGCTCGAAGTCAATGCCAGCGTAGTCGATGATTGACTGGCGCACCTCAACCCGCTGCCACGGTGGCTTGAAGCTGATGGTGTTATCGCCGAATTTAACCGTATCGCTGCCTGAAACCTGCAGAGCTAGGTGATATATCATTTCCTCCAGCATTGCCATCACATCGTTGTAGTCAGCGTAAGCCTCGTAGGTCTCCAGCATAGTAAACTCAGGATTGTGTTTGGTGGAGATGCCTTCGTTGCGGAAGATGCGTCCCATTTCATAGACCTTATCAAAACCGCCGACAATCAATCTCTTTAGGTAAAGCTCCAGGGCAATGCGTAGGTAAAAATCGCGGTTAAGGGCGTGATGGTGGGTGATAAACGGCTGAGCCAGCGCCCCCCCCGCCGATGCCTGTAGCACCGGGGTTTCTACCTCAAGGAAGCCCCGCTGGTCCAGAAACTGCCTGATGGCGGTGATAATCTGACTGCGTGTGGTGAAGATTTTTTTAGTCTCCGTATTGGCGATAAGGTCTAGATAGCGCTGCCGGTATCGGGTGTCGGTATCACTGAGTCCGTGCCACTTCTCCGGCAATGGCTGGAGTGATTTAGCCAGCAAAGTGAGATGGGTTACCTCAATAGACGGCTCCCCCCGCTTGGTGCGGAAGGATTTACCCTGAGCGCCAATAATATCGCCAATGTCGATATCCTTGAGCAGCTCAAGGCTGTCTTCACTAAGGGTGTCCCGCTGGCAGTAGAGCTGAATCTGCCCTGAGCCGTCGCGGATGTCAAGGAAAGAACTCTTACCCATTCGTCTTATTGCCATAATGCGTCCAGCAACACTGACTACTTCCTCCTTGGTCAAGCCTTCCTCATTCCGCTTGAGCAAAGCTACAGCCTCCTGTGTGGTATGACTGCGATGGTAGTGGGGAGGATAGGGGTTAATCCCCCGCTCTCGTAGCCGCTCCAGTTTTTCCCGCCGTAGCTTATTTATCTGGTCTAATCTGGATTCCATCTTCAGTCCTCGGCATAATCAGTAGTTAGTGATTATTATAGGGTTTCTTAGTCCGGATAGTAAAGCTGTTTATGGGGATTGTCTTATGGTGTCTAGCCAGCTGGCTGATTTTATCTCCCGTTCCAGCAGGTAACTGAGGTAGCCTCGGGTTATCTCTTCTAGCTTGAGGGATAGCTGGTGGTCCATCTTTAACCGATTGGCGGTAGTATAGTCATTATTCTGTAGCCACCTTAATACCTTCAGGGCATTAACTGACAGGGGATAGCTTAAAGGCTGGTGCTGAGCGCAACCCGGGCACAGCACGCCACCCAGGTGAGGGCAGAATGAGTTGGTTACCGCTTTTAGTGGGGAGTGGCAAGAAACGCATTTTTGTAGCTGGGGGCGATAGCCAGTCAGATTAAGCAGTTGTAGTTCAAAGTAACGTAGGGGGAGCTCCGCATCACCCTGCTGGCAGAGGTGGCTTAGTGTCTCCAGTAGCAATTGGAACAGGGGATAGTTTTCCACATCGTCAACGGTGAACTGATTGACTAGTTCAATAACATAGAGGGCGTAGGAGCTAAGATTAAGGTCGGTCTTGAGAGGCAGGAAGCTATCTATGGTCTGGCTGCCAGTTATGATATCCAGATTTCGCCCCCGCGCCAGCGATATTTGGCTATGGGTCAGTAGCTCAAGGTGCCCTGCCATCTTGCTTCTAGGGCGTCTCACCCCCTTGGCTACCGCCTGAAGCTTGCCCAGGTGGGGGGTGTAGAGGGTGAGGATTCGGTCGGCTTCCTTTAGCTTGGTTTTCTTAATAATAATGGCTTCGGTCTGGTAGTTACGTGGTTTAGTCATTGTCGGATGTTCCTCTAGCCTGTCTTGGGCTTGGGGATAATCAGCATATCATATCGCGACGCCGACATCCCCTAGGTGAACCGGCCATCATCCTTCGAGGTGGGAAGTTTATGCACATTTTCCTCCAGCCAGCCTATTCTCTCCACCTCTCGTATGTCAAATTTTGGCACATAGGGTTTAATATCCAGCAGGGGGGTGCCATCGACAATGTCAATATCCTGGATATGAAGAATGTTCCCTTCGACCTTGAGCAGGTGGACTACCGAGATGCCGATGGGGTTGGGACGGCTGGGGCCTCGGATGGTAAAGATGCCATGGGGTTTATCGTCCATAAACGGCTTGACCTTCAGGGGCGACTTTCGGGACAGGTGGAAGTGATATATCAGGATAAGGTGAGAGAAGCCGCCAATACCTTCTAAGCCTTCAGCATATTCGGGAAAGACCTCTACTGTCCCAGGGATACCCCTGGCGGCGGTAGGCTGTATCGGGGTCCCTTTGGACTCCTTGAACGGAGAATGGATAACCCCGATTGGCTGATACCTTATTTCGTTCATCACTGCTTCTTAAAGTTAATTAGGTGTCTCTCTATCTACAGTGGCTGCCGGCCCTCAATGGCTCGGGTCAGGGTAACATCATCGGCGTATTCCAGTTCGGTGCCAAAGGGTAGCCCTCGGGCAAGGCGGGTAATCGTTATGTCTAGCGGTGAGATGAGTTTATTGAGATAGGCGGCGGTCTGTTCCCCCTCAAGGTTGGTGTTGGTTGCCAGAATGACCTCGGTTACCGAACCGTCCTTCAGTCGCTCCAGAAGCTGGTTAATCTTTATATCATTAGCTCCAATGCCTTCAGTAGGAGAGATGGCGCCGTGAAGGACATGGTATAGCCCGTAGTAGCTTCGGGTGTGTTCCAAAGCCAGAATATCCTGCGGCTGTTCCACTACGCAAATCTGGGAGTGGTCGCGCTGGTCATTACGGCAGATGGGGCAGGGGTCGGTGTCAGTAACATTAAAACAGACCGAACACAACCGGGTCTCCTGTTTGACCTGTCGGATAGCGTTAGCCAGGAGCTTGGTTTGCTCTTCAGAGGCTTGCAACAGGTGATAGGCAAGCCGCTGGGCACTCTTAGGCCCTATCCCCGGCAACCGGCTGAACTCCAAAATAAGCTGGGATATAGCACCAGTAGTTGGGGTTGATTGTTGATTCATCTTCACCACCTTTGTCTTCAGGGGTTATAATCCGGGGAGGTTAAAGCCGCCGGTTATCCCTTTTAGCTTGTTAATAGAGACCTTCTGCGATTTAGTAATGGCATCACTGACCGCGGTTAACACCAGTTTCTCCAGTTGCCCGGGGTTTGCCGGGTCAATCACCCCGGGGGAGATTGCTATAGATTGCACCCTTTGTTGACCATCCATAACAACCTTAACGTCTCCCTTGCCTGAACTGCCTTCGATTATAGTCTGGCTCAGCTCTTGTTGAGCCTTATTTAGCCTGGCTTTAAGCTGACGGGCTTGATTTATTTGGGATAGATTCATTTCTCCTCCAGGTTAATAATTTTGCCCCCCATCTCTAAGGCGGCTTTTACCAGATGATTAGCCTCTGGTGGAGCTGGTCGGTCTGTCTGATTAATACAGCGCACGTGACAGGGACGGCCGATGAAGTTACTCAGTATCCTTTCTGCTATCTGTTGGTTTTGAGGCTTCTCCATATTCTCCCGATGAAAGGGGTATTTGAATGCCAGGACTATGGTATCATTCTCAAAGGCTACCGGCTTGCCGGAGCTTCTCAGGAAGGCGATAGCCTGGGTTCGTTTGGTATCCGGGGGGGCTTGCTCGATAACCTGCTTCCAGTGGCGTTTCAGAGACTCAATTTCCTGGCCCGGCTCAGGTGGAGTAATGACTACCTCAGAGGTAGGAGTTGGCGTTGGCTTAGGGGTTAGTGTAGGAGTTGGCGTTGGCTTAGGGGTTAGTGTAGGAGTTGGCGTCGGCTTAGGGGTTAGTGTAGGAGTTGGCGTCGGCTTAGGGGTTGGTATAGAGACTGGTGTTGGTTTGGGCGTTGATTTGGAAATTGGTGTTGGTGTTGGCTGGTCTTCTTCGGGGTTTAGGGCGCAGTCAACCAGGGCTAGTTCCAGTGGCAGGGTAGAGTAACTATCTAGGCTAGAGCTAAGCTGGCCGAAGAGCTTGACCGCTTTTAGTATCAGGTTCAGGGGAGCTTTAGTGGCTAGTGTCTTTAGCCGGGCGATGTCCTCGGCGGTGAGGTCAACGGCTTCAGCGGAGCCGGCCTTGATGAGCAGCAGGGCGCGGAGATAGTCTACCAGTTGCCAATTGAACTGGCGTAAATCCAGTCCATCGCTACGGACACTGTTTATAGTGGTTATTCCAGCGGCGATATCGTTATTTATGATGTGGGTTACTATCTCTCGGGCCCGCTGGTCTTCACTGATACCCAGGGTAGTCTGAATCTGGGAGCGATTGATTTCGGTACCATAACTGGTAATTAGCTGTTCCAGTATATTTTCGGCATCTCGCAGACTGCCGGTGGCGCTTTGGGCAATAAGTCGTAGTGCCTCAGGCTCGATATGAACCTCCTCAGCATCACAGATACGGGTTAATCGGCTGATGATATCTGTTTGGGGGATGCGGCGAAAATCAAAGCGCTGGCATCGCGATATAATGGTAGGCAGGACTTTATGAATCTCGGTGGTGGCGAGGCTAAAAATGACCGATGGTGGTGGCTCCTCCAGAGTTTTCAGGAGGGCGTTGAAGGCATTATTACTGAGCATATGGACTTCGTCAATGATATAGACCTTGTAACGGGCTTGGCTAGGGGCGTAGTTGGCTCTCTCGCGTAGCTCGCGGATGTTATCGACCCCGGTATTACTGGCGGCGTCAATCTCGATGACATCTAACGCCCGGCCCTCGGTAATGGCACAGCACATAGAGCAGGTATTACACGGCTCACCCTGGCCATTAGTCAGGCAATTTACTGCCTTAGCCAAAATACGCCCGGTGCTGGTTTTACCGGTGCCTCGGGGTCCACAGAAAAGGTAAGCATGAGCTATCCGACCACTACGCAGGGCATTGAGCAGTGTCCGGGTAACATGTTGCTGACCAACTACCTCAGCTAGGGTTTGGGGACGCCATTTACGGTACAGAACCTGAGAAGCCATTTTATCGCTTTTATTATACCCCATAATCCTGGAAGGTTACCAAAGATTTCTACTAATCGAGATTAAATTTGGGGCTGGGATAGTTGATTATAATAGTGAAGGTATATCCTTAGAGGCGTCATCTATTTCCTTGAGCTTACTGGCTAGTTCTTGTTGCTTTTGCTTCACCTCTTTGATAACCACGGTTGATTCTCGGTAGAAGACCTTGACCTTTTCCACATTGTCCAGTTCGGAGAGGATTACGGCTACATCCAGCAACCCTCTATTTCGGGGGTAGTCGCCGCTCCTGATGATAGCCTTGGGTGCCAAACTTCTCATATAGTCCCCGAGGTCCTTGACTAGGTCCATGTTCATCTCATTAGCTGGTGCCGAAAGGAGATATAGTGCCCGGTTAGCATCCTGGGGATTACACTTGAGGGATAGCTCACTCAGGGCTTCATCCATAGCTTGGATTCCCTTGTCGGTTTCACTACTTTTTACCCTGAAGTTGTGCTTTTGGCGTGGGGAAGGTTTGAAGAAGGGTAATTCCGATTTACCGTAACCGATTACAGTCCATCCCGCTAGGGTCTGGATGATGTCACCAGCGTCAAGGGTTTTGGAGCCAATGTGTTTTCGCTTTTTCTCCTCACCAGCGCAGAGCAGATTGTAAAATGGTTCCACTATTGACCGGTTGATTTGGTCGATGTTGTTGCTAACTGAGGAGTCCTTGTGGACATACCTCTGGTTGTCAATCAGGAATATAGCATCGGCCGTGGTATTGGCTGACTTCAGGCATACCGCCGAATTATAGATGGTTCTTTCCTCGGTCTCCTCCTCGTGCTGGAAGGGGAGGATAATAAGATTATAGATCGGTTTATCCATATAGCGCTCTTTTATTAGCTGGGTCACTATGGGTAGTGAGCCGGAGCCGGTGCCGCCGGCGGAGCTGGCAATTAGCAAAAAGGCATCGGCGTCACGAAAATGCTCGGTGCTCCTGATAGCATCGATAATCTTGTCGCTGTCCTCTCGGGCTATCTCAGCTCCCAGCTCATTAATCTTACCTACCCCGTGACCACCAGTCTTTCGTCCTCCAATGAGAATTCGGTGTTTGTAATCAGGTCGGATAGTATATAGACCACTCAGGTCGGCGGCATCGGTGTTTACCGCGAAAGCGCCGGTAACGATATCAATTCCTCGGTAGCTGCGCGCTCTGCCGTTAAGCCGGGCAAACTCGTCAGCGATTCTACCACCACACTGCCCAAAGCCGATGATTACTAATTTCATTTTCTGCTCCGGTAATCGAATAATTGTATTAATTAAGCCATACTTCATGTATTAATGTCAATTGCGGTGACGCTGTATTGCAAAACCAAATGGCTTGTCATAAAATAGGGGACATAAAAAGTGCCAGTTGAAATCTAAGGGTGGTTAACCGAGATGGCGGAAAACAGCATCGGAGCTGTAGAGAAGGCGGTAGCTAGGGCAGAAATACTGAATAAGTCAGCCAGAGAGGCTTCCGAGGCAACAATAATGGCAGCTCGGGAAGCTATCATCAGGGCGGAAGAACTGGGCGAATCAGCTAGGAAAGCAGCTGAGGCGGCAACTAGGGCAGCTCAGGAAGCTATTGCTAGGGCAGAGGGGGTAAGACGGGAGTCGGCAGAGCATACTGAGGCATTGTCAGCGGCGTTTCAGAAAGCTATTGCCAGAGCGGAAGAAACTATCAGGTCAAATAAAGAAGCTACTGAGACTCTAGTTACCACCGCTAAGGAAGCTATAATTAGGGCGGAGAAGGTGGCTAGGACGGCTAAGGAGGTAGCGGAGATTTCGCTGAAAGAGTCACAGGAGGCGGTAGGTCGGATTGAGGGGATAGCTATTATGGCTAAGGAGGCGGCGGGTGAAGCTACCGATGTGTCTCGGGAAGCTGCTAGTAGGGCAGGAGAGATAGGCAAATCATCGAAGAAGACGGCGGATGAAGCCATCAAGGCATCCCGGAAGGCGGTGGCTAAGGCGGATAAGGTAAGTAAGGCACTTGAGGAGGCTACTGAGGCATCAACTAAGGCGTTTGATAGAAGCATCGGACGGACGGAGGAAGCTACTCACTGGGCTAGAGAGACCATTGAGATGTCGATTATGGCGTTTGACAAGGCAATAAGCGGGGCTGAGGGGTTAAATCAGCAAGCCAGGGAGGTAGCTGAGTCGGTGAGAAGAACCTCCCAGGAGGCGATAGCCAGGATAGAGGCGATAAGTAGGGAGGTTCAAGAGACAGCGGCGGCGGCGGCGAAGGCATCCCAGGAGGCGATAGCCAGAGCGGAGGGGGTAGCTAGAGGGGTCAAGGGAACAGCTGAAGGGGCAAAGCGGGCCGCGGGGCTGGCTGTGTTGCCGATTAGGGAGACAGCAGCCTCAGGTACCCGAGCCGAAAAGCTGGTGGAAGCGGAGGTTGAGTCAGTTCAGGCAAAGCGGATGGGGAAGCTGGTGGCAAAGTTGGTTAAGGCAACAAGCCCTGCGGAGAAGGCGACTCCGCCAGCTAAAACAGCTAAGCCGGAAGCCAAGCCGGAGGTCAAACCAGAAGTCAAGCCGGAGGCCAAGTCGGCTGAGGAGGTAGCTAAGCTTGCCAGAAAGAGGATGGAGAAACGGCTGGAGTCGCTGACCAAAATGTATGCCACCGGTAAAGATAAGAATTTTGATGAAGGATCTGAGGATAGAGAGGACAAGTAATGATATATAATTACTTGACTTTGTCGGCGGTTGAAATTTAAGCTAATTAGTAAATCTTATTATAGTAAATCTTAATTAAAGGAGATTCTGGTATGAGTCAGGATGAGCGGGTTCCAAAGGTTCAGAGACAGGTTGGGCAGCAGGATAGCAAGACAGAGAAGCCGGTCGGACAGCCAGCGGTAAAGCCGGTTGAGTCACCGGCGGCAAAGCCTTCTGAAGTTCGTGCTTCCTTGAGTGAAATTCTGGGGCGAGCGGAGAAGGCATATGCGGCTTACACTGATGCTCAAAAAGAGGTGGCCAAGGCTTACCGAGATAGCGAACTGGAAGCTGAGAAGAGTTATCGGGATAGCCTGCGGCAGGCGAGGAATGCCCGTGATGAAGGTATGATACAGGCTTTGAAGGTTCGTGATGAAACATCGGTTAAAATTCTGGCGGCTCGTACTGAGGCTATGGCTCAGGCGGAACAGATTTATCGGAAGGCTATCGGACAGGCGGAACAGGTGGCAAAGGATGGTGAACTGCGAGCCAAGAGCACCTATGATGAAAGTGTCAAGCAGATTTTAAGGACCTATGAGGAAGCGATAGCTCGGGCAGATAGAAAACGTACCGAAACTATAGACCAAGCCTGGAAAATCTACAGTCGGGAAAGTGAGTCATAGATTAGTTCGGGGGCAGCAGCTATTTCCTCGTGTTTATTACTGAGTTGGCTATAACAGTGAGGGGATGTCCTTGAAGGCTTCGGTTAGGTCTTGATGTTCAGTCTCTATCCCTTCCCGTTTTCGCTTGATGGTAGCGACGAGGTCAATGGTCTGGGTGAAGTAGTCTGTAATCTTGTTCACCCCACTGAGTTCAGAGAGGATTACGGTAATGTTCACGGCTGACTTTCCACGAGGGTAGTCTCCGGTTCTTATTGTTGCCTCCGGAGCAATGTGCTTGAGATGAGCCCCGATGTCCCTGACCAGGGTCATATCCATTTCCTTGGGTGGTGCTGAGAGGAGATATAGCCCCCGGCCAGCATCGGCAGGATTACAGCGGAGGGATAGCTCACTTATGGCGTTATTAATTACCTGAACCCCTCGTTGGTTTTCGGTTATCTTATCCCTGAAGTCAAGGGGGCTTCTGCGGCGTCCTATTGAGGACTGACTGTAGCCCATCACCGTCCACCCGGCTAGGGTCTGAATTATATCTCCGGCATCAAGTATCCTCGACCCAATGTACTGGGGCTTGGTCTCTTCACCAGCACAAAGCAGGTCATAAAACGGTTCCACTATCATAGCGTTGATTTTAGCCAAGTTGCCTCTGATGGAGATGTTCTTACTGATATACCGCTGGTTATCAATCAGAATTACGGCATCAGCCACCAGGTAAGCCGATTTAAGACAGGTAGCTGAGTTATAGACCGTTCTCCCCTCGGTTTCCTCTTCATGCTGGAAGGGAAGGGCAATAAGATTGTATATCGGCTTTTCGATATAGCGTTCTTTTAACTGCTGGGTTAAGGTGGCTATCGCCCCTGAGCCGGTTCCGCCGGCGGAGCCAGCAACCAGTAGAAAGGCGTCGGTCTCGGAGAGGTTTTCGGTTGACCTAACGGCATCAATAATCTTATCGCTGTCCTCTCGGGCTATCTCGGCTCCCAGCTCATTAATCTTGCCTACGCCATGTCCCCCGGTCTTGCTACTGCCGATAATGATGCGGTGTTGGTAGTCAGGTCGGATAGTAGCCAGCCCGCTCAGGTCAGCAACATCGGTGTTAACGGCGAGGACTCCGGTGATGATGTCCAGCTTACGCTCAATACGCGCCCTCATCCCCAGCCGGGCAAACTCGTCGGCAATTCGGCCTCCGCATTGTCCAAAACCTATAACCAGTAATTTCACTTTACTACCATTTCAGAATATTCTTAATAACAGTGGAATGATTTTTCTGGATAATCTTGGTTGCTGTAGTGTTTACCTTGCCCGCCCCGTGGCCAAAGGTTCTTAGCTCTCCGGGCAGCATCCGATGGTGTTTACCCTTGGGAAGATATTCCAGTCTTTTCAGGTCTACCTCGCTGGTGTTGACAGCGAAGGCATCAGCCAGAATAGTGAGCCTCCGGTTAAGTATTGACCGGGAGCAATTGTTAATCGCACAAAACTGGTCGGCAATACTACATCCACATTGCCCTAGACCAATAACAACTAATCTCATTATTTACCTCAGGCTCAGTATCTGTCATTTTAAGCATACCTAGGGTAGGGATGTCAATCTGGGGGTGATACGATAGTTATAGCCCTTTACTGGCGATGTAGGCGCTAAGGTCGGCTAAGCGGCAGCTATAGCCCCACTCGTTATCATACCAGGAGAGCACCTTGACCATATTACTACCAATGACCATTGTGCTTGGCGCATCAACAATAGAGCTGGCTGGATTACCCTTAAAATCGATGCCAACCAGCGGCTCCTGACAATATTCCAGGATTCCCTTTAAGGGTCCCTCAGCCGCTGCTCGGAAAGCCTGGTTCACCTGCTCTACATCAATCCCTCTGGCTAGTTCGGCGACGAAGTCAACTATGGAAACCGTAGCTACCGGAACCCTGAAAGCCAACCCCTGGAGTTTACCTTCCAATTCAGGGATGACCTGAGTTACTGCTTTGGCAGCCCCAGTGGTGGTGGGGATAATACTTAGCGCCGCCGCTCGAGCTCGGCGCGGGTCCTTGGGATGGGCTTTATCCAACAATTGCTGGTCGTTGGTGTAGGCGTGGATGGTGCTCATTAACCCCTTAGTTATCCCGAAGTTTTGATGCAATACCTTGACTACCGGGGCAATACAATTGGTAGTACAGGAGGCGTTGGAGATGATAGAGTGTTTTTTAGGGTCATATTGGTCTTCATTAACGCCGATGACCACGGTTACATCCTCATTCTTGGCGGGTGCTGAGATAAGCACCTTCTTAACACTGCCCTTGAGGTGGGCTGCTGACTTAGTAGCATCAGTAAATTGCCCTGTCGCCTCTATTACGATATCGGTATCATAATCCTGCCATGGGATTTCGCTAGGGGTTGCTCCCCTTAGCACCTTTACCTTACTGTCACCAACAATAATGGAGTCGTCACTAGCCTCTACTGTGTCGGGATAGCGGCCGTAGGTGCTGTCCCATTTCAACAGGTGAGCGTAGGTTTTAGCATCCCGGCGACCATTAATAGCCACTACCTCTAACTTACCACGGTAGTGTTGGTCAATTGCCTTGAAGGTTAACCTTGCCGTGCGCCCAAAGCCATTAATTCCTATCTTGGTTATCATTTCTTATCCCTCCTAGCAATTTCTCTGTTGATAATATCATAAGCTGCTCGTAGTGTCAGCCTATTTCTTCAAATTGCGGAATACACTCATCTCAGCAAAGCAAGCCTGTTTACCTAATTCATCCTCTATCTGAAGCAGGCGGTTATACTTGGCGGTACGCTCCGAGCGACAGGGAGCCCCGGACTTAATCTGGCCGGTTCCCTGACCTACCGCCAGGTCAGCAATGGTGGTATCTCTGGTCTCCCCGGAGCGATGGCTAACTACAGTGTTCCAACCAGCCTGCTTGGCTCGCTGAATAACGGCGATGGTCTCGGTAAGGGTGCCAATCTGGTTGGGTTTAATCAGAATAGCATTAGATGCCCCAAGACGAATGCCTTTATTGAGACGGTCGATATTGGTGACATAGAGGTCATCACCAACAATTTGAATTTTGTCGCCCAGCTTTTTCATCATCAACTGCCAGCCGTCCCAGTCATCCTCAGCCATACCGTCCTCAATACTAATGATAGGGTAGTCTGATGCCCAGCTAGCGTAATAATCCACCATCTCCTGAGGGCTTAGGGAGACCCCTTCTCTAGCCATGATATACTTGCCGTCTTGGTAGAATTCGCTAGCTGCCGGGTCAAGGGCGATAAAGCAGTCCTTCCCTGGCTTATAGCCGGCTTGTTCTATCGCTATCAGTATCAGCTCTACGGCCTGTCTATTGGAGGCTAATTGCGGGGCAAACCCTCCTTCATCGCCAATATTGGTGTTTAGTTTCCGCTCATTGAGTACGCGTTTCAGGCAGTGGTAGACCTCAGCGCTTATCTGAAGGGCGTGGTGAAAGTCTCTGGCTCCGGCGGGCATTACCATAAATTCCTGAAAGTCAGTTGAGCCTGCGGCATGCCGGCCGCCATTCAGGATATTGAGCATTGGCACCGGCATTGTATAGCTATCGACTTTCCCCAGATAACGGTAGAGAGGCATTTGGAGGAGGTTGGCGGCGGCATGAGCAGTGGCTAGTGAGGCGCCCAGGATAGCGTTAGCCCCCAGTCGGGATTTGTTGGTCGTGCCGTCAAGCTCAAGCAGGCGGTTATCAATAGCCGTCTGGTCAGTAATTGTCATCCCGATTAGGGCGGGGGCAATCTCCCGGTTAACATTGGCAACGGCTTTAAGCACCCCTAAGCCATCAAGTCGGGCATTATCCTTGTCTCTCAGCTCAATTGCTTCATGCTTACCGGTGCTAGCTCCTGAGGGAACTGCCGCCCATCCCCGGATATTGCTATTCAGGGTTATCTCAACCTCAAGGGTGGGATTGCCCCTGGAGTCCAAAATCTCCCGGGCTTTAACCTGTTTAATGGTTGACATTTTCTCCCCCTTGCTTGAAGTTAATTGGTCAGGTTGTCTCTAGCCAGGTCCAGAGCCAGATCTACCGCCTCTGCTGGGTTGGGGGCTTCAATGATGGATTGGTCCGGTTTACCGTTTCTGGCAATAGACCAAGTGTTTAGTCCTACTACAGGAATGCCGCTTTGCAGGGCATGGCCTATCTCAGTGAGGGTGCCGTAACTGCCACCAATAGCAATAACCACTTGAGACGATTTAACCACAATCACATTTCTGGCGTAGCCGATACCGGTAACGATGGGAATTTGAACATAGGGGTTAGCTGCCTTGCTGTTATTCCCGGGGAGGATACCGATGGTGGTGCCTCCGGCATCGCTAGCTCCCTTACAGACAGCTTCCATTACCCCTCCCAAGCCGCCACACACCAGAATGGCTCCCTGCTCGGCTAACCGACGCCCTACCTCCTGAGCTACCTTAGCTTCCCCGGGGGTAGGTTGATTACCGCCAATAACGGCGATAACTGGCTTTTGTTCTATCACGCTACGAATCTCTTACTCTAGATAGGTATTACCTCCAGAGATTATATCACCCCGAGGTAGACTCGGCAATATCGGCTCTTGTTCAGCTTGCGGTGGCTTGCTATAATGAGGTGAATCTAGCAAGGCTTAGGGTAGTGATTAAGGTTAAGGATTCAATTTATCACCGAATAGTGATTAAGTTCGGCACCAGTTTGCTTACTGGTGGTAGTAAGCGTCTTAATCCCTACATAATGTCGAGCCTGGTAGCTCAGGTAGCCAAGCTACAGAAGCAGGGTCGGGAGGTTATTGTGGTTTCCTCGGGGGCGATTACCCTGGGCCGACATCAGCTGAGGTTGTCCCGAAAAATTAAGGGTATTCCCTATAGGCAGGTGCTGGCATCAATAGGCCAAAGCCGCCTGATGCGTGCCTATAACCAGCTGTTCAGCGAGTATCATATTACCGTGGCTCAGGCGTTACTGGCGAAGGCTGACCTTGCTGACCGTGCCAGTTATCTCAATGCCCGTAATACCCTGCTGGCATTGCTGGAGCTTCGGGTGTTGTGTATCGTTAACGAGAACGATGTGGTGGCGGTGGATGAGATTAAACAGGCTAACTTTGGTGATAATGATAACCTGTCGGCGATGGTGGCTAATCTGGTTGATGCTGACCTATTATTAATCCTGACGGATGTTGATGGCTTGTATACTGCTGACCCCCGCCAGCATCCTGATGCTGAGCTTATTCCTGAGGTAACGAGGATAGATTCCCGAATCAGGCGTCTGGCATCAGGCACCTCGGGTAAACTGGGTATCGGGGGGATGATTACCAAGATAGAGGCGGCAAAATTGGCAACCGCTTCGGGGATAACGATGATTATCGCTAATGGCTTAAAACCGGATACCATCCTTAAGGTGGCTGACGGCGAGGCGGTAGGCACTCGTTTCCTACCGGCTACCAGTAAGTTGGAGAGTCGCCAGCGCTGGATGCTCAGCGGTCTTTCTACCAAGGGTAAGCTGGTGGTGGATTCGGGGGCAGTAATGGCGCTAAAGAAACAGCAGGGTAGCCTGCTAGCGGCGGGTATTGAACAGATTGAGGGCAAATTCCGACGGGGTGATATTGTTAATATCTGTGACACTGAGGGGACCCGTCTCGGTTGTGGTATTACTAATTATAGCTCAGCTGATATTGATATCATTAAGGGAGAGAAGTCGGGAAAGATTGCGGTGCTGCTGGGTCATGATTACGGCTCAGAGGTAGTTCACCGCAATAATCTGGTTATCCTTTAGAAAGAGAGGTTTAAGGTGGCTACGGGCAAACTCTATAAGGCTGATGGTGAGGAATTTCTGGTCGAGGTTAATTACCAGCTACTTAATAGCTCAGCGACTGACTGGTGGGGGGAGCTAGTGCCTACCGAATACCGGCGGATGGCTGATGGTGATGGCTATATACTGGAGTTTGAGGACGGACGCCGTGGCCGCTGTGTGCTTAGGAAGAGGGTTAATCGGGCGGTTAGTGGTCCCCCTCCCCTCTATCATTACCAGTTTCGGGGCTGTGGCCAGCTTAAATAAAGGCATTAAGGTAGCTAACTGGAATGAATGAGTTGAAAACCAATGTTCTTTACTTCGGGGATAATCTAGAGATACTGCGGAATCATATTCCCGATAACTCTATTGACCTTATCTATCTTGACCCGCCGTTTAACAGCAAAAAGGATTATAACATCCTGTTTAAGGAAAGCAGTGGCGTTGAGTCTGAAGCCCAGATAAAAGCCTTTACCGATACCTGGCACTGGACCCAGATTGCCGAAGACATCTACCACGACATTGTGGTTAATGGGCCATTAAAGGTAGGCAAACTGATTGGCGCTCTTCATGATGCCATCGGCAATAATGATGTGATGGCATATCTGGTGATGATGACGGCAAGGCTGATAGAGCTACATCGAGTTTTAAAATCCACCGGCTCTCTGTATCTTCACTGCGACCCGACCGCCAGCCACTATCTAAAGCTGGTATTAGACCAGATATTTGGCCCAGCCAATTTCAGGCGAGAGATAATTTGGTCAATGGAAACGTCCTCTGGTTTTAAATCTCAAGCTAATATGTGGATACGAGGGCATGACACGATTCTTATGTATAAAAAGGGAAAGAATTACAATTTCTACAGGCAATTCCTACCGTTAGACGAAAGAACAGTAAGACGATACGATAAAGTGGATGATGAAGGCAGACGATATAAAATTTATTATGAACGAGGCAAAGAGCCAAGAATAGTTTATCTCGACAAATCGAAGGGTCGTCCAGTAACAGACGTTTGGACTGATATAATCAGTTTTCAAACAGTTAATAGAGGCCCTGAATATCTTGGCTATCCTACCCAGAAGCCCCTTGCTTTGTTGGAGCGTATTATTCAAGCCAGCTCAAATGAAGGAGATATTGTCCTTGACCCCTTCTGTGGCTGTGGCACGGCGGTTGTCGCTGCTCAAAAGCTAAATAGACGCTGGGTAGGCATTGATATTACCCATTTAGCCATAAACCTGATGCGTAACCGCCTCAAGGATAGCTTTGGCATTAAAGCGGAGGTTATCGGCGAGCCAAAGGATTTAGCGGGGGCTAAGTCTCTGGCTTTGGAAAAGCCCGATGGACGTTATCAGTTCCAATATTGGTCGCTGGGTTTGATTGGAGCCAGACCCCTCGGCGAGAAAAAGAAGGGCGCTGATAAGGGCATTGACGGCGTCATTCAGTTTATAGATGGGGCTGGCGGTAAGCCAAAGCGGGTGATAGTTCAGGTAAAGAGTGGACATGTTGGGGCAAACGCTATTCGGGAACTCAAGGCAGTAGCCGCCAGTGAGGCTATGGGTGTCTTTATCACCCTTGAGCCGCCGACAGGCCCGATGAAGGTAGAGGCAGTTGATGCTGGTTATTATCATTCCCCAGTCTATAACAAGGACTATCCTAAAATACAAATACTGACTATAGAGGAGCTATTTGCTGGCAAGATGGTTGATATGCCACCGCAAGCTCAGACCAATGTAACCTTTGCCAAAGCACCAAAGATTTCCAAAAAAGAAGGGGAGCAGCTTTCTACAGGGATATAGGCTTTATATCAAGTTTTGGGTGTTTATGGTAAAACTTAAATTATGATGTCTAAATGAGGAGGATGATATGATTAATGATGTATTATCAATACTCAAAATAATCGATCGTGTATTAGAAAAACGAAAGGCGAGTACCGAACAAAGGAATAGGGATAAGGTTTTAGTTTCCATCTATAAATTGGGCAGTGATGGGGGAAAAGCAGTCAGCCCCAGTGACTTGGAGAAGTGTGGATTTTTGAAGAAGCAAATTTTTGGTGCCATTGAGGCAGTGAAAAGTCAAGATTGGATTAATGATGTATCCAGCCATGATGGCGTAGGTTGGATGTTGAAGCGTAATGCGATTTATTACGTTGAGGGATTACTGGAGAGCAAAGAGGCTAAAAAGTATCGTAATAGTTAATATAAAAGCGGGAGTAAAAGTGGTGCGAAGCCCCTGGGGAAAATCCCCCTGAGTCCCCCTTTGTAAAGGGGGAAACCTCTCCCTTTAAGAAAGGGAGAACGAGAGGGATTTTGATAAGGATTAAGGGGATAGGATTACCTTATAAAAAGGAGTCGGGCGATGAAATCAGCGGTTGAAGAATTAAAGGCTAAGGGAAAAGCGGCGAAAGCGGCGTCTCGTAAGATGGCTTATCTGCCTACCGAGGTCAAAAATAATGCCTTGCGTAATATTGCCGGCGACCTGCTGGCTAAAAAGGACGACATACTAGCTGCCAATCGGATTGACCGTCAAGAGGCTGAGGCATCGGGGATGGGGACAGCAATGCTTGACCGTTTGCTCCTCTCCCCGGAGCGTCTTGAGGCTATTGCTCAGGATGTACTGGCAGTGGCGGCACTCCCCGACCCGGTGGGGGAGGTATTTGATATGCGCACCCTACCCAATGGGTTACAACTCGGCAGGAAACGGGTCCCCTTAGGGGTAATCGGGGCTATCTATGAGAGCCGACCCAATGTTACTGTGGATATCTCAGCACTGTGTCTGAAGTCGGGTAATGCTATTATCCTGAGGGGGGGCAAGGAGGCGATTCACTCAAGTTATGCTCTGGCTAAGGTCGTCCAAGCGGCGGCTACCCGAGCCGGGGTTCCTGATGGTGCGGTGCAGTTTGTGGAGAATACCGACCGTGCCTTGGTGGGTCACCTGCTTAAAATGAATGATGTTATTGACCTCGTTATCCCTCGTGGTGGTGCCGGACTGATTAAATTGGTTAAGGAAAATGCCGTTATGCCGGTGGTTAGCGGCGGTATTGGGGTTTGTCATACCTATGTAGACAAGAGCGCCGATGTGGCTAAGGCGGTGGCTATTGCCTACAATGCCAAGGTACAGCGGCCCACGGTGTGTAATGCCCTGGATACCCTGCTGGTACATCAAGATATTGCCCAACGCTGCCTGCCGCTGGTGGCTACCGAGTGGGCTAAAGCCGGGGTAGAGATGCACTGTGATGAGCGCTCGCTAGATATCCTTAAATCAGATTCTTCTTTGAAGCTGGTGGCGGCTACCGATGATGATTGGGGTAAGGAGTTTCTGGCGCTGGTAGCAGCAATAAAGGTAGTCGATTCGCTGGATGAAGCCCTGGCTTATATTGAGCATTATAGCTCAGGACACTCCGAGGCGATAATTACCGAGGAATATGAGCCAGCGATGCGCTTTCTTAATGAGGTAGATGCCGCCTGCGTCTATGTTAATGCTAGCACCCGGTTTACCGATGGCAGTCAGTTTGGTTTGGGGGCTGAGGTTGGTATTAGCACCCAGAAGTTCCATGCCCGCGGTCCATTAGGGGTAAGGGAATTAACTACCTACAAGTGGATTATCCTGGGCAGTGGGCAGGTGAGACCCTAGTCCAGTTTGAGGGCGTCCCGCTGAACCTGAAACAGTTGCTTAATACCCTTTTCGGCTAGAGCGAGCAGGGAGTCGCTGGCTTCCTTGGAGAACGGCTTACCCTCGGCGGTTCCCTGAATCTCAACGAATTCACTCTGATTGGTCATCGCCACATTAAAGTCAACCTCCGCCCCGAAGTCTTCGTCGTAGCACAGGTCAAGCATTATGTTATGGTGAACGATGCCAACACTGGTAGCGGCGACTGCCGTCCTTAAGGGTATCGATGATATTATCCCCATATTAGCCAGGGTTTTTAGGGCAAGGTACAGGGCTACATAGGCGCCGGTAACGGCGGCGGTTCGGGTGCCACCATCAGCTTGAAGTACATCGCAGTCAACGACGATGCTTCTTTCTCCCAATGCCCTGAGGTCGGTTACGGCGCGTAGCGACCGCCCAATGAGGCGCTGTATCTCCTGATTTCTTCCTGAGATTCTACCCCGTGTAATCTCACGCGAGGTGCGGGTAACTGTGGCACGAGGTAGCATCGCGTATTCAGCCGTAACCCAGCCGCTACCCCCACCCCGTAGAAAACCAGGCACCCTTTCCTCAACGCTGGCGGAGCATAACACGCGGGTCTTACCCAGTTCGACTAGCGCTGAACCTTCAGCAAAGCTTTGATAGCCGGTGGTTATGCTTATTGGTCTCAGCTCATCCCAGGCACGATTATCGGCTCGTTTCACTACTTTTCCTTTCTTTAAGTCGTCTTTTATGTGTCTGAGTATAACATTGATAGTTCAATATCGCCAGTTAGCCCCCTCGGTTAATTAGATACCCCGAAGTTATGCTTTTTATAGTATTATTGGTTATACTTAAGGGTGGTATGATTAAAGCGGTATTTTTTGATTGGTCCTATACGCTGGTTTATTCTAAGCCGAGCCCACAAGGGGTATATGGCGGGGTCTATCAGAAGTTTGGGGTTGAGCTTGACCCGCAGCTTATAATGAAGGGCTTGGCTCTGGCGGAGAAACAACTGGCGGATGGCAATCCGGTTAAGTGGCGCAAGTCTGCCGATGAAGAGGTATTTATCCGTTATCAGGAGATACTGCTGGCGGAGTGGGGGGTTACCCTTCCCCGGGATATACTTTCTCAGGTCATCAGGAACTTAAAGAAGGCGGCTGACGAGATAACCGTTGTTCTCTATGATGATACCCTGCCCACCTTAAGGGCGCTGGAAAAGCGGGGTTTAACCCTCGGTCTAATTACCAATATGGAGCGGGGAATGAACTTTAACTACCGGGAGCTGGGGTTAGCCACTTATCTTAAGGTGGTGGTTACCTCAGACGAGGCGGGAGCCAATAAGCCTAAGCCTCCTATCTTTCTTCTGGCATTAAAGAAGGCAGCCGTAAAGCCTGCGGAGGCTATCTATGTTGGCGATCAGTATGGTACTGATATTCTCGGGGCAAAGGGGGCAGGCATTAACCCTATTCTGCTCGACCGGGGTAATCTATTCCCTGAGGTCAGTGATTGCCCGCGGATTGAGCGTCTTAGCGAGGTGGTGGATTATGTATAGTCGGTAAGTCTGTTTAGGGGAAGGCACTGACTATTTCAGGCTAAGCAGATACTCTTTTAGCCAGCTTAGGGTAGCCTTGGCGGCATCCCATTTATTCTGCTCCCGGTTGCCCGAAAAGCGGTGTTCTTGGCTATCGGTAGCCCCTTTGTAGGCTCGCCCGATATAGAATAATCCGAGGGGTTTCCCCGGGCTGGCGCCACCGGGCCCAGCAATACCGGTATCGGACAGGCAGATATCAACATTAAGGAATTTCCTCCCCCCCTCAGCCATTTCCTCAGCTACCTGCGGACTTACGACACCATAGCGACTGATGGTTTCCGGTTTTACCCCCACCTTGAGCTTAACCTCGTTGCTATAGGTAATGATTGACCCCTTATGATAATCAGAGCTACCGGGGATATTGGTTATGAGGTGGGATATTAGCCCCCCGGTGGCTGATTCTACCACCCCTAGGGTCAGTCCCTGCTGGCGAAGTAGTTCCCCTACCTCCCTGGCGAGGTTAGTATTAGTTTGAGGCAAATCAATCCTCCCTGATATTATTTTTCTTTAGGCTTTACTGCTGGAGATTGCCACGCCTTCGGCTCGCAACGGCAAGGAAGAGCGGTTCGTAATGACGATGGTAAAGAAGAGCGGTTCGCAACGATAAAATAGAACAACAACGCGTCACTAATCATTTTCTCTTCAGGATATAGACTATTGATTAATTTTGTGCTATTATCTAGCCACTTCTAGTATAGAGTAACCCGAGGGGTAAAATAAAGCCAGGGTTTAACCGATGGGTTAATAAAAAGGAGGATAAAATGGCAGTAGCAGCGATAGTTTTTGGTATTCTGGGTGGTGCTAGTGCTGTGCTGGGAGGTCTCATTGCGGGAGGGGTAGCTCCCCTGCTCAAGCCAATGCTTACCTCTAATTTCTTCTTTATCATGGCTGGCATCCTGCTCCTGGTCTGTATTGCCTTTAATACCGGTCGCAGTAAAGGCGAGTATTAGCCGCTAACCGCTATTTTGGAAAATAAGGCAAAAGTCTCGTTACGGGTTTACCCTAATGCTTCCCGAAACGAGGTAGTCGGCTTAGCCGGCGAGGTGTGGCGGGTAAGGGTAGCTGCCCCCCCAGTTAAAGGTAAGGCTAATCGGGAGCTATTGGCTTTTTTGAGTAAGTGTCTGGGGGTTCCCAGGGGGGCGTTAGCTCTGGTTAGGGGTCAGACCAGCCGTAACAAGGTTATTGCGGTGGCGGGCTTGAGCCATGAGGAATTATTTGAGCGTCTCCGCCGGATTAGCCAAGGGGGGCAGTAACTATATGGTTACTTTTTCGTTACTATATTATAGAGAAGCAAGAGATTAAGTGTTGACAAACGGATATTTTGTGTTATATTAACTACATAGTAATGTGTCTGTTGACAAGTTGTGGTATAATTTCAGTAAGTAAATAGGAAGGGGGTGGTAATATGGGGGAGTCCCTGAGGGATGTAGAATAACTTCTTGCCTGATAACTCTTGGCAGTTTATCCCGAAGGGAAGCGCTCAGCGTGAGCTAATCGAGGAAATTTAGTAATTAACCTTATCTCCACCGTGAAGAGAGACTTGAGGTTGGGTTGTGGTGTTGGTGGAGGGTTAAGGATGAATCCTTTAAAGGAGGATAAATTTAAGGTCGAATGAATAAGAAAAAGTTTTCCAAAATACTGGGGGTAGCCGTAACCGCTGTGGTGACGATGAGTATGGTTTTTGCGGCAATCCCGGTGCAAGCTGCCGAAGAGGCATGGAGCCTCTACACCCTACCGGCTACTGGGGCGGCTGGCGACTACTTTATGGACAATAACATAGCTGGTTTGGGTCCGGTGGCTAAGGCTATCGACGACACCCTGTATATGTATGTCGCTGGTGTAGGTTACAATGACCTGTTTAAGTCCACCGATGGTGGCCGCACCTGGGAAGACACCGACTGGGCGCTGGACGCTGATGTTACGCCGGCGGCGATTGTGGATATCGCCTGCTCCCCGACGGATGCCGATACCCTGTATGTGGCTACAGCGGCTAATGTGTATAAGACCGATGATGCCGCTGGCGATTGGACTGAGCTAGGTCCTGGTATCGCGGTAGGCGCTGGTTGTATTCAGGATGGTGGTACTGGTAGTGGTAATATCGGTGATGTTGTTGCATCTCACCCGATTACCTCCATTGCTGTTGGGGTTAGTGGTGGGGTGAACTATGTGTATGCTGCCGTTACGACTGCTGGTGCCTATGACGGTGAGGTCTGGTATATCAAGGATGCCCCCTGGGCAAGGATATGGACTGACCTGGATATTGCGTCTGGTCCGGTTCACGGGGCTAACACAAGCTTTGATGTGCTGACAGTAAACTGCTCGCCGTTCTTTAACGACGACACTCAGGTGGATGTGGTGGTTACTGATAATAATCCCTACACCGCGGTGCTGGACAACCTTGGTGGCACCCGAACCTGGAGTCTGGTTGCCGAGCTTAAGACAGGCGATGTTGCTGCTTTTGAGGCAACCAAGTCATCGGACATTCAGTATGTAGATGACTTTGACGAGCAATACGAGATGTTCGTTGGTGTTAACAATGTAACTGTGGCTGGCGCTGGTGATGTCTTCCGTGTCTGCGGGGTCGCCTGTGTTC
>JAGGZY010000025.1 GCA_021161775.1 Dehalococcoidales bacterium
AGGTAACTATGACAGAATCACCAAATATTCAATATGAAATGCCCAAAGCCTATGAGCCAGGGAAAGTTGAGGCTAAGTGGTATCAGTTTTGGCTGGAGAAGGGCTATTTTAAGCCCCAGATAGACCCTCAAAAGAAGCCCTTCGTTATTATTATGCCGCCGCCCAATGTTACCGGTGAGCTTCATATCGGGCATGCCCTAACAGCTACTATAGAGGATATTATGACCCGCTGGCATCGGATGAAGGGGGAGCCAACGCTGTGGCTACCCGGTTTTGACCACGCTGGCATTGCCGCTCAGGTAGTAGTAGAGCAAATGCTAGCTAAAGAGGGACTTGACCGCCACAAGCTGGGTCGGGAGAAGTTTCAGGAAAGGATGCAGCAGTGGGCTAAGGAATGCCACCAGACCATTAGCCAGCAACACCAAAGACTGGGGATTTCCTGCGACTGGAGCCGGGAGCGTTTTACCCTGGAAGAAGGACCCAGCCGAGCCGTTCGTACTGCCTTTGTTCACCTGTATAACAAGGGGTTAATCTACCGCGGGGAACGGATTACCAACTGGTGTCCCCGTTGTGCCACTGTCCTCTCCGAGCTTGAGGTTGACCATAAAGACATCGTGGGGCATCTGTATTATATTCGCTATCCGCTGGCGGAGGACAACCAGCAGTTTGTAACCGTGGCTACCACCCGCCCGGAAACGATACTCGGTGATACTGCTGTTGCCGTTAATCCTGATGATGAGCGATTTAAGACGGTAGTGGGCAAAAAGCTCATCCTGCCGGTGGTAAGCCGACCAATTCCCATTGTGGCTGACAAAGCCGTTGACCCCGCCTTTGGCACCGGGGCAGTTAAGGTTACCCCAGCTCACGACCCGGTCGACTTTGAGTTAGCCCAGCGGCACGGACTACCCCTGATAAACATAATGAACCCCGACGCTACGATGAACGAAAATGCGGGGCACTATAACGGGCTGGACCGCTCTGCCTGTCGTCAGGCAATACTAGCTGACCTGAAGCAACAGGGGCTACTGGTAAAGATAGAACCCTATTCCCACTCGGTGGGCCACTGCCACCGCTGTCAGACAACTATTGAACCCGTCGCCAGCAAGCAATGGTTTGCCCGCACCTCACCCCTGGCTAAGCCCGCTATTGAAGCCGTCAGGGGGGGCAGTATCAGGATTATCCCCGAATATTTTATCAAGGTATATCTTAACTGGATGGAAAACATTCGTGACTGGTGTATCAGCCGTCAGCTATGGTGGGGACATCGAATACCGGTGTGGTATTGCAAGGACTGTAACCAACTAACGGTAACCGCTAACGATGCTAAAACCTGTAGCCACTGTGGTTCAACCAATATTGAACAGGACCCCGATGTTCTGGATACCTGGTTTAGCTCCGCACTATGGACCCACTCCCCCTTGGGCTGGCCTGATAATACCCCGGACCTGAGGTATTTCTATCCCTCCACAGTAATGATAACCGGTTATGATATTCTCTTCTTCTGGGTAGCCAGAATGATTATGATGGGCATTGAAAATATGGGGGGAATCCCCTTTACCACTGTCTATCTTAACGGTCTGGTGCGCGACGAGAAGGGGGAGAAGATGAGCAAGGTCAGGGGTAATGTAATTAACCCGCTAGACACGATAGAGCAATACGGCACCGATGCCCTGCGCTTTGCCCTGTCCACCGGCACCTCCCCAGGTAATGACATCAAGCTAACCCCAGCGCGACTGGAAGCCAGCCGTAACTTCGCTAATAAGCTATGGAATGCTACCCGATTTATCATCAGAAGCCTTGAGGGAACTGCTATAGCGATAGAGATTGAGCCGAATCCCCCCCGGGAAGACCGCTGGATTCTATCCCGACTTAACCGCACCATAGAAAGTATAACCAGACTAATGGACGACTTCCAATTCGGCGAAGCCCAGCGACAGATTCACGATTTCCTCTGGGGCGAGTTCTGTGACTGGTATATTGAGATTGCCAAGCTCCGCCTCCACCAGGGCAAAGATGCCCCATCCCCTATCCCAGTTCTAGTCTATGTCCTGGAGACCTCCCTCCGCCTCCTCCACCCCTTCATGCCCTTTATTACTGAGGAGCTATGGCAAACCCTGAAGAGACATCTCCCCGACAACTGGCTAACGACTGATTCCATAATGATTGCCCCTTACCCGAAAGCAGACTCAGCCGCTATTAACCCTGAGTCAGAAGAGGTGATAGGAGCCATAATCGAGATAATCCGCTCCATCCGCAACGCCCGCGCTGAATATAAGGTGAAAAGCTCACTATGGATTGCGGCTCAAATCTATGCCGGCCGGTTGACCTCAACGATTCGCCCCTACGGCCAGACCATCCAGACCCTATCCAGAGCAAAACCGATTACCTTTCACGGCAATCAGGAGGAACCCAGTGGAGAAAATAATCTGGTATTAGTCCTCCAGGAGATTAAAATAGTCATCCCGATGGAGAGTATGCTTAATCTAAAAGCCGAAATAACCCGACTGCAAAAAGAGATTGCCCAAAGTAGGGCGAGTATTGCCCAGCTTGAAGCCCGGCTCAACGATGCTAACTTCTTAACCAGAGCGCCAGCAGCGGTAGTCGAGAAGGAGCAGAATACCCTGGCGTTAAGAAAGACAAAACTGGATAGGCTCACCGAGCAACTTAATAGATACCAGGCTAGCTCCAGTATGACCTAGTCCGCCGTGAGCGGGGGCTTAACAGCTACCAGTCCCCGGGGAAAATCATTCTTACCCAACCAGCATAGTGCTTTCCTGATATCACTGGCAATGCGGGCTTTATCGCACCGCTCCAGCCTCAGTTTAAATAACCAGTAGGTAAACTCTCGAAGCTCGGTTAAGGTGATGGACTTAAGCTGAGGATAATCCTTTTCTTTTCTAAACTGCTTGAGTAGTGCCTCTTTAGTTGCCCCATATATCCGCCGATAGGCTTCACCGGCGATATCAGCCTCCCGACTATAACCCCAACCCCACCTCTCCTTACGCACTTCACCTTGCACCACCAGCAGTAGTACCCCCTCCACGGTAACACCGTAGAAGTAGTTAAGATACTGACCATACTTAACCTCACCGATAAGCCGTTTAAACTCCTGTGTAGTTAGCTTAAGCGGCGGCTGACTGTAGAAAAGCAACGCCAGTTTCTGCGCCTCAGGTACTAAGTCTTCCATCTCCTCAACCAGACGCTCCGCCAAAAGCAGCCAGTCAAAGGCTTCACCACCGATAAGGTAACAGTAACGACGGCCATTATGGGTCTCCTCAGCAGTAATCCACTGCCCGATAGCCTTAAGCAAAGCCAGATACCAATGCTCACCCTGGATAATCACCTGCCTCAGGTGCTTGATTACCTCAGCATCACTGGTAAGGACTAATGAGGAGATTGGGGATTTGTTATCCAGAGCTATCATCGGGTCCCTCAGCAGATTCAGCCTTCAATTTCTCATAATAGGTAAGCTGTCCCGTGGTTACCAGCTCGGTAATCTTACCCCTGATAGTCTCGCCAGCCCCGGGAATCTCCTTCAGCCGGCCTTCGTTCACCAGTTGCTCCACAGCTACCGACAGGCCCTCAATAGAGTGTGCCACCTTGCGATACGCCCGTATCTTAAACGGGTTTTCCCGCTTCTGCTCCAGCATATCGGCAATGTCGGTAAATACCCTGGCAATATCACTGTTTTCCACTGGCTTGAATTCTGCCCCTTATCCAATCCCAGTCCGGGTTA
>JAGGZY010000043.1 GCA_021161775.1 Dehalococcoidales bacterium
CCTCAATAACAGTATCAGCCGGGGTTAGCTCTGCCGCCGCTACAATAGCTTTAAGTACCCCCTCATCAATAAGAAAGTGCTGAGCCAGACTTTTTCTGGCGTGAAGATCAAAATAACGGAGTAACCTCTTCGTCTGAGATAACAGTGATTCCGTTTTCAGTAAAGCCCCCTCAGGTGCCACTGCTCAGGCGAGACACCAACGGCAGTGGTAGATTCTGCTTCACCATCCTTGACTGGGTCAAGCCAATATTATAGGCAACGCGATGGAGACGAATCATGTTAATTTCGCTATCCAGGATGGCATAACTGGCGCGGGGGTCACCGTCCCGAGGCTGTCCTACACTCCCCGGATTAATAATCATCCGTTTCTTCCCCAGAGCCAGCCCGACACTATCGGAAAACGGGCTAAACGAGCAATCGCCGGTCTCGGTTTGGGTGAATATTGACGGCAGGTGAGAATGTCCTACCAGACAGAATGGCGACGGGAAATAGCTAAAATTCTGCTTAGCACTGCTGACCGAGAGGAGATATTCTCGAAGTGGCTCCCGGGGGCTACCATGAACCAGGGTGAAATTATCCTTATATGCCACCGATGGTAGATTCTCCAGATAGAGTTTATCCCGCATAGTTAACTGCTGTGCTGTCCAGCGGCAGACAGTAGCCGCCACCGGGTTAAGCTCAGTGAGACTGAATTTACCTACCGCCGCCCAATCATGATTCCCGGCAACACCAAGCGGGCGAAGGCAACGCACTAGCTCAACACACTGAGCAGGGTCGGGACCATAGCCAACAATGTCCCCTAGACACCAAAAATCATCCACCCCTCCCCGACGCTCAATATCACCCAGCACTGCTACCAGAGCCGCCAGATTAGCATGAATATCGCTAATAATCGCGTAACGCATACCCTTAGATAATATAACAATCTCGGCTACTATGGCTAGGGGGAACTTAGCCCAAGTTCGTGCTATAATTTAGCTATGAAGGTCTCCGAGCTGGGTGAATTCGGGCTGATTAATCAGCTAGCTAAAATGGTTTCCCCTACCAAGGCTAGCCAAACACCATGGCCACAACCTATTATTGGCATCGGTGACGATGCTGCTGTCTGGCAGGGGGATAACCGGGCTCAGATGGTTACCGTTGATGCCTTCATTGAGAACATCCACTTTTCCCGGCAGGTTACCCCCTGGAACGAGCTGGGCTGGAAGGCATTAGCGGTCAACCTGAGCGATATTGCTGCTATGGGAGGCATTCCCAGGTATGCTGTAGTCTCGTTAGCTATTCCTAATGATACTGAGGTAGCCGATGTTACTGCCCTCTACCGAGGAATGATTAAGCTGGCTCGACAATCGGGGGTAGCCATTATCGGCGGCGATAGCTGTAGTGCCCCCGAGATAATCATTAACATTACAGTAGTCGGTAGTGCCTTAAATCAGGCAAACCATATCCTTACTCGCGCTGGAGCTAACCCTGGGGATAGCATTGCTGTTACCGGCTATCTGGGCGCCGCCGCCGCTGGTGGGGAGATGCTTGCCGGTAAGCTCCTGTTTAGTCTCCAAGCCGCCAGCCAGTTAAGACAGGCTTTTTTACATCCTTCACCCCGACTGGCGGAGGGGCAACTACTAGTTAACCACGGAATCAGGTCAGCCACAGACATCAGTGATGGTCTGCTCTCCGACCTGAATCACATCTGCCGGGCTAGTCAGCTCGGAGCCCGATTGAATATCGACGCTATCCCAGTTCATCCCGCCGTCAAGAATAACCTCGGGGATAGGGCGCTTGAGCTAGCCCTGTCCGGGGGCGAGGATTACGAGCTTCTATTTACCGGTAATAGCAAGGCGATTAATAACCTAAGCGACACCGCTTCCTGCCCGATAACTGTCATTGGTGAAATGGTTGCCGATAAAGCCCAGCGGATAATCTTGATTGACCATCAGGGGAACCCAGTTAAATTTGATAGAATGGGCTGGGAGCATTTTACTAAACAATGAGTCTTGAACTTGAGCTAACCAGCCACAATCCCCGGCAAACTCAGCAGATTGGGAGTCATCTCGGTCAGTTGGCTCTGGGGGGGGATGTTTTTCTTCTCGTTGGCGAACTGGGGACCGGTAAGACCTGCCTTACTCAGGGTATTGCCTGGGGACTGGGTATTAAAGAATACACCCTGAGCCCCTCCTTTGTTATCATAAGGGAGCTTTATGGTCGGTTGCCCTTGTATCACATTGACCTGTATCGTCTAGATAATATCACCGAGATTGATGAATTGGGGCTGGATGACTATTTTTACGGTAATGGTGTCTGTGTGGTAGAATGGGCTACCAAGGGGCTAAATTTACTGCCGCCGCAACACCTACTAATAGAGCTAAACTATCAAGACGATACCCAGCGCAGCCTTTACTTCACTTCCCGGGGCGACCGCTATCAACAACTACTAAACCGGCTGAAACACTCTTTGCCAAGGCAGGATAATTAATGCAATTAGCTATTGATACCTCAACCACGACGGCTAGCCTGGCTCTTATCCGGGATAACCAGATACTGGCTGAACTAAGCTGGTACTGTCGGCAGAATCACACTATCAAATTACTGCCCTACCTAGCCCACCTCTTGAAACAAGCTGACTCTAATCCCCAAGCAGTTACCAGCATCATTGTCGCCAGGGGTCCCGGCAGCTTTAACGGACTACGGGTGGGGGTCAGTGCAGCTAAAGGACTTGCCTTTAGCCTAGGGATTCCTATCGTTGGCATTAACACTATGGAAGCTGAAGCCTACCAGCACGCCGCAACTAAGCTGCCTATCTGCCCTATATTTAATCCTGGCCGGGGTGAGATTGCAATAGCGACATATCAAATGAAGCAACAGCGATGGCAACAGATTAAGGATGAGCAGATAACCACTGTTGACGATTTATGCTCCCAGATAACTACTAAGACTATCTTCTGTGGTGAGATGGTAGCCTTGGTAGCTCCCCGGCTCAAAGAAAGGCTCCGGCAAAAAGCAGTGATAGTATCGCCAGCGGCTGGGTTGCGGCGGGCTAGTTTCTTAGCCGAACTGGGACAAAAACGACTAGAGGCAGGAAACCCGGATAATCCGGCTACCTTACATCCATTATACTTCCGACGTCCTAACATCACTAAGTCCCCAAAATTAGTAACGATAAGGAGATAAAGATGGAAATCCCCTCTGAAGTATCAGTTGGCTACAGCGATATGTGTTTTGCCTGTGGACAGAAAAACCCCTGCGGCTTGAAATTAAAATTTAATTGGGACGGGAAGCAAGCTACATCTGAATTCACCCCTACCGAGAACCATCAAGGGTGGGAAAACGTTATCCATGGTGGTATTCTAATCACCCTTATGGATGAAGCTATGGCTTACGCTATTGGCTTTGAGGGTATTGCTGGTATCACGGCTACCATGCAGGTCAGGCTCAGAAAACCAGTCGCTGTCGGCGAGAAGCTGCTCATCAGCGCTAGGGTAACCAAAAAGGGTCGCCGACTGGCCGAGACCGAAGCCCAACTAACCCTGACTGATGGCTCGGTAGTCGCCGAGGTTAAAGCCGTTCAGTATGTCAGTCAAGACGAGTTCACCTTTGGCTATACAACCGATGAAGCCGGCAATAGCATCCCCTATATGAATAAAATTGAAAAGGAAGTGGCCTAATGGAAAAAGCACTGGTACTGATTAAACCTGATGCCACCCAGAGAAACCTGACGGGGGCAATTATTAATCGCCTTGAACAGGCAGGGCTCAGATTAGTCGCTATCAAGATGATTCATCTGGACAAAGCCTTAGCCAGGCATCACTATGATATTCACCAGGGAAAACCTTTCTTTAATGATTTGATAGATTATATTACCTCAGGCTCGACGGTGGCCGCCATATTTGAGGGGGAGAAGGCAGTAGAGATAAGTCGGAAAACAGCCGGGGCTACCGACCCCGCCAAGGCGGAAACAGGAACCATCAGGGCTGACTTTGGGCTCGATGTTCAACGCAACAGTATTCACGCCTCGGATTCACCAGAAACTGCCCTGAAGGAGATTAGGTTGTTCTTTAATGAGAACGAAATATTCGCCTAATTGCCTATGTTAGGTATTATTCTGACTACCGGGGTAGCTTTAGGTTATTGAATCCTGATTACCGGGGTAGCTTTACTGAACAATCTGTCCAGCTGGTAGTTGGCTCGCTCTACAGGGGTGAAGATATGCACAATGA
This sequence comes from Dehalococcoidales bacterium, assembly GCA_021161775.1. Lineage (GTDB taxonomy): Bacteria > Chloroflexota > Dehalococcoidia > Dehalococcoidales > UBA5760 > UBA5760. The sequence continues at coordinate 4,215 of JAGGZY010000043.1, forward strand.
CATCATTAAAGTCCATAAGTAACCAACCTGAATCTACAGTGCCTTCACAGTGATGGGGTCGAACCCCGGCCTTCTTCAGTACCTCCCCCACCCCATTACGGATAGCCTCAAGCTGTTGATTACTATCACCACTACATATCACCAAATAATCGGTGAAGCTACATACCCGACGAACATCCAGCAACACGATATCAGCCGCTTTTTTGTCGCTAGCCGCAGCTACTACCTGGTGTGCTACCTCTATTGCTTCCAGAAGCTACCCCCGAGGATTACTAGCTTACTTTAAGCACCAGTACCGAGATTACCAGGAATACTATCACAAAGACAATGGTAAGCCTGAATAATACCTTCTCCACTCCCCGCCGGGTTCGATAGACACTACTCTGCTGACCGAAGATACCCCCCAAACCACCGCCCTTAACCTGAAACAGGATGACTACTATCAGGGCTACGGATAATATAATCTGAGCTATATTAAGATAGGTCTGCATTTATTCTCCCTCAAGCTTTTGCTTTAAAAGTTCAGTTACTACCTGTGGGTTAGCCCGTCCTCGGGTAGCCTTCATTACCTGCCCCACCAGAAATTTAATCGACTGGGCTTTACCTGCCTTATAATCAGCTACCGCCTGATGATTACTAGCTATCACCCTAGTGACTTCGGCATCGATAGCTCCAGCATCGCTAATCTGGCTAAGCCCCCGCTGATTAATAATATCGTTAGCCCTCTTCCCGGTGTCAAACATCTCCTCAAGTACCGCTTTAGCCGTAGCCGTGTTAATCGTGTTATGGGAGCACACTATTAATTCACCAAGCTGTGAGGGACCAACATGTCGACTAAATTCGCTTATATCAACATTCTTCGCATTCATTATACGGCTAGCCTCCCCCAAAAGCCAATTACCTATCTCCTTAGCCCTCTTTCCCTGAGGCAACTGCTTAATCTCCTCGGTCTTCAGACAGGCTTCAAAATAGTCAGCCATCTCCCGGGAGCTGGTAAGTAGACTGGCATCATAGGTGGACAGTCTATATTCAGCAATAAATCGGTCACGCTTAGTCCCGGGTAATTCAGGAAGCCTTGATTCTATATCATTTACCCGTTCCTGACTGATAATTAGAGGGGGCAGGTCAGGCTCAGGAAGGTAGCGATAATCATGGGCATACTCCTTACTACGCATGGAAACCGTCTTTCCGGTCTTCTCCACCCACCCCCGAGTTTCCTGAACCAGCCTCTTACCTTCAGTAGCTACCTTCCGCTGTCGCCGGGCTTCATACTCCAGGGCCCGGTAGACAGCCCGGAAGCTGTTCATATTCTTAACCTCCGCTCGGGGTAAACATTCAGTACTATTTTCCGGACGAATGCTGATATTAGCATCACATCGGAAGCTCCCTTCTTCCATATTCGCCATCGATACTCTCAGATAGCGGACAATACTACGTAGTTTCATCAAATACTGTCGGGCTTCCTCAGGGGAACGCAGGTCAGGTTCACCTACAATCTCCATCAGGGGCACTCCAGAGCGATTAACATCCACCAGACTATAGGACTCCCCATTAACTGAGGTGCGGTGGAGCAGTTTGGCAACATCCTCCTCAAGGTGAACTCTGGTTATCCCTATCCGCTTCCTTTGGTCGTTAGCCTCAATATCCAGCCAGCCTCGCTGTCCCAACGGGGCATCATACTGCGAAATCTGATAACCCTTCATCAAATCGGGGTAGGGATAATTCTTACGGTCAAATTTGGTATAGCCGGGAATATGACAGTGTAATGCCAGTGCTGTCATTATGGTATATTCCACCGCCTGTTGATTAATAACAGGCAGGGTTCCAGGTAATGCTAGACATACCGGACAGACAAAGGTGTTGGGAGGGGCATCAGAATATTCGGTGCTACAACTACAAAACATCTTACTCTTGGTTAATAGCTGGACATGTACCTCTAATCCGATAACTGTCTCAAAATTCATTGACTATCCAATCTTTATTACGACTCGCTAAATATTACCTCACTTTAGCATCTCCTGTCTAGCTAACCAAGATGCCCAGTAGTCCAGCGACTATACATTAAACAACACCTAATATATGTTATAATTGCTACCGGTGGGGATATAGCTCAGTTGGGAGAGCGCTGCGTTCGCATCGCAGAGGTGGGGGGTTCGAATCCCCCTATCTCCACCAGGACAAATTAAAACAGACGCAACCGAGACTATCATCAGTTGCGTCTATTGCTTACTTAGTTAAGCCGGCAATCTACCAGCTACTACATAATTTCGTTTATCGCCTTAATCAGGTTATCCTCGTCTGGCATCCAGTATTTCTCTAGAACCCGACTGAATGGAACCGGGGTATCCGGAGCACAGACTCTCTTGATAGGTGCCTTAAGCGAACTAAAAGCTTCCTCAGCGACTATCGCCGCTATCTCCCCGGCAACGCTTCCCGTTTTAGGCTCCTCATCAATAATCGCCAGTCGACCTGTCTTCTTGACCGAAGCCAGAATGACTTCTTTGTCCAGAGGTACTAGAGTTCGTGGGTCAATAACCTCTACGCTGATTCCCTTCTTCTCCAGCTCAGCTGCCGCCACCAGCGCCTTGTGAACCATGTAGCTTATGGCTACCACGGTAACATCTTTACCGGCTCGCTTAACATCAGCCTTACCCAACGGAATAGTAAATTCCCCATCCGGCACTTCACCCTTGACCCCACCAACTAGCAGTGCCTTGTGGATAAAAAATGCCACCGGGTTATTTTCCCTGATGGCTGATGTCATTAAGCCCTTGATATCCTTAGGGGTGGATGGTGACACGATCTTAATTCCTGGGATGCTTATCAGCAACCCCTCAATACACTTAGAATGCTGAGCCGCTGCCGACATACCCCCTCCACTATAAGAGGTTATGACTAGCGGTAGTGTTAGCTTACCGCCAAACATATATCTCATCTTGGAAACCTGATTTAATATCTCATCGCCGGCGGTTCCCCAAAAGTCAGCGAACATTAGCGTGACGATGGGTCTCATCCCAACCGCGGCAGCACCTATACCTGCCCCTACAAATGCTGTCTCCGAAATTGGTGTCTGCCTTACCCTTTCGGCTCCATATTTATCAAATAGACCCTTATATTCACCAAGTGGCCCCCCCCAAGCCTTTCCCACATCCTCACCCATAACAAATACCGTTGAATCCCTCTTCATCTCTTCATCAACGGCTTCATTAAAAGCCTGACCATAGGTTTTTTCACTCATTATTTTAACCTCCTTAAGGTTCTTATCTTCTCAAACGTAGACATCCTCCAGTGTCAATTCAGGAGCTGGAAGCGGACTCTCTTCAGCAAATTTAACCGCCCTGTCTATCTCATCCTTAATTTCTTGGTCAATTTTAGTGGCCGCTTCTTCACTCAAAACACCCATTTCAGCAAGCTTCTTTCTAAATCGAGGAATAGGATCCCTTTTCTTCCAATCCTCAAACTCGGCCTTAGTTCGATAGGTCATAGCATCACCCTCAAAGTGCCCCAGCCAACGGTATGTTTTACACTCTATTAGGGTCGGCCCCTCACCCTTTCTCGCCTTAGCTACTGCCTCAGCTACTATTTCATACACTGCCAGAACATCATTACCATCAACGGTCTTGCCAGAAATACCATACGATACCGCTCTATCACTAACGTTAGCCAGCTTGCAGGTATCGGTAATGGGAGTAGCCTCAGCATACATATTATTTTCAATAACGAGGACTACAGGGAGACTCCAGATTGCCGCTAGATCTATCCCCTCATGGAAGGTACCTCGATTAGTAGCCCCATCACCCATGAAGCTAATA
>JAGGZY010000047.1 GCA_021161775.1 Dehalococcoidales bacterium
GCGATATCCCTGATTAATACCCTAACTGGAATGCTGATTGATATTGACCGACGTTGCCCACTACTGGGTAATATAACGGGGGGGCTATCTGGACCAGCGATTAAGCCGGTGGCTCTGTATATGGTGTATCGGGTAGCCGGGGCAGTAGCGTTGCCGATTATTGGCAGTGGCGGTATCACCACAGCTAGCGATGCCGTGGAGTTTATTATGGCTGGAGCCAGTGCGGTGCAGATAGGAGTAGCTAATTTTACCAATCCCCAGGCGTCGCTTGAGGTGGTGGCAGGGATAGAGGATTTTATGAGGCGAGAGGGCATCACTGATATTACAGAGCTTATTGGCGTTGCTGGTCACTAATTATTCGCTTAATGACCAATATGGAAGATAATCTATCACCGTCGGTAATCACGGATAATCTGACCACCCAATTTGTAGGGCGAAGGGTTCTTTATTATCCGAAATTAGCCTCGACGATGGATGTGGCTAAAAGGCAGGCTTATCGTGGGGCTGTTGAAGGCACCGTGGTGTTTACTGGAGAGCAAACCGCGGGTAGGGGGCGAATCAAGCGAGTCTGGCTATCGCCCCGGGGTAGTATTGCCCTGTCACTTATTCTCCGTCCGGATATGACCCATTTGCCTTCCCTGATGATGCTAGCTTCGCTGGCGGTGGTGCGTAGTATTGAGATGGTTACTGGCCTAAAGTCGCAAATTAAATGGCCCAACGATGTGCTACTCCGGGGTAAGAAGGTAGCCGGGATTCTAATCGAGAACGACTGGCAAGGGGATAGCCTACGGAGTGCCATTATCGGTATTGGTATCAATGTTAATCTTAGGACTGCCGATTTTCCCGAGATTAAATCACTAGCCACCAGTCTCTATGATGAGCTGGGTAGGGAAGTATCACAATTAGCTCTGGTAAGGCAGTGGTTAGTTGAGGTAGAAAGGCTATATCTGACCCGACTGGCTGGGGGAGCGATTTATGAAGACTGGCGGGACAATCTGGTAACGCTGGGTAAACCGGTTCGATTGACATCGGAAAGGATGACAGTAGAAGGTATCGCTGAATCAGTAGCCAGAGACGGTAGTCTATTGCTACGTCTTCCTGATGGCAGACTGACCAGGGTAATTGCCGGTGATGTTACCCTGCGGCTGATGTAGAATAACTACCCATCCCTACCCTAACTACGGGTAGGGATGGGGTTTTAAGTCATTTTAGTCGGTATCCTCTTCGCTGGTGGGGGCAAGGACTTTAGTCAGTTTAGTGAAGGCACTAAAGATATCGATAGGCAGGGGGAAGATGATGGTGCTATTTTTTTCGGAGGCTATTTCGGTTAGAGTTTGGAGGTAGCGGAGTTGCAAGGTAGTCGGGTTTCGGGACATAATGACGCCGGCTTCGGCGAGTCGTTCTGAGGCTTGGAATTCGCCTTCGGCGTGGATAATCTTGGCGCGTCGTTCTCTTTCGGCTTCAGCCTGAGCGGACATCATTCGTTGCATTTGTTCAGGGAGTTCGACCTCTTTAATTTCCACGGTAGCGACCTTAATCCCCCAGGGGTCGGTATGTTCGTCAATTACCTTTTGTAGGATTTGGTTAAGTTTCTCGCGTTGGGAAAGTAGTTCGTCGAGTTCGGATTGTCCCAAGATACTACGGAGGGTAGTTTGGGATATCTGGGAGGTAGCTCGGATGTGGTCGAGGACCTTAACTACGGCGGCTTCGGGGTCGACAACGCGGAAGTAGACCACAGCGTTTACCCTGACGGTAACATTATCCTTGGTAATGACCTCTTGGTGGGGGACATCCATAGTGATGATACGGAGGTCCACTTTAATCATTCGGTCGACGAAGGGCATAATAACGAATAGGCCGGGGCCTCGGGCGCCGACGAGGCGGCCGAAGCGGAAGATAACCCCGCGTTCGTATTCACGGGTAATCTTGATAGTATTAGGGAGGAATATAGCTAGCAGGATGACGATAAGTAGTACGATACCCCAGGTTGGCATTTTAAATCTCCTTTAGTGGTATTTTAGTTTTTTGGTTACATATAGTTTCAGGCCCTCGGTTCGGGTAATGGTCACCTCCTCATTTGGTTTGGCTTGTCCCTGATCGAGGATGGCGGTCCATAACTCCCCTTGGTAGAGGACAGTACCTTCGGGGTGAAGAGGGGTTCTGACGATAGCTGTCTTGCCAATCAGCTCCTCCCGGCCAGTGGTTGCCTGCTGTCGGTGAGCCCGAACAGACTTATAGATGATGAAAGCGGCAATGCCGCTACATATCATGGCGATGGTTGGTTTTACCCACAGCCCGGGTTGGACTGTCTCAAACAATTTGAACCTCCTCTAAATAAGGGCCAATTAGCCTCGGCCAAGTATCTATTTTATTAAGTAGATTATATATTAGATTGTGCCCCTACTGCAAATAGCTTAGCAAAATTCAAGACGGTTGAATAGGACGGTTGAATAGCCTGAGTAAATTAGTATACAATTTCAGGGATATGGTAATGAGAGTTCAGCGATGTCAGGGAAGTCGGGATTTATCTCCCCAGGAGATGTTGCGGTTCCGCTCTGTGGAACAGGCCTTCAGGGATTGTTGCCTTAAATGGGGCTATCAGGAGGTTAGGACACCGGTTCTGGAGTATCTTTACCTGTTTACCTCGGTGGGAACCCTCACCCCTGGTATGTTAGGCAAGGTCTACTCCTTCCTCGATTGGGATGGGTGGAGTGGGCAGCGGGTGGTATTAAGACCTGATGGTACTATCCCGGTAGCCCGGTTTTATATCGATGAAATTACTAGGGGATTAGCTAGGCTCTTCTATGTAGCTAATATTTTTCGCTTTGAAGAGACAGGACGAGAGGCGAGGGAGAGATGGCAGGGGGGGGTGGAGCTTATCGGAGTAAGCTCACCGCAAGCTGATGTAGAATTGATAATGCTGGTGTTTGAGATACTGGGTAAGCTGGGTATCAAGAAGGTTACCTTGAAATTGTCCCATGCCGGTTTGATCAGGGGTTTGCTATCCAAGCTGGGGCTGAGTTCTGATGAACAGGCTAGGGTGTTTGACCAGATTCTCGATGGTGCCCCGGCAGTGCTGAGCCAAATAAAGTCCCGTTGTCCTGAGCTAGGGCAGGCAGTAATTGTCCTGCTGGAAATGAAGGGGAAATCATCGGAATATCTAAAAAACCTGAAAGCCATCCTTAATCAGGATTTACCCGAACTTGAATCTCAGGTTGATAGTTTTATAGCTACGGTTGACCTTGTTGAGTCGCTGGGTTATCGTTATCAGATTGACATAACATCAGGGAGGGGCTTTGAGTATTATAC
>JAGGZY010000022.1 GCA_021161775.1 Dehalococcoidales bacterium
CCCTCGGGACTCAAATACATTATGTGGAGGGCATAGTAGTTGGCATACTCGGGGTAGAGCCCGTAAATGGCAAATCCCCCTCCTAAGCCATTACCCCGGTCATGCATATTAGTAATTGCTCGAATAATCCCTTCTCCAGAGAACCTCTTTCCCATGGTATCCATCACCCCAAATATAGAACAGGCATCATGAACCTTACTGTCATTATAGGGGTTGTTAATTTGATTAAGTTGTCGCATCATCTTGGCCCCACAATAATCACTATTTTAATGGTATTTCCAGACGAGTCCGCCATACTTCCTCGGGCAAGGAGATAATGCCAAAATCATCGGCGATAAGACTTTCCTTGAAACTGCTGGCATTTACCCTGTCCTTGAGCAGGCTGAAAATGATGCCCGATTTCTCAATATCACCTGCCAAAATCATCCCGACCACTACCCCATCCTTGAGGATAACCTTTCTATAGTTAAACATAGTTAAACCCGCTTCGTTGGCTAAGAACCTCGTAGCTATCATCAGCCGGAATTAGTATTCCTGCTGAGACAATATTTAACCCGAAGTAGTTCATTGCGTTCATTGATGTTCCCCCGGGGTATTCGGTGATTCTCCCTGCCATATTAAGTCCGGCTATCCTTCCCCCCAGATAGGCATTGGGCCAGATTGGGGTTAGGCGGTTCTCTTGGTAGACCAGGTCATAGGCTTCAGCAACATCACCGCTGGCATAGACATCAGGGTTACTTGTTGTCATATAGCGGTCAACTACTATCCCGCGATTGGTGGTTACCCCGGTTCCCGAAACCAGCTCACTGCGGGGACGAACCCCGATAGCCATGGCTACCATATCACACGGAATCCGAGTGCCATCGTTCAGAGTAACCTGACTTACGGTATCATCTCCCTTAGAGCGACTGTTTATCTTGGTTACGGTATGCCCAGTAATAACCTTAACCCCGTTCTGAATAAGGGTGGCTTCAGCTATTACTGACATTTCATCATCAAGGATAGCATTTAGGATGTGTTCCTTCATCTCTACCACGGTAACCTCAACCCCTTGCTCCACCAAGGCGGCAGTCAAGCTAGTCCCAATCAATCCACCCCCGATAATCACTGCCTTGGTTTGGTTACTGACGAACTGGTCAATTGCCTTGGCATCATCAAGGGTGATAAAGGGGAAGACCCCCTTTTTAGTTATCCCGTCTACCCGGGGAATGATAGGTGAGCCGCCGGTGGCGAGCAGTAGTTTTTGCCATTGGATTTCTTGCCCGTCCTCCAGTCTAACGGTGTGATTAGCTATATCCAGATGGGTTACCTTATTGCCGAGTCGGGTCTGGATATTATTCTTCGGATAGAAATCAGTCGGGCGATATAGCATCTTCTCTAGGGGGTATCCCTCAGCCAGATACTTGGCGATAAGCGGCCGTGAATAGACGGGGTAGGATTCATCGGAGATGATGAGTATGGTCCCGGTTTTGTCTACCTCTCGTATTGCCTCGGCAGCCCCGATACCCCCGGCTGAATTTCCGATGAGCAGATATTTTACTTTGGTCGCATTTTTCATTGTTTTTGTTCCTGGTAGTGGCTGTTTAGCGCTAGCTTAATGAAATTGTCATACATCCTGAGTCCAAATTCCCCGCTTTTCTCGGGGTGGAATTGGGTGGCAATCAGGTTTCCTTTAGCGATAGCACTACAGAAGGGGATGCCATATTCGGTTTCCCCGGCTACCAGCGATTTATCATCAGGGGCAGCGTAATAGCTATGTACAAAATAGAAGTTGGCATTATCTGGTATCCCCTCGAAAATGGGGTGAGCTAGTCTCTGGGCTACCTGATTCCACCCCATGTGAGGAATTTTCAGTCCCGCTGGTAGCCTTTTTACCCGTCCGGGAAAGATGTTGAGACACTCGTGCCAGCCGCCCTCTTCTGTGCCGGTAAATAGAATCTGTAACCCGATACATACTCCGAAAAAGGGGTGCCCTTCAGCAATAATCCGGCGAATCGGTTTAGTCAGCCCCAGTTTCTTTAAATTCTCCATGGTATCAGTGGCGGCGCCAACCCCGGGCAGGATAACTGCCTGAGCCTTAATCACCTCATCGGGACGATTGGTTACCTGGGGCTGATAGCCCAGTCTGGTGATGGCATTAACCACACTGCGTAGATTACCGGCTCCATAATCAACGATGGCAATCATGATGCCTCTCTCTTTAGTTGAAGTTGGGGGATAATACTATCTTCCTCAACATAGGTCAGTGCTTCATTAGGGCAATTCTCCACGCAGGCAGGTATCTCTCGTCCCTTGCACAGGTCGCATTTGGCTATCTTCCCCTGATATAAATCCTGTCGGATAACACTGTACGGGCAAGCCAGCATACATGTCCAGCAACCGGCACAGCGGTCAATATCCACGGTAACAATGCCGGTATCAGGGTCTCTCTGCAAGGCTCCCGTAAGGCAGGCATATACACACGGGGATTCATCACAGTGGCGGCACTGCACCGCAAAAGAGATAGGCTCCCGCTGCTCAACCGAGAGGCGAGATACTGGTTGGGGATATTCCCTTTTGAATACCTTAATCAGGTCCTTTGACTGAGAGTGCTCTAGCTGACAATATACTTCACAGAGACCACACCCAATACAGACCGACTCGTTAATCTGGATCCGTTTCATTATGGCTTACCCTGTCTTTTCGATAGCTACTGTAACGGCACACGGTTACCGTATACCCTTGAACACTGTAACCACATTAATGCCAGTATGTCAACATTACGATTTAATTATATGCTGTTGGGTCGGGAATGACAAGTTGGATGGCCCGCTTTCCTATCTGTTAGGTTAATCTGGGTGAGGGGCTTGTATGGATAGATGGGCTTGTGGTATAACTAGGTAAACGGTTACTGCTTGAGGAGATAGTTATGGGATTTGAGAATCAAGGAGTGAAGAGAAAGGTGCTGGCTATCCTGAGGGTATTGGCTGATTCTTCGGAGGTATTAGGAGCCAGGGTTATTGCCCGCCGTCTGAAAGACCTGGGGGTAGGATTGGGGGAGAGGGCGGTAAGGTATCATCTCAAACTGATGGATGAGCGGGGGCTAACCCGGCTGGAGGGCAGGGATGGCCGTCTGATTACGGAGTTAGGAATTGAAGAGCTAAATAGCGCTTTGGTCAGGGATAAGGTTGGCTTTAGTATCTCTCGAATTGAGATGCTTGCCTTTCGTACCGATTTTGATTGGGATAAGCGGGCTGGTTTGATTCCGATTAACCTGTCCTTTTTCCCCAAGGAGAGATTCAGACAGGCATTAAGGATAATGGAGCCGGTTTTTACTGCCGGGCTTTGCGTTAGCGATTTAGTTGCTATGGCCGATGAGGGGGAGACCTTTAACGGGTTAATTATTCCGCAGGGCAAGGTAGCCTTAGCTACTGTCTGCAGTATTGCGATAAATGGTGCCTTGCTTAAAGCGGGGGTTCCGATGGATTCAAGGTTCGGTGGCATTCTGCAGATGCGAAATCGTCAGCCGCTTCGCTTTGTGGAGCTGATTCACTATGCTGGTTCGTCGCTAGACCCCTCGGAGGTATTCATCAGGGCTAAAATGACCTCGGTAGCTGAGGTAGCCAGCAGTGGTAACGGAAGGCTACTGGCTAATTTTCGTGAGATACCTGCCTTGTGTCAGCCCATTGCTAACGAGGTGGTAGCCAAACTTGAGGAAGCCGGGCTGAGAGGGCTGATGGTGATGGGGAATACCAGTGAGCCGGTATGTGAAGTCCCGGTGGAGCTTAATCGACTGGGTATGGTGCTCATTGGTGGTTTAAACCCGGTGGCGGCAGTTGAAGAAGCCGGTATTGAGGTTGAGACTCACGCGATGAGCACAGTTATGGAATACCGAGACCTGCTCCCTTTTAGCAAGCTGTGAGGGGAGATAAACCTAAAATTAACTAAAGGAGAGTTAGAGAATGAACTTACAACGCCCAAATTCAAATGATGCTACCCGGACCACCAATCGTTCCAAGAGTGTCGTTCCGATGAGCGGCCTCTGTACCCGCTGTATTGATGGCTGCACCGGAAACTGCGAGGTATTCAAGGCTACCTTCCGGGGGCGGGAACTAATCTATCCGGGGCCGTTCGGTGAAATTACTGCCGGGGGCGATAAAGACTATCCCGTTGATTATTCACACTTTAATATCCAGGGATATGCCTTAGGTGCCAGAGGGCTGCCGGCCGGTGTTACCGGTAATCCCGATACAGCGACCTTTCCCATTGTCAACACTGAGACAGAATATGGCTGGGATATTAAGGTCAGGATGAAGGTGCCCATCTTTACCGGTGCCCTCGGTTCTACCGAGATAGCCCGTAAGAACTGGGAACATTTTGCTGTTGGGGCGGCCATCAGTGGGATTACTTTGGTCTGTGGCGAAAATGTTTGCGGCATTGACCCTCAGCTTGAGCTTGATTCCAATGGTAAGGTAGCTTTAGCACCCGATATGGACCGTCGTATTGAGGTCTACCGGCGCTATCATCGGGGATATGGCGAAATGCTGGTCCAGATGAATGTAGAGGATACCAGATTGGGAGTTGCTGAGTATGTCAGGAAGAAGCATGGCCTGGACACTATTGAGTTAAAGTGGGGGCAGGGGGCGAAATGTATTGGCGGAGAGATTAAGATTGGTAGTCTAGAGCGGGCATTAGAACTCCAGAAACGCGGCTATATTATTACCCCTGACCCGTCAAACCCGGTTAGTCAGGCGGCCTTTAAGGATGGAGCGATTAAGGAATTTGAGCGCCACAGCCGTCTTGGTTTTATTGATGAGGAGGCTTTTTATACTGAGGTTCAGCGATTAAGAGACCTGGGATTTAAACGCATTACCCTGAAAACTGGCGCTTACGGTCTGCGTGAGTTGGCGATGGCAATCAAGTGGAGTTCTAAAGCTAAGATTGATCTACTAACTATAGATGGTGCCCCTGGGGGAACCGGGATGAGCCCTTGGCGAATGATGGAAGAATGGGGTATGCCCAGTCTATATCTACATGCAGCGGCTTACGAATTTTGTCGGGAGTTAGCTGATAGAGGTGAACGGGTTCCCGATATTGCCTTTGCTGGTGGGTTCAGTAGTGAAGATGGTGTGTTCAAAGCGCTGGCGCTGGGGGCTCCCTTTACCAAGGCAGTATGTATGGGACGGGCGCTGATGATTCCGGGTATAGTGGGGAAGAATATTCAGCAGTGGCTTAAGGATGGTAAGTTACCCCGAACGGTCAGTCAATTTGGCTCAACCCAGGAAGAAATTTTCGTCTGCTACGAGGAGGTCAAGGATATAGTCGGCGCTGATGAAATGAAGAACATCCCGCTGGGGGCGTTGGGAATCTACAGCTACAGTGACAAGATTCGGATAGGATTGCAGCAATTAATGGCTGGAGCCAGGTGTTTCAGTGTCCCGGCAATTACCCGGAGTGAGCTTATGTCACTAACCGAAGAATGCGCTAGAGCTACTGGGATACCCTATCTGATGGATGCCTACCGGGAAGAAGCAATGCAGGTGCTTAGGGGTTAAATCTGATATAGTTAGAAGACATAACTTAATGTAACACCACCCGGGACAGACTATGTTTTAGGGAGAACATTGGTTATTCCCTGAGACTAGAGTTAAGGTAAGTTAGTTTATGCCTCTGTTTAGACATACCCTTCTTTTAGAACCGGATGCTTGACTGGTGATGCCGAGAACTCTTTCTCTAAAAGCTGCTGTTGTTTTGTGGTGATGCGAGGGTCTATTTTAGTGTTTTTAATCTTCTCGTAGACCTTGCGGAAATGATATCCCTGAGCAGCCATAGTGATGGCTAATGGGAAAAGGCGAGGTGTTTTCCGCAGGGTGGAGAAAAACAGCTTCCAGTATTGCAGGCGGGCATTGTCTTTAACCCCTAAGTAGAAGGAGGTTTTTATCAACGATAGAACCTTATGGAAGCGAATTTTAGGTCCATGGAGAAGCTTCTCGTTAGGCCTATATTCCTTGAGGAAGTTGTTAATCCGTTCGTAGTAGTTCTTGGGGGCGTAGATGGCATGTAAAACCTGCCGATAGCCATTAACCAGCACCTCAAAGTTCATCTTGGGGATGATATTGGTACTGCCGTCGGTATTATCCCCGGTGCTGTCGAGTATCAATCGGTTCTCCTCCTTCAGCCGATACCACAGTTTGGTTTCGGGAGGAGCCATCAGCAATCCAACCATAGCAGTTACGATGTTACTTTTTTGAATAAAATTAATCTGGCTCTTGAAGATAGAGATAGGGTCGTGGTCAAAACCGACGATAAAGCCCCCCATTACCTGAAAGCCATGGTTCTGTAGTTTTCTGACTGAGCCTACCAGGTCACGCTTCTTATTGGCGAACTTGTTACACTCAGTTAGACTCTCTTCATTGGGGCTCTCGATACCCACGAACACGTTGTCAAACCCGGCGTCGGACATCAGTTGCATCAGATTTTCGTCATCCGCCAGATTTACTGAGGATTCGGTGAGGAACTTGAACGGGTATTTCTTCGCTTCCTGCCACTTAATTATTGCCGGCAGGGTATCAGCTTTTAGTTTTTTCTTGTTACCGATGAAGTTATCATCCACGAAGAAGACACTGCCTCGGTAACCCTGATTATAAATGGCTTCCAGTTCAGCGATTATCTGGTCTCGGGTTTTGGTACGGGGGACATGCCCATCAATAACGACAATATCGCAGAACTCACAGTCAAAGGGGCAACCTCGCGAGTATTGGACGGTAACCTGGGCATATTTATTGATATCAAGCAGGGAATATAAGGGGGTGGGAGTCTGGGTTATATCGGCTCTCGCCTCGGTTTGGTAGAGGGGTTTAGGACAACCCCGCCTCAAGTCTTCTAGAAATGGAGGCAGGGTAAGCTCTCCCTCATTACGGATAATATAGTCAAAATCGCTATCAGCGTAGTTGAATAACCCATACCCAGTGGTAAACAGGGGGCCGCCGGCAACTACCTTGGTATTAAATTTCTTACATCGGGCGGCTACTTCAAGAGCTGATTTCTGCTGCACCACCATCGCGCTGATAAACACATAGTCAGCCCATTTGATATCGTCATCGGTCAGCTTGGCGATGTTCATATCAATAAATCGCTTCTCCCAGTCGGTGGGGAGCATCGCAGCAACAGTTATTGGGCCAAGGGGGGTATTCAGCGCCTTTTTCGGGGTGAATTTCAGGGCATATTTAAAGCTCCAGAAGGTATCGGGATAGTACGGATAAACAAGCAGTACTTTCAAAGTTATTACTCCTCGATTACTGAGATATATTATTACCTTTTAATTTACCTAAAATCTACCGATAAGTCAAGTCTAGAGGGCGTCGGGTGTTGAGGAAATCCGGGGGTAAGAGTAAAATAAAGATTAACCTCGCTGAGAGGAGGTGGCCAGTGGGTCATCAGAAAAGGATTGGTATTCTAACTGGGGGAGGAGACTGCCCCGGTCTTAATGCGGCTATCAGGGCGGTTGTGCAAACGGCAATCCCGATGGGGTATGAGGTAATTGGGATTCGTAATGCCTGGGAAGGCTTCATTAATAATGAGAATGAGATACTGGACAGCAATAATACCACTGGAATTATTGAAAGAGGAGGGACTATTCTGGGAACCTCTCGTGTTAGCCCCTTCAGAATTGAAGGGGGACCGCAACAGGTTGGTGATGGGTTTAATAAGCTGGGTCTAGAGGCACTGGTGGTTCTCGGCGGGGAGGGCACCCTGAGTTTAACCAGCCGATTAGCTGATATGGGACTTTCCATAGTAGGTATCCCGAAAACCATCGATAATGATGTCCGAGAGACTGATTACACCATCGGGTTTCAGACTGCTGTCCAGATTGCTGCTGATGCCCTGGATAGGCTTCGCTCCACAGCGGAAAGCCACCATCGGGTAATGCTTCTTGAGGTGATGGGACGTCAGGCAGGCTGGATTGCTACCTACGCTGGGATGGCTAACGGGGCGGATGCTATCCTGATTCCTGAGGTTCCTCTGGATGAGGGGAAGATTGAGGAACTTTGTCAGATGTTAGAGGCAAGAAAGCGGCGGGGGAGAAATTTCAGTATTATCGTGGTGGCTGAAGGAACTAAATGGGAAGATAAGCCAGTGCTGAGGAGAGGTGTTGATATAACTCAGCAGGGAGAAACATATAGAATAGAAGGTCTGGGGGGAATAGCCAGGATTCTGGGGGAGGTTATTGGGAGGAGAACTGGGCTAGAGACCAGAGTCTCCTCTCTGGACTACATACAGCGGGGTGGAACCCCAGTGGCTTACGATCGGAATCTGGCGATAGCCTTCGGGGTAAGGGCTACTGAACTAGTTAAACAGAAAAGGTATGGGGAGATGGTGGCACTGAAAGGGAAGGCTATTACTAGCGTCCCGTTGTCGAAGGTGGCTAATGGGGTAAAGACAGTAGATATGAATATCTATGAAGTAGCCGCCAGATTTTTTGGTTAGGAGATAACTAGTGGAACAGGAATTAACCGAACGCCAAAACCGGATTGTCCCCGGGGGAAGGGCAATGATATTAGCCTATGACCATGGTTTGGAGCATGGTCCCCGTGATTTTATAGCCAACCCCCTAAGCAGTAATCTGGAGTATATTCTGGACATAGCTGGGCGAGGGGGATTTACCGGGATAGTATTGCATGCCGGACTGGCTGAAAAATACCAATCCCAGATTCAGAGCTCCGGGGTCCCCCTGATTCTCAAGCTGAACGGGACATCAGAACTTTATACCGAGGGAGACCCTTATTCCCCCCAGCTCTATTCGGTAGAGGATGCTTTGGCACTGGGGGCAGCGGCGGTGGGATATACTGCCTATTCGGGGTCAAAATATGAGGCTCAGATGCATCGCGAATTCGCTAAGATAATCAGGGAAGCCCATAATAAAGGACTCCCGGTAATCGGCTGGATGTATCCCCGAGGTAAGTCCCTGTTTAATGAAAAATCGTCTTCAAAGACCCTGAAGATAGCTCAGGAAGAGCAACGAAAAACCGGTTTAGCTATTGATGAAGCCCCGTCGGTGGTTGCCTATGGAGCCAGAATAGGAATGGAGTTAGGTGCCGATGTGGTCAAGATTAAATACACCGGCAGTCAGGAGAGCTTCCGGCGGGTAGTCCACTCCGCTTTTCCCACCAGGGTGGTTATGTCCGGGGGACCAGCGACCAATACCGATGAGGAATTCCTCTACCGGGTAAGGGATATCTTAGTCGCTGGGGCGGCTGGGGTAGCGGTAGGCAGAAATGTCTGGCAACGGAGTGACCCGCTGATTATCTGTCAGCAGCTACATCATATTATCTTTGGTGATTAATCAGTATATTGGGTGGGGGGATAAGGAAGGATTGACAGCTGGTAGAAGGTGTAATAATATAATAGCAAATTAAAGATGTTTCCCGAGCCTGTTCTTCTAAAGGGATTGCCAATGAAGACTGGCCGTTAGGGTATCGTTAGAAATGATGATGCCTCCTGTGTTTGGAAAGGGGAGCCGTATTAAAAGTAATCGAGTTCTTAGGCACCTCTTTGAGGTGTCTATTTTTTGTGTAGATGTTCCTCCTTGAAGTGGAGCTCTTGCTTACTCAGGTAATTTTTTTAAGGAGGTACTGATTTGAAGAAGAGAATAATTTCTCTAGTCGGTGTTCTGGCGGTGGTTATCTCCCTGGTGGTGGGGGTAGTGGGGTGTGCTTCCCAGCCCCATCAGGAAACATCGATTATGGTCTACTGTGGGGCAGGAATGAAAAAACCAATGGATGAGATTGGTGAGCTGTTCCAGCAGCAATACGGCACTGAGGTTCAGTATAATTACGCTGGTTCTGATACCCTGTTAAGTCAGATGGAGCTTACCAGGAAGGGCGATGTCTATATACCCGGTGCTACGATGTATATTGATAAGGCTAGAGAGAAGGGACTTATCGATTATGAGCAACGGGTAGCTTATCATATACCGGTGATCGCGGTTCCGGAAGGAAATCCAGCTAATATAACCTGTTTGGATGGCCTTACCAAGCCCGGGGTAAAGGTTATTCTGGGGGATGCCAAGGTGGCGGCATGCGGCAAAATGGCTAAGAAGATACTGGAGAAAAAGGGAATTTTTGATGCTGTGGAGCCGAATGTTGTTGCTTACCGCGACACAGCAAGTAAGCTGGTGGTTGATATGTGTATGGGAACTGCTGAGGTAACCATAAATTGGCAGGCTTCATTTGTCGGGACCGAGGATAAAACGGATCTCATTGAGATACCCCGGGAGCAGAATATCATCAAGATAATCCCGATAGGCACGACTACCTTTTCCGAGCGCCAGAAGGTGGCGAAAGAGTTTGTTGATTTCTGTGCCTCTGACCAGGGAAAGGCTATCTTCAATAAGCATGGCTTTACTGCCTATCCCAGCCCTAAGTATGAATAACTATGTCTGGACATAGCCGGGACAGACCTGGCAGATAGCGGGGTAGATAGATACATGTTACATGGGTTTAGTAAACCGAGGGGAACAAGATTTAGAGTTATTACGCTGGGTTTTGGTGTTGCGCTGGCTATCTTTATCATATCCGTGCTCATCGGCGTGATTACCCACACTACGCCGCTGGCTTTTGTTCATAGCCTGGCCTCTAAAGAGATACACTTTGCCATCGGCTTGAGTTTAGTAACATCGGTTATCTCTACTATTTGGTGTATTGTGGTCGCTGTGCCGGCAGCATATTCCCTGGCTAGGGGTAATTTCCGCGGCAAGAGTTTGCTTAATGCGATACTGGATATGCCGCTGGCACTCCCTCCTCTGGTAGCTGGGGTTGGTTTACTGATACTATTTGGGACAACAGCCTTTGGTAGTGAACTCGCTAAAGTCGGACTGGCATTTGTTTTCACTCCCAAAGGTATCGTTCTCGCCCAGTTCTTCGTGAATGTGCCATTTATGTTCCGGATAATGAGATCTACATTTCAGGGGATAAATCCCCGGTATGAATATGTGGCGCAGACACTGGGTTGCACTGAAGCGCAGACCTTCTGGCGGGTAACTATGCCGATGTCGAAGAATGGCTTGATGGCGGGGTCGATTATTACCTGGTGTAGAGGGATAGGTGAGTTTGGGGCAGCACTGATGGTGGCTGGAGCTACCAGAATGAAAACAGAGACTCTGCCCATCTTGCTATACCTGAATATGTCCTGTGGTGAATTGCCGTTAGCTATCGCCGCAGCGACTATTCTGATTATCATATCGCTGGTATCGCTGTTTATCTTTGAAAAGTTTGGTGGTGCGGCTCGGGTATTCTAAGGGAATCAGAATGATTAAAATCGAGCATATATCCAAGGATTTGGGGGAGTTTTTTCTTAAGGATGTGTCCCTTGATATCAACGATGGCGAGTATTTTATGCTATTGGGGCCCACCGGAGCCGGAAAAACAATTCTGCTGGAGACAATCGCTGGTATCTACCATCCCGACAAGGGTAGGATTATCCTCAACGGACGCGATATCACTAACCTCCCGCCGCGGGGCAGAAATATCGGTATGGTCTATCAGGACTATATGTTGTTTCCCTACCTGACGGTGGAAAAGAATATCCGATTTGGGCTAAGGTCAAAGAAGATTGCTGAAGCAGAGGTCAGCCGCCGGGTCGATGAACTGGCTAGTCTGCTGGGTATCTCCCATCTGCTCCATCGCTATTCGGGAACTATGAGTGGTGGTGAACAACAACGAGTGGCTATCGCCCGTGCCTTAATCATGGAGCCGGAGATATTACTCTTGGATGAGCCATTAAGCGCCCTGGATAATGAAACCAGGGGCCGATTGCGGGAAGAGCTGCGCAAAATTCATTCCCTGACCCAAACTACCATGATTCATGTTACCCATAGCTTTGACGAAGCCTTCATGCTGGGTAATCAGATGGCGATAATGAATCAAGGGGGGGTTGTCCAGGTAGGTGAGCCCAGTGAGGTGTTCAGAAAACCCAATTCTAGATTCGCTGCTGACTTTCTGGGGGTCACTAACCTATTTCGAGGAGAAGCCACCATTGAAAATGGTATTTCCTATATCAGTGTAAATGGGGTAAAAATGGTATCCTCAATTCCCAAGTCAGGACCAGTTTATGTTTCAATCAGGCCTGAAGACATCCTCGTCTCCCTTAAACCAATTGACTCCAGTGCCCGGAATTCCTTTGCTGGCAACATTGAGGGTATTGCTGATAATGGGGTTGTCATCAAGGTTACGGTAAATGTCGGGGTTCCCTTTATTGTGGTAATTACCCGGCGTTCGTTTGACGATTTGCATCTGGAAAATGGTATGTTGGTATATATAACCTTTAAGGCATCAGCCGTCCATATCTTTAGCTAGTCGGATTGACAGTCTTACCTGAATTATGCTATATTTTCTGCCTGATGGCAACGTAGCTCAGTGGCAGAGCAGGGGACTCATAAGCCCTTGGTCGCTGGTTCAAATCCAGCCGTTGCCACTAATTTTGGTTTAGATATTTCTTTATTGTACCGTAATAGTTATCTTTCATCCCTCCTTTGAGATTATTGACAGGGGTTATCGGTTGAGAGTATAAAGGGTTAGTCTTAGGGGAGTAACTATGGGTAAGGTGACTCGTCGGCTTTTAGTTACGGCTCTGTCTCTGGTGGTGGTGTTTATGGTGGGGTGTTTTGTGCCGATTTCCTATGAGAGGACAAAGACGGCTATATCCCCGGGGGAGGTTTTTCGGATAAGCATTAATGTAGCCGAGGATGAGGTTCTGCAGGGTAGTTGGGTTGCTGATGAGGACATTGTTGGCTCTTATATCCGCCCCGATAGCACCAAGCTGTCCTGGACATTGCCATCTACGGAGCATACTTTTCTTATTAGGGGCGAGGGAAATTCCGGCTCGTATGTTTTCTATTTCCGTAATTCGGGGGACGAAGCGGGTATCCTAAAGTTTCGCTACCGGATTAGGCAAGCGGTGGAGAACAACCAGCCATAGATATAATATCAGTGACCTTTCCTCAATATGGTAGTGGTAGGGATTTCTGACTGTTGTTTAGGGCTATCTCGGCACTGCAGGATTACCATGGTATAATTGTATAGCCGGCGGGAGAATTATTGGTAATGTCAGTCGTTTTATCTAAGGATGATATCTATCGGTTATTGGAACGGGAGCTACCTCTGGTGGAAGGCTATATTAGCCTTGAGGAGCAGGTGCAATCTAATGGGGTTGACCTGACTATTGGTGAGATAGCATTGCTTCAGTCGTCGGGCAAGATAACGGTTAGTAATGCTGAGCGGCGGTTGCCTGATTTAGCCCCCCTGGTGTTTGACGGGCTGGGCTTTATTGACCTGATGCCAGGGAGTTACCTTATTACCTATAATGAGATTGTCCATCTGCCTCGGGATATTATGGCCTTGGGCACTCCCCGCTCAAGTTTGCTTCGCTGCGGGGTTACGGTGCATACGGCGGTGTGGGATGCTGGGTATAGCGGTCGCTCTCAATCCCTGATGGTAGTCGGTAACCCCCAGGGGTTTCGTTTGCAGAAGAATGCCAGGGTTATGCAGCTCGTTTTTTTACGTTTAACCGGGGAAACCGAAGGCTATCAGGGAATCTATCAGCACGAGAATATTGATTAATCCTAGCCCCGCTCTGTGGCGGATAAAGCCTTACTGGTTGTTCTGTTGACATTCAATCGCTAGCTGTGTTAGACTTAGTCGTCAGTGGACATTATCACTGAGTTGGTGATAGATTAGGCTTCGAACTTTTAGTGTTGGTATCTAGATGGATGAGCCTCGGCTCATCCATTAAAATTGTGGGGAGAGGGAAAAGACCTTGCCAACGGTTAATCAATTAGTCCGTAAAGGGCGGAAGAAGACGGCTCGAAAAGCCAAGGCGCCGGCATTGCGTCTTAACTATAATACCTTGAAGAACAAAAAGGTGGAGGTGAGTGGGTCTCCCCAGAAGCGAGGGGTTTGCATCTATGTTAAGACAGCTACCCCCAAAAAACCTAACTCAGCACTGCGGAAGATAGCTAAGGTGAGGCTGACTAACGGGATGGAGGTGCTGGCTTATATCCCCGGTGAAGGACATGACTTACAGGAACACTCGGTGGTGCTGATTCGGGGTGGTCGAGTGAGGGATTTACCCGGGGTTCGTTATCATATTATCCGGGGGACATTGGATACCACTGGAGTAGTTAATCGCCATCAGGGTCGTAGTAAGTATGGCAGCAAGCGAGCTAAGGGAACGGTGGGGGTTACCTAGGTTAAGGAGGCAAGATGCCAAGGCGGGCTCGGGTTATTAAACGAAGATTACTTCCTGACGCTAAGTATAATAGCTTAGTGGTATCGCAGTTGATTAATAGATTGATGCTTAAGGGTAAAAAGAGCACTGCGGAGAGATTTATCTATGATGCCTTTCGTCTTATCGAGCAGCGGGAGTCGAGAGAGCCAGTGGCTGTTCTGGAAGAAGCCTTAAAAAGAGCGACCCCTCTGCTTGAGGTTAAGCCGCGCCGGGTAGGTGGGGCTACATATCAGGTACCGATAGAGGTTCAACCGGAGCGCGGTCTGTCGCTGGCATTGCGCTGGTTAGCCAAGGCAGCCAGGGCGAGAACGGGTAGATCTATGGCCGAGAGATTGGCAGCGGAGCTTAGTGATGCTGCTAAGGGGCAGGGGGTGGCGGTTAAAAGGCGTGATGATACTCATAAAATGGCTGAAGCCAATCGGGCTTTTGCTCATTATAGGTGGTAATAGGATTAGTGACTAATAGTTCTGGTATTTTAGCTGAGCATTCGAAGCCTGTCAAAGGTAGGGTAGAGGATAGAGTGATGTCGAGAAGTTTCCCGTTAGATTGTATACGAAATA
The DNA here is from genome assembly GCA_021161775.1 of Dehalococcoidales bacterium. Lineage (GTDB taxonomy): Bacteria > Chloroflexota > Dehalococcoidia > Dehalococcoidales > UBA5760 > UBA5760. The sequence continues at coordinate 14,823 of JAGGZY010000022.1, forward strand.
TAGCTATCATGCTCATATTGATGCTGGTAAAACTACGGTTACCGAGAGGGTGCTGTATTATACTGGGCGTACCTACAAGATTGGCGAGGTTCATGAGGGAACGGCGGTGATGGACTGGATGGAGCAGGAGAGGGCGAGAGGCATTACGATTACTGCCGCGGCTACCACCTGCTACTGGCAGGAGCATCGTATAAATATTATTGATACCCCGGGTCACGTGGATTTTACGGCTGAGGTTGAGCGTAGTCTCCGGGTGCTAGATGGTGGGGTGGTCGTCTTTGATGCTGTTGCCGGGGTAGAGGCTCAGTCAGAGGTGGTGTGGCGACAGGCTAATCGATACCATGTGCCGCGAATCTGTTTCATCAATAAGATGGATAGGATTGGGGCTGACTTTAATCGGACACTAGTGATGATTGAACAACGATTAAAGACCAATCCCTTGCCGGTGCAATTGCCGTTGGGTAGTGAAGCGTCGTTTAGGGGGGTCATTGACCTCGTGGAGAACAAGGCGTGGCATTTTGATGCCGACCCGACCTCGGAACCGCGGTTGATAGCTATTCCCGAGTCGGAGCAGGCAAGATGTAGCCAGTTTCGTGGGATGTTAATTGAAAAATTAGCTGAAGTTGATGATGATATTATGCTTGCTTATCTTAATGGCGAGGATATTACCCCCGCTGAGCTAAAACTGGCCTTAAGGAGAGCGACCCTGGCAAATAAGGTGGTGCCTATTCTCTGTGGTTCTGCGCTGCGGAATAAGGGGATTCGTCCCTTGCTTGATGCCGTGGTGGACTATCTACCGTCGCCATTAGATATGCCGCCGATAAGGGCGACTAACACCAAGACGGGTGCTGAGATTGCCCGCTCTGCCAAGGATGATACCCCCTTCTCAGCGCTGGCATTTAAGGTGGTTGCTGACCCCTTTATGGGGCGGTTAGTTTACCTGAGGGTATATTCGGGGGTGGTGCGAGCTGGGGTTCAGGTGCTTAATGCCACTCGGGGTAAGAAGGAGCGTATCGGGAGGCTACTATTGATGCATGCCAATCATCGTGAGGAGATAGCCGAGGCCGATACGGGGGCTATTGTGGCGGCAATAGGGCTTAAGAATACCTTTACCGGGGATACCCTGTGTCAGGGTTCGCCTCCGATATTACTGGAGACAATTACCTTTCCCGAACCGGTAGTTTCAATTGCTATTGAGCCCAAAACCCGAGTGGATAATGATAGGATTGGGGAATCCCTCCACAAATTGGCTGAGGAGGACCCCACCTTTAAGGTGGATTACAATAAGGAGACTGGTCAGACGGTTATCTCAGGTATGGGGGAGCTTCATCTTGAAGTGTTGGTGGGTCGGTTACTCAGTGAATTTAATGTTGGGGCTAAGGTGGGTAAGCCGTGGGTGGCCTATAAGGAAACCATAACTGTACCAGTGAAAACAGAGGGTAAATTCGCTCGACAAAGCGGAGGACATGGTCAATATGGTGATGTCTGGATTGAGCTTGAACCTATGGAGCGAGGTCGTGGCTTTCAGTTCGTTAATGCTCTGAAGGGTGGGGTAATACCCAAGCAGTATATCCCGGCGATAGAGGCGGGGATTAAGGAGGCGATGGGGACTGGGGTGGTGGCTGGCTACCCAGTGGTTGATATCAAGGTAACCCTTTATGATGGTAGTTATCATGAGGTTGACTCTTCCGATATAGCCTTTAAGATGGCGGGCTCAATAGCTCTGAAGAGCGGGGTTAATAAAGCTAACCCGGTGCTACTGGAGCCGGTGATGAAGCTGGAGATAGTCACCCCTGAGGAGTTCCTCGGGGATATAATCGGTGATATTAATTCGCGGCGAGGGCATATTGAGGCTATCGAAACCCACAGTGGAACGAATATCATTCGTTCTCTAGTACCACTAGCAGAGATGTTTGGTTATACTACCGACCTTAGGTCATTAACTCAGGGTAGGGCTACCCATTCGATGAGATTCTATAACTATCAGGTGTTGCCTCCGGTGTTAGCCGAGAAGATTAAGGCTACGGAGAGGAAATGAGTTATTATGGTAATTTGGCTAATTAGTCTTCTGGGGTATTAAGTTATGTCCAAGCAACAGGTTCGTATTAAGTTAAAGGGCTTCGACCACAAGCTGCTTGATCTCTCGGCGCTGCAGATAGTAGAGGCGGTGGAGCGGACAGGGGCAGTAGTCAGTGGGCCGGTGCCACTACCGACGCGGGTGGAAAAGTTCAGTGTTATTCGCTCCCCGTTTACCGATAAGGATTCTCAGGAGCAATTTGAGATTCGCACTCACAAGCGCCTGATTGATATTATCGAAACAACTTCTAAAACGGTAGATGCTCTGGCTAAGTTAAGTCTCCCTTCAGGGGTGGGTATTGATATAAAATTATAAGGATTATGAGAAAATAGCTATGATTTCCGGGATTATCGGTAAAAAATTAGGAATGACTCAGGTGTTCAGAGATGATGGCCGGGCGGGGGCAGTAACGGCTATTGAGGCTGGTCCGTGCGCCGTGATTCAGATTAAAACAGTAGCCAGCGACGGCTATAATGCCCTTCAGCTTGGCTTTGGTAGATCAAAACGACTCAACTCGGTGAGGAAGGGGCACCTCAAGGGATTAGGTGAATTTAGGTATCTTCGGGAGTTCCGAGTGGATGATGTTGGGGATGTTCAGGTAGGTGATAAGGTCGATGTTAGCCTGTTTAAGACAGGGGATATGGTTGATGTTATCGGGGTATCCAAAGGCAAGGGTTTTGCGGGGGTGGTTAAGCGCTATCATTTCAAGGGTGGTCCTAAGACACATGGGCAATCAGACCGGCATCGTGCCCCTGGTTCTATCGGAGCCTGCGCTTCCCCGGGCAGGGTGTTTAAGGGGACGCGGATGGGGGGGCGTATGGGAAACCAGCGGGTTACAGTGCGTTGCCTGGAGGTGTTTACTGCTGACCCGGAGCGTAATCTGCTTTTAGTTAAGGGAGCCGTACCGGGAGCGAGAAATGGACTATTGTTAGTCAGGAAATCAACTGGGAGAGGATAGTGGGTGCAGATTCCAGTTTATAGTGTTACCGGAGAGGTAGTGAGAAATATTGATGTTAGCGACCAGCTGTTTGGGGTGCCGTTTAACGAGGCGGTGGTGCATCAGGCGATGGTGAGACAGTGGGCAAATACTCGCCAGGGGATAGCTAACACTAAGACCCGCGGTGAGGTTACCGGCAGTAGGCGTAAGCTATTTCGGCAGAAACACACTGGTAATGCTCGCGCTGGCAGTGCTAAATCACCGTTGCGCCGGGGGGGTGGCGTTTGTTTCGGTCCCCGCCCGAGGGATTATTCTCAGGCGATGCCGAAGAAGATGCGTCGTCTGGCGCTAAAGTGTCTGCTCTCAGTGAAAGCCAGGGATGGCGAACTGAAGGTTTTGGAATCGTTTGAATTGGAAAAGCCTAAAACCCGGGAGATGGTGGGTATTCTTGCTGCCCTGGGGATAGCTTCATCAACCCTTATTGTGACCGGTAGCGCTGACAGTAATGTGATTAAATCGGCGCGCAATCTACCTGAGGTTAGAACATTACCTGCCGATCTGATTAATGTGGTTGATATTCTTTCGCATAAGGTGCTACTAATGACCGAGCCGGCAGTGCGTCGGGCAGAACAGTTGTGGGGGTCTAAGGTAGCTGTGAGGGAGGAACGATGAATCCTTATCAGGTGTTACGCCGGTCGTTAATTACTGAGAAGGGGACTAACCTTCAAGCCTTGGGTAAATATGCCTTTGTGGTGACAGAGGGGGCGAATAAAGGCCAGATTAAGCAGGCGGTAGAGAAGGCATTTGAGGTTAGGGTAACCTCGGTTAATGTAATTTCGGTGCCGGGTAAGAGGCGAGCGATGGGGGGGAGACGGGTCTTAGCCCCGTCGTGGAAGAAGGCGATAGTAACCCTCCAGCCCGGTGACAGTATTCAATTCTTTGAGGGTATTTAGATTATGAGGGGTAAAAGTTAAGTGGGACTGAAGATATATCGTCCGACCTCTCCCGGTAGGCGGGAGATGAGTGGGGCTACTTTTGAGGAGATAACCAAGTCTAAACCGGAAAGGGCATTGCTCCAACCACTTAGAAAACGAGGTGGACGCAATAACCAGGGGAGAATAACGGTTCGCCATCGTGGGGGGGGTGCCAAACGGAGACTTCGGGTTATTGATTTCAGACGGGATAAATTTGGTATTCCGGGAAGGGTAGCGGCGATAGAGTATGACCCTAACCGTTCGGCAAATATTGCCCTTATCTACTATGCCGATGGTGAAAAGCGTTACATACTGGCTCCATTAGGTCTTGCGGTAGGAGATACAATAAAGTCGGGTGATGATGCTGAAATAGCCGCTGGTAATACCTTACCGCTAAGTTCGATTCCTAACGGGACAGTTATTCATAATATTGAATTAAGCAGGGGAAAAGGGGGGCAGTTGGTGCGAAGTGCTGGGGTGGTGGCGCAACTGATGGCTAAAGAGGGTGAGTACGCTCTGGTTAGGTTACCATCCGGCGAGATGAGACGGATTCGTAGTGAGTGTTTAGCTACCATCGGACAGGTAGGAAATCTCGACCATCGAGGTATCAAGTTGGGTAAGGCGGGCCGCAAGCGATGGCTGGGATGGCGTCCTACGGTGAGGGGTTCGGCGATGAACCCGAATGACCATCCTCATGGTGGTGGGGAAGGAAGGTCGCCGGTAGGTATGCCCGGACCCAAAACACCTTGGGGTAAGCCGGCGTTAGGTTATAAAACCCGTAAGCCTCAAGCCTCGGACAGAATGATTGTTAAACGTCGGGGAAGTAAGTAAAGGTGGAAATAGATGTCAAGGTCAACTAAAAAGGGCCCCGCGGTTGATGCTAAATTGATGAAGAAGGTAGATGCGCTTATCCGCTCTGACCAGAAAGCAGTAATCAAGACTTGGGCACGTTCATCGACTATCCTTCCCGAAATGGTAGGGTTGACTATTGGGGTACATAACGGTAGGAGGCATGTGCCTATCTTTATCACCGAGAATATGGTGGGGCATAAGCTGGGTGAGTTTGCCTTAACCCGGACATTCAGGGGACATGTTGCTAGAGCTGAAAAAACCACCCAGATAAGAAGATAAGGGATGATATGGAAGTAAGAGCGGTAGCAAAAAATGTACGGGTAACCCCGCGTAAGTTGCGCCCCTTGGTAAATATGGTGCGGGGTAGGAAAGCGGATGAAGCATTGACTCTGCTCAGGTTTGCTCCTACGCCAAAGGCTCGGGTGCTGGCTAAGGTGATAAAATCAGCGGTGGCTAATGCCGAGAACAATTTTCAGATGTCTTCGTATTTGAGGATTGTACATATATACGTTGACGAAGGGAAAACGGCGAAGAGGTTTTACTCTCGTTCGCGGGGGCAAGTCAGCCCTATCCTCAAGCGTTCTAGTCATATTACGGTGGTTGTCGCCGAGGAGGAAGAAATTGGGGCGTAAGGTTCATCCCATCGGTTTCAGGGTGGGTATTATACGAGATTGGGAAGCTAAATGGTATACTGACAAGCATTACGTGAAGTTTTTACAGGAAGACCTGAAGATTCGGCAGGCGATTGGGTCTAAGTATGCTGACGCTGGCATCTCTCTGGTGGAGATAAACCGTCAGGGGGACAGGGTGCTGGTGGATATTCATACCGCTCGCCCTGGGGTGGTTATCGGGCGAGGTGGGCAGCGGGTTGATGAGATGAGGCAGTACCTGGAAGGCCTTACCGGAGATAAGATACAGCTTAATATTAAGGAAATCAGGCAGATTGAGCTTGATGCTCACTTGGTAGCCAAGTCAGTGGCGGAGCAGCTTGAGCGTCGTATTGCTTATCGAAGAGCAATGAAACAAGCCCTCTTTCGTACCATTCAGGCAGGGGCTAAAGGGATGAGAATTTATTGTGCCGGCAGATTGGGTGGTGCTGAGATAGCGCGTTGTGAAGTATTGCATCAGGGGCAAGTACCCCTGCATCGGATACGAGCTGATATTGATTATGGTACCGCCGAGGCACATACCACTTTTGGTCGGATTGGGGTCAAGGTATGGATATATAAAGGAGATATTCTCCCTGAGCTTCAGGTAGCGGAGGTTGAGGAGGTGGTACCGATGGTGGAGGTGGCGGTTAGTGAAAAGGCAGAGCTGGAACCTACCGCGGTGGCAGTTAGTGAAAAGGCAGTGTTAGCTCCAGCTGAAGAGGCAGTCAAGCCGACTGAGGAGCTGGTAGAGAAGCCAGTAAAGAAGACGATCAAGAAAATAGAGACCAAGAGTGCTACCCCTGGAGAATTGAAGGAGCCAGATGCTACAACCTAAACGAGTAAAATATCGTAAGTCTCACAAGGGGCATCGTCGAGGAAAGGCACAGGCGGGGAATACTGTAGTCTTTGGCGATTTTGGATTGCAGGCATTAGAGTGTGTTTGGCTTACTAGTCGTCAGATTGAGGCGGCACGGCGGGCGATGACCCGCTATGTTCGTCGTGGTGGTAAGGTGTGGATACGCATTTTCCCGGATAAACCGGTGACGACAAAGCCAGCGGAGACCCGTATGGGGTCCGGTAAGGGAGCAGTGGATCACTGGGTGGTGGTAGTTAAACCGGGGAGGATTCTGTTTGAGATGGAGGGGGTTAGTGAGGAGGTTGCCCGAGGGGCAATGCGGCTAGCCGCTTATAAGTTGCCTATTGAAACCAGGTTTGTGACTAGAGAGGTTAGCGCGGGGGTAACGACTAAGTGAACAGGGAGTTATTGAGATTTGAAGGTTGAAGAGATTAGGGTCCTTGGTGCTGAGGAAATAAACAAGCGATTGGATGAGGCTTATGCGAAGCTATTCAAGCTGCGTCTTCAGTCAGCGACTAAGCAATTAACCAATCATCGAGAAATTCCACAGGCGAAGAGGAATATTTCTCGCCTCAAAACGATATTGAGAGAGAAGGAGCTAGGTATAAGGCAGGTTCAGGATTATGGAGGGTAAGGCTAAGGTTAGGTTGGGTCGAGTGTTAAGCAATCGGATGGATAAAACAGTGGTGGTGGGGGTGATGACATTTCGGCATCATCCGCTGTATAAGAAGAGGATTAATCGACTGACTAAGTATAAGGCTCATGATGAAAATAATGAGTGTGGTGTGGGGGATATGGTCAGGATAGTTGAGACTCGCCCTCTATCACGACAAAAGCGGTGGCGGGTGGTGGAGATAGTAACCAAGGGCGTAGTGATTGAGGTTCAGCCTAAGGAGGCAAGCTGAAATTGCTTGGGGATAGAGAGGAATGATTCAATCAGAAACCAGACTTAAAATAGCGGATAATACCGGTGCCCGGCAGATTTTGTGTATTAACGTACCCGGGAACACTGGGAAATATGCCCGGGTAGGGGATGTTATTGTGGCTACGGTTAAGCGGGCAACCCCCGGGGGAATGGTAAAAAGGGGGGATGTAGTCAGGGCGGTTATCGTTCGTACCACCCGGCAGTATCGCCGTGGCGATGGTTCTTATATTAAGTTTGATGAGAATGCGGCGGTAATCCTTACGGATAAGGACAATCCTAAAGGAACCCGGATATTCGGGCCGGTAGCCAGAGAGTTGAGGGATAAGAATTTTACCAAGATTATATCACTAGCCCCTGAGGTATTGTGAGATGGCGATGAAGATTAGAAAGGATGATAATGTGTTAGTTATCGCCGGCAAAGATAAGGGTAAGAAGGGTAAGGTGCGTTTCGTTTATCCTGAGGATGGATTGCTGATAGTTGAGGGGGCTAATTTTATTAAGAAACATGCCCGACCGACGGGTCAGGCAAAGCAGGCGGGCATAATAGAGCGAGAGGCGCCAATCCATGTGTCAGATGTGATGCTGATTTGCACCCAGTGTAATCGCCCCACTCGGATTGGTTTCCGGTTTCTGGAGGATGGAAAGAAGGTTCGTATTTGCCGTTCCTGTCATGAGGTGATTGATTAGATGTCGTCGCTCAGGGAGAGATACCGAAAAGAGGTTATCCCCAAGCTGATGAAGCTTTATGGGTATCAGAATATAATGCAGGTGCCACGGTTGGAGAAGGTGGTGCTTAATATCGGGTTGGGTAAGGAATCTATCCAGAATGCCAAGGTACTGGAGGCAGCAGAGGCTGATTTAGTGGCTATCTCAGGACAGCACCCGGTAATTACCCGAGCTAAGAAATCTATTGCCTCGTTCAAGTTGAGGGCGGGAATGCCCATTGGGTTAAAGGTAACCCTAAGGGGAGAGCGAATGTATGATTTCTTCGATAAGCTGGTGAATGCTGTCTTGCCCCGGGTGCGTGAGTTTCAAGGGGTTCCCCGGGATGCCTTTGACAACCGGGGTAATTATACCTTAGGGCTTAAGGAGCAGATTGCCTTTCCTGAAATAGAATATGATAAGATAGACAAAGTGCGGGGGTTAGAAATTTCAATTGTGACCACCGCTAATACTGATGAGGAAGGCAGACAGTTACTCGGGTTGTTAGGAATGCCTTTCAGTATGGATTGAGTAAGGGATGTAGATGGCTAAAAAATCAATGATTGTGAAATCACAGCGTACCCCTAAGCATCAGGTACAGCAACGCAATCGGTGTTACTTGTGTGGTCGGCCTCGTGCCTATATGCGTCGGTTTGGCTTGTGTCGTATCTGTTTTCGCAAATTTGCTCTGGCTGGCCAGATCCCCGGGGTGAGAAAATCGAGCTGGTAACTGGTAGAGGCATTGCCTCACTGAAAGCTGGGTTTGGCTCCGCTGGATGAGGCTAAGAGGGAACTTAACCGAGATTTTTAGGTTTAATTAAATGTTATATGATAGGTATAAACTGAGGAGGTATTGGTGACTGTTTCTGATCCTATAGCTGATATGCTTACCCGAATACGTAATGCTACTACGGCTAGGCATGATTCTGTATCCATGCCGGCCTCGAGAATGAAGCTAGCTATTACCAAGATTCTTAAAGCAGAGGGGTTTATTAGCGATTATAGTGTGTTCCGGGATAAGGCACATCAAGTAATCAAGATCTATCTCAAGTATGATACTGATAATCAGCCAATCATTTCTGGTCTGGAACGGGTAAGTAAGCCGGGATTGAGGCTATATGCCGGGCGAGGGGAAATCCCCCGTGTTTATGGTGGTTTGGGTATTGCTATCGTGTCGACATCTAAGGGGGTAATGGTGGGACATCAAGCCTGGCGTCAGGGGATTGGTGGCGAACTATTATGCTATGTGTGGTAGTTTGATAGAGGAGAAGTAGATATGTCCAGAGTAGGACGGATGCCAATAATAGTGCCTGATGGGGTAGTAGTAACCATCGGGCAGGATAATGAGGTAACTGTAGTTGGGCCTAAAGGGGAACTGCGGCGTCGTTTTAATCCTGATATGAGAATTACCTTAAATGATAGTAGTCTGGTAGTATCCCGACCTAGCGATGGTAAGCAACATCGTTCCCTACACGGGCTAACCCGAAGTCTGCTGGCGAGCATGGTACAAGGGGTATCCGCTGGCTTTGAGAAGAATCTGGATATAGTGGGGGTGGGGTACCGAGTAGAGAAGGCCGGAGGTAATCTGCTCCTTCGTATTGGTTTTTCCCATACAGTAGAGGTGCTGCCATTACCTGGGGTGGCTCTGGATGTTGAGGGGGCAAATCGTATTAAGGTAACTGGGATTGACAAACAGGTAGTGGGGGAGATGGCGGCTGAGATTAGGGCGATACGCCCCCCGGATGCCTATAAGGGTAAAGGGATTAGATATGCTGGAGAGCGGGTTCAGCTGAAACCAGGCAAGGGTAAACAGGGCAGCATTGCTTGAAGATAAATAAGGTAGTAGGTAAAAGGGATAATGAGTGAAATTGTACCAAGGGTAGCCCGTTACCGTCGGCATAGCCGAGTTAGGACCAGGGTAAGTGGTATTGCTAGTAAGCCGCGGCTGTGTGTTTTTCGTAGTCTGAATCATATCTATGCTCAGGTCATTGATGACCGGCGAGGGCATACCTTGACCTATGCTTCAACCCTTGACCCTGAGATAAGGGATGATATGACGGGTAAGGCAAAGCGGGATAGGGCAGGACTGGTAGGTTCTCTGGTGGCGAAACGAGCGATGCGTCAGGGGATAACTAAGGTAGTTTTTGACCGTGGTGGGTACAAATATCACGGGCGAGTTAAGGCGTTGGCGGAGGCGGCACGGCAGAAAGGATTGAAATTTTGAGGAAGGTGGTTAGCTAGGTGAAGGAGTTGGTAAGCCGAATAGACCCTTCGGAACTGGTGCTAAGTGACAAGCTGGTTAATATTAATCGAGTATCCAAGGTAGTGAAAGGTGGCAAGCGGATGAGTTTTAGTGCTCTGATGGTGGTTGGTGATGGTAATGGATATGTTGGTGTTGGCACCGGTAAGGCTAAGGAAGTCCCCCTTGCAATTAGTAAAGCTAGTACTAATGCCAAGAGAAATCTGATTAGAGTACCGATGAAGGGGGCGACTATTCCCCATCAGATAAAGGTTAAATTTGGAGCTGCGGTGGTATTATTAAAACCGGCGGCACCGGGTACCGGGATTATTGCTGGTAGTAGTATCCGGGCGGTAATGGAATCGGCTGGCATTAAGGATATTTTAACTAAGTCGCTGGGTAGCTCTAATCGCGTTAATATGGCTAAGGCGACCATACTGGCTCTTAAGCAGTTGAGAGACCCGGAGGCGGTATTAGCTAAGCGTAAGCCGGTGTTTAATGTTGAGGAGATGGTAGTCAGTGAGTAGGTTACGGGTTATTTGGATTAAAAGCGATATTGGCTATTGTCGTGATCAGAAGCGAACCCTTAGGGCTCTGGGCTTACATCGGCTAAACCAGGGGGTGGTTCATAATGATTCCGCCGCGGTGCGGGGTATGATTACTAAGGTAAGGCATCTGGTCAGGGTGGAGGAGGCTGAATCGTGAGACAGGATGAGCTCTCGCCAGCCCCGGGTTCGAAGCAGGGTCGGAAACGAGTAGGGCGGGGTAATGGCAGTGGCTACGGCACCTATTCGGGACGGGGTTGTAAGGGGCAGAAGTCCCGTTCGGGTTTCAGTCTGATGCCTGGTTTTGAAGGGGGTCAGCTTCCTCTGATTAGGCGCTTGCCGCGGAAACGAGGTTTCACCAATATCTTCCGGACAAATTATAGTGTGGTCGGGGTGAGTAAGCTTAACCGATTTGAGGCGGGGAGTGAAGTAACCCCGGAGAAATTGGTGGCGGCAAGGATAGTAAAGTCATTACGGTACCCAATTAAAATTCTGGCTGATGGTGAGATTAATCGTCCCCTTTCGGTAAAGGCAGACCGATTCTCGGCGGCAGCTAAGGCTAAGATTGAGAAGGCAGGGGGTACCGTGAAGGAGATTGGGCATGCGGCAGAGACAGACCAGTAGTCGGCCGCGCCTGTTTCAGGCGTTGTTAGATGCTATTCGCTTGCCTGATCTGAGACGTCGGATTCTGTTTACTATTGGGATATTGGTGGCGTTTCGTTTTGTGGCTCATGTGCCATTGCCTGGGGTAGACCCTGAAGCCCTGAGGCAATTCTTCGATAGCAACGCGATGATGGGGATGCTAGATATGTTCAGCGGGGGGGCGATGCGAAATTTCAGCGTGGCTGCGATGGGGGTTTATCCCTATATTACCGCTTCCATTATTATGATGCTGCTTACCCCGGTGATACCCAAACTGCAGGCTATTGCTGAGGAGGGAGAGGCAGGTAGAAATCGGATTAATCAGATTACCCACTGGTTGACGATTCCGATGGCGGGGATTGCTAGTTACGGACAGTTAGTTCTACTCCAGCGTGAGGGGATAGTGAGTAGTGTTCATGGTTTGCCCCTGGCGGCAATGATTATTACGATGATAGCCGGAACGATGTTCCTCGTCTGGCTAGGGGAGCTGATTACTGAATATGGTATTGGTAATGGGATATCAATAATAATCTTTGGCGGCATTGTCGCTCGATTCTCCACGCTGTTGGGGCAGGGTGCCCTGGCAGTAAGCGGGGGACAGACAGGGGGACTGGTAGCTTATATTATCATTGCCTTAATTACTATCGCGGTGATTGTGGTCTTTACTGAGGCACACCGACGCATCCCGGTGCAGTATGCTCGCAGTACCTTTCGTGGCGGGCGGATGTATAAACAGGCTGGTTCGAGCCATATCCCACTCCGGGTGAATACGGCAGGAATGATACCCCTTATTTTTGCGATGTCTGTAGTGCTGTTCCCGGGGATGATAGCCAGCTATTTTGCGGCTCCGACCGGGGCTGACCCTAACCTGGCGAATAGTATTATGAATGTGTTTGATCCTCGGGCACCAATGCCAATAGGGCTGGTTTACTGGGGGCTTTACTTTGGGCTAACTATTGCTTTTACCTTCTTTTATACTATGGTGGTTTTTCAACAGCAGGACCTGCCGGGTGCTTTACAACGGCAGGGTGGATTTATCCCTGGGATTCGTCCTGGAAAACGTACTGAGGAGTATCTCAATCAGGTTATCAAGCGTATTACCTGGGCGGGAGCGCTGTTTCTGGCGGTAGTAGCCATAATACCATTTCTCGCCAGGGAGAGTACTGGTGTTCAGGTGATACAGCTGTCCAGTATGGGACTACTTATCGTGGTAGGGGTGGTCTTAGATACGATGAAGCAGATGGAAGCGCAGTTGACGATGCGTCGCTACGAAGGCTTTATTAAGTAGGTGGATTCATGAATATTATTCTATTAGGTGCCCCCGGGGCAGGCAAAGGAACTCAGGCGGCTTATGTTGCTAAGAGGTTAAACCTGGCGTACATTGCTACCGGCGACCTGTTTCGGAAAGCCGTCGAGCAGGGTACCGAGCTGGGGAAACAGGCCAAGTATTATATGGAAGAGGGAAAGTTATGCCCTGATGAGATAACCATCGGGATGCTTCTGGAGCGTTTGGCAAACCCTGATTGCCAAACGGGGGTAGTTTTTGATGGCTTTCCCCGGAACCTGAATCAGGCTGAGGCATTGGATAAGGCGTTAGCTCAGCAGTCTCAGGGGATAGATAAGGTGGTGTATATCAAAGTGTCGGAAGAGGAATTACTCCGGCGGTTGAGCGGACGTTGGGTCTGTCGTAACTGTCAGGCGCCGTATCATATTACTGACTTCCCTCCTCAGATTCAGGGGAGATGTGACAAGTGTGGTGGTGAGTTATACCAACGTCCTGATGATGCTACCCCTACGGTTAAGAAGCGGTTAAAGGTGTATCTTGCCGCTACTGCTCCTCTTATTGACTATTATACCAGGTTAGGTAAGCTGGTCGAGGTAGATGGGGAAGGGAAAGCTGAGAAGGTAGCCAAGAGGATAATTAAGGCGTTGGGTAAGGGAGATGCGGTTAGTTGAGTATTATTATTAAGTCAGACCGGGAGATTGCTATTATGCGACAAACAGGTCGGATAGTAGCCACAGTGCTGGAGATACTGAAGGAGCAGCTACAGCCAGGGATGAAGACCAGGGAATTGGATATTATTACTGCTAGAGAGCTAAAGAGGTTAGGGGCTAAATCATCCTCCAAGGGTTATCAGGGGTTTCCCGCTAATCTCTGTGTGTCGGTAAATGACGAGATAGTTCATGGTATCCCTGGGGAGCGGAGGTTAATTGAGGGTGATATTGTGTCCCTTGACCTGACGGCGGTGGTTGATGGTTTTCAGGGTGATTCAGCAATAACGGTGGGGGTAGGTGAGGTTAGCCCTCCGGCGAGGTTGCTTATGGAAGTAACCCGGGAGGCGTTGTACGCTGGTATTGCTAAGGCTCGCTCTGGAGGGAGGTTGGGGGATATCTCGGCGGCTGTTCAGGGTTATGTTGAACCGAGGGGCTACTCTGTGGTTCGTGAATATACTGGCCATGGTATTGGTCGGCAGATGCATGAGGACCCTCAGATACCTAATTTTGGTCTGCCGGGCACTGGGCCAATGTTAAGAAAGGGGATGACGCTGGCTATAGAGCCAATGGTAAATATCGGTGATTGGCGGACTCGGGTTGGTGATGACTACTGGACGGTTAGCACTGCTGATGGCAGTCTTTCGGCCCACTTTGAACATACCATTGCCATTACTGATGGTGAACCAGAGATACTTACTGTTGTCTAGCGAGGTAATGGATGCCTAAGAAGGAGGCTATTGAGGTTGAGGGGGTAGTGGTGGAGCCGCTGCCTAATGCGATGTTTCGGGTAAAGTTACCTAATGGGCATTTGGTGCTGGCTCATATCTCAGGTAAGATAAGGATGCACTATATTAGAATACTACCCGGGGATAAGGTGTTAATCGAGCTTTCTCCTTATGACCTGACTCGGGGTAGAATTACATATCGGTTAAAGCAATAAACAGGTAGGGATTTATTGATGAAGGTAAGAGCTTCAGTTAAGGTTAGATGTGAGAAATGTCGGATAGTAAAGCGGCGGGGGGTGATTAGAGTTATTTGCCCTAATCACCGGCACAAGCAGCGGCAGGGATGAGTATCTATATTAGTAAGGGGGTAGCTTAATGCCACGTATAGCTGGGGTAGATATACCACGGAGCAAGCAGATATGGGTTGCCCTGCAGTATATTTATGGTATTGGGACTACGTCGAGCCGGAAGATTCTGGCTCAAGCGGGTATTAATGCTGATACCAAGGCGGATAGTCTTACCGAGGATGAGATTAATCGGCTTCGGGAGATTATTGATAAGGAATATCGGGTTGAGGGTGACCTCAGAAAAGAGGTTAATCTTAATATCAAGCGGCTGGTGGAGATTGGTAGCTATCGGGGTACCCGGCACCGTCGTGGTCTACCTGCCCGGGGGCAGCGAACTCGAACTAACGCTCGTGCCCGACGTGGTTCCAAACAGACGGTAGCTGGCCGAGGTAAGAAGCGTGGGGCTACCAAGAAGTAGTCTGGCTTAGATGGTTAATAAATAGGAGGCAATAATGGCCGAGAGGAAGCGAGCCAAAGGGAGAAGACGGGAGCGGAAGTCGGTCCCGGTAGGTAAGGCTTATATTCAGTCAACATTTAATAATACTATTGTAACCCTCACTGACCCTGAGGGGAATGTCGTTGCCTGGGCAAGCTCAGGGACGGCTGGTTTTAAGGGCTCTCGCAAGGGGACTCCCTATGCGGCACAATTGGCGGCTCGTGATGCGGCACGAAAGGCAATGGACCATGGCTTGCGCCAGATAGAAGTTTATGTTAAAGGTCCGGGTAGTGGGAGGGAGGCAGCGATTCGTTCTCTGCAAAGCTCAGGCCTTTATGTTACCACTATCAGAGATGTGACCCCCATCCCCCATAATGGGTGTCGCCCTCCCAAGCGAAGACGGGTGTAGAGGATAAAATGGCAAGATATATCGGAGCAGTGTGTCGACTATGTCGCCGTAGCGGCGAGAAATTGATGCTTAAGGGGGATAGGTGTTTTACCCCCAAGTGTGCTATGGAGAAGCGGGCGAAGCCACCGGGACCTCCGCCGGCGAGGCGGCGGCGAATCTCCGACCGTGGTCTCCAGTTAAGAGAGAAGCAGAAAGCCCGTTACACCTACGGGATTCTGGAGAGGCAATTCCGGCGGATTTTTGCTCAGGCAGAAAGGATGTCGGGTATTACTGGAGAGAACCTGGTGGTGCTGCTGGAGAGGCGGCTGGATAACATCGTTTACCGGCTGGGGTTTGGTGATTCCCGGTCTCAAGCTCGTCAGATAGTCTGTCACGGGCACATTCTGCTCAACGGACGTAAAACCGATATCCCTTCCTGTTTGGTTAAGGAGGGGGATACTATTAGTTGGCGAGAAAGCAGTACCAAGTCCGAGTATTATAAACGATTGGTGAAAACTATTGACGCCAAGATGGTTCCCCGTTGGCTGAGTCTGGATAAGTCGAATCTGGTGGGACGAGTAGTATCACTGCCTACCCCGGAGGAGATTGAGGCTAAATTTGAAGGCAAAACTATAGTTGAATACTATTCACGATAAGTTAGTTAATGAGGAGGGATTGTTTTGTCTCGCCTAGCGATGCCGAAACCGAATATTGAGTGTGTTGAGAGTAGACAGGACTTCGGGAAGTTTCTGGCGGAGCCTTTGGAGAAGGGCTTCGGGGTTACCCTGGGTAATTCCTTGAGGAGGGTGTTACTCAGTTATCTTCCTGGAGCTGCCGTAACCGCAATTAGGATTGAAGGGATTCAGCACGAGTTTGCAGCTATCCCCGGGGTGAAGGAGGATGTTACCGAGTTTATCCTTAATGTTAAGGAGCTGAGGCTTAAACCCCTTTCTGGTCAATCGGGCAAGTTGGTGCTGGATGTGGATAAGGAGGGTGAGGTTTATGCGGCTGATATTAAGTCCTCAACTGATTTTGAGATTGCTAACCCCGAACTCTATTTAGTCACGATGGATTCGCTCGATGCCCGGCTCCATGTCGAATTTGATGTGGAGATAGGCGAAGGTTACCGAGATGCCGGGCTTGGTGATAACCTGTCCATTGGGGATATCCCTGTGGATGCTATCTTTACCCCGGTACGGAAGGTTAATTTTACTACTGAGCCTATCCATGTGGTGGGTCAGGAGGCTAGTCGCGAGCGGTTGTGTCTGGAGGTATGGACCGATGGTACCATATCATCGGTTGATGCGGTTAGCCGTAGTGCCAGTATCCTGGTGGAGCAGTTGACCCCATTTGTTAATTGTGCTCAGGTGGTCCGTAAAGAGGAGGCGGCGCAGGTAGTGCGTCTATCCATCCCTGAAGAATTATACAATATGCCAGTGGATAAGCTGAATTTGTCAGCGCGGACGATGAATTGCCTGAGGCGAGGCAGTATTGATACCGTGGGCCAGATTATGGCTAAGGGGGGAAAAGGATTAATGGCACTGAGGAATTTCGGACGGCGGTCCAGGCAAGAGGTAGAAGAGCATCTTCAGGAGTTAGGTCTGTCGCTTATCTCTCCAGCAGAAGATGTTACGAAGCCAGCTGAGGAGGGTAGCCAAGATGAGGCATAAAGTAGTCGGGGGGAAACTGGGTAGACCTTCAGGACACCGCCGGGCAATGTGTCGTAATCTAGTAACCGACTTTCTAGGCTATGAAAAGATTACTACCACTGAGGCTAGAGCCAGAGAGGTGCGTCGGTTAGCAGAGAAGATGATTACTTTGGGGAAGAAAGGTAGTCTTCCGGCGCGACGTCAGGCGTTAGCCTTTATTCTGGATGAAAGGGTGGTAGATAAAGTATTTACCGACCTGGCTCCGAGATATGCCGAGCGCCATGGGGGATATACCCGGATGGTTAAGTTAGGACCTCGGTCGGGTGATGGAGCGGCGATGGTTCAGCTCCAGTTAGTAGAGTAGCGGGTTAACCAGCTTAACCGGGGTCGCTATGATTGTGTTGGTTGTTGAGTATAATGGGGCACACTATCACGGCTCTCAATGGCAGGCTAACCTGCCGACTATTCAGGGGGAGATAGAAAGTGCCGTGGGGAAGCTTACTG
The DNA here is from genome assembly GCA_021161775.1 of Dehalococcoidales bacterium. GTDB lineage: Bacteria > Chloroflexota > Dehalococcoidia > Dehalococcoidales > UBA5760 > UBA5760. Next base: position 32,266 of record JAGGZY010000022.1, read on the forward strand.
GGGAGTCAAGTCGGGTAGCCCTGGCCAGTCGTACCGATGCTGGGGTTCATGCCCGGGGGCAGGTGGCTAGTTTCAGAACTAAATCGGCGTTTGGTTTAGGGACCTTTGTTAACGGACTGAATTATTATCTGCCCTGGGATATTGCGGTTAAGGTAGCATATCGGAAGGGGGATTCCTTTAATGTTCGCCGTGACGCTTGTAGTCGCTGGTATAGTTACGCTATGTTGAATAGCTCGACCCGGTCTCCCCTTCGGGATGGCTTTGTCTACCTGGTCAAAGGGGCTCTGGATGTTGAAATAATGAACCGGGGGTGTCAACCCCTTATCGGTAAGCATGATTTTGCCTCGTTTACCAGTGGGATGGGTGACGAGATAACCAGTACCGTACGGAATGTCTATCAGGCTGAGGTGGTGCGTCGGGGAGAACTGGTAATGTTTAATATGGTGGCAAATGCCTTTCTGCCGCATCAGGTGCGGAATACTGTCGGTTGGTTAATTAGATTGGGGTTGGGAAAAGTGAATCTTAGCCAGATTAATGATATAATGAAACTTAGGAAACATGGAATGGCAGGACCAATGGCGCCGGCGGGTGGTTTATGTTTAAGGCAGGTAAACTACCCCACCCCGTTAGGAGAGGAGACTAGTGAAAACCTATAGCCCTAAGGCGGGTGAAACTAAGCGTGAATGGCATATTATTGATGCCTCAGATAGGGTGCTGGGTCGATTGGCTACTGAGGTCGCTCGGCTACTGATGGGGAAACACAAGCCGTCCTTTAGCCGTAGTCTGGATGTTGGTGATTCAGTGGTGGTTATCAATGCGGATAAGGTTCGGGTCACCGGGAATAAACTCAAGCAGAAGCTCTACTATCGGCATTCCGGCTACCCTGGGGGGCTGAAGAGCGTTACCCTGGAGAAATTAATGCAGACCTACCCTACCCGGGCTATTGAGTATGCCGTCAAGGGAATGTTACCCCATAACCGATTGGGTAATCAGATGATTAAAAGGCTGAGGGTGTATGTTGGGGATAGTCACCCTCACCAGGCTCAGGTTAAGGTTACCTCAGCCTAGATTGTATAAATAAGAATAGGGTTAATATGGAAAAGCAGGCTTACTTTTATGGGACGGGCAAACGCAAGACGGCTATTGCCTGTGTAAGGTTGGTGCCGGGAAGTGGCTCAATCTTGGTCAATAATGTGCCTTATGATGAGCATTTTACTCGCCTTGAGCATCAACGGACGATACTTCAACCGCTAGTGGTTACCGAGAATATCGGTAAGTATGATGCTATAATCAAGGTAACTGGTGGTGGTGTATCGGGGCAGGCAGGTGCTATCGCTCACGGTATCTCGCGGGCTCTGTTAGTAGCTGATGAGGGACTTAGGCCGATGCTACACCAGAACAAGCTGCTTACCCGAGACTCTCGGGTCAAGGAACGAAAGAAGGCCGGTCTCAAGCGGGCGCGTAAGGCACCTCAGTACACCAAGCGGTAAGGTTTTAACTCAGCCTCCAGTCCTTATACCCTTGCTGCATAATGGCGATATACTCCGGTGAGGGTTTGGTTTCTTCAATCTGCGGGGTATAGATATAGGTAATGGCTTCCACCGGCTCCCTATCTTCATTATTGACGATAACCTTTAATCGCCGGTAGTTAGTGCCTTCAAATTTATCTAATTGTCTCAGGTCAGCTTCGGAGACCTCATAGATGCCACCCCTGACCTTACCCCCTCTAAATGACCTGATAGTGGCAATCCCGCCCCGCCATCTCCTTGACCAACCAACGAAGGCTAATCGATAATTATGCAAGATAGCGATAAACCTGGGTTGACTATTCGGGCAGCGCTTTTGCATCTGGTTCCGATTTAAATTTGAGCCGTAGGCAAAGTAGTACATTTATTCCTCCTGATGTTGAGCCAGTTGCTGTTTGAGAAATTCAATGTTTTTTACTGGGGAGGGGTCAATCTGGTGTAGCATTGCCAGATAGTAGCTAACATAGTCCCCGAAGAGTATCAGGCTCATCATTTGCCCTAACGGGCTATTACCAATGCCAGCCACGGTTTGATAGGCCACTTCGGCTTGCTCTAAGAGTTGGCGGGTTATCTGGTAGCGAAGCTGGATTCGCCGGGGCAGTTGGGTTGGTTGGAGCATAATCACGATTATCTTGCTGGCAAGCTCTGGAGGGAACTGGTAGCCGACAATGGCGTTATGATTAAGCTCGGGAAATACCTCGTAGAATGCCCAGGCTTTGCTGTTTTCGTTAAATTGGGTCTTCCAGCGGTGAGCTACCTCAGCGGCTAAGCCACCGCCGTAGATTACCGGCAGGTGATTGTGGAGCTGAGTAGCCAGTTGCTTGGCTAGGTTTGCTGAGCTGGGTACCGTGGCATCTATTCTGGTTAGTAGTTGCTCGAGGGTAGGTATCATTTCACTGATGTCTCTCGATTTATCCGTTATAAAACCGAGCCTTTGTAGAAAACAGAGGATGGGGATAAAGCTAAACGGTAGGGTTGCCCGTACTTGTCCCCGGTAGTTAAACTTGAAGGTAGGAATATTCTCCGACTCAGCCATTGCCTCAAGCTGACCGCCATTGGTCATCACCAGTTTTTTGGCTCTGGTGTTAGTCGCTTGCCGGAACAAGGACAGGATTTCCTCGGTGTTTCCTGAGTAGCTGGAGAAGATAACCAGGGTGTTATCGTTGACCATAGCGGGCAATCTATAGTTACCATAGACTATAACCGGTATGCTTGCTTCATCCCTTACCAGACTCCCCGCCAGGGTGCCGCCGATAGCTGAAGCCCCCATCCCGAAGATAATCATCCTATCAATCTGACAGTAATTCGGGGGCAGGTTAAAATCTATCGCCCTCTGCCAGGCCCGCTGACAGAGCTGCGGCACCTCACTAAGGTTGGATAGCATATTATCCGGGTCGTATTGGCTAAATAGCTGAGGGTCATCCAGATTAGGATTATTCATTAACCAGCTCCTGAGCCAGCGTTACCAGTTTTTCAGCACGACTTAGGGTATTACCCTCGGCATAGATACGCAGTATCGGTTCAGTCCCCGAGAACCTGATAAGCAACCACGAATTATCAGCAAAAGTAAATCTGAAGCCATCCGTGGTATCCATAGCAACTACCTTAACCCCATCGAGAGACCCTGGCGAATACTCTTTGACCCGCTGGGTGATAGCCTGACGCTCATCTTTATTAAACTCTATATCCTGACGCTGGTAATAGTGGGGGCCAACCCGGCTATAGAGATAGCTAATAAGCTCGGAAGGGGTTTTACCGGTTCTAGCCATCAGGTCAAGAAGGTAGAGACCTGCCAGAATGCCATCCCGCTCCGGTATATGCCCTCTAAAGCCATAGCCGCCACTCTCCTCACCGCCGATAAGTGCCTTGTTCTTTAGCATTACCGGGGCGACATACTTAAAGCCGACCCGGGTTTCGTAGACGGGCACCTTAAAGAGCTCGCCCAGTCGGTAAGCCATACTGGTCATCGTAACTGTTTTAACAATGGGCCCTCGCTCCCCCCGTATCTCCAGCAGATAGAGGCAGAGCAGGGCAAAGGTGTGGAGGGGGCTGATAAAGGTACCATTCTCATCAATTATTCCCAGGCGGTCGGCATCACCATCGGTCGCTAGTCCAATGCTGGCGTGTTGCCGTTTAACGGTAGCCGAGAGCTTAGCCAGATTAACTGCAATTGGCTCCGGCCGAATGCCAGGGAAGAGGGGATTGGGTTTATTATTTATCTCGGTTATTTTTATAGTCCCGCCGCCAAGCAGTTTTTTGAAGTAGCCGCTCCCGGCACCATACATCGGGTCGGTAACTACCTTTAAGTTGGACTGGCGTAGCTTATTTACATCAACTAGGCTAGTTAACTGCTGATAGTAAGCGGGATAGGGAGCGAGGTATTCTACCAGCCCTGTTTCTAGGGCTTGAGCCAGAGGTAGCTGTTTTATCTTCCCCTCACTCCGAATACGGGCAATATTTGCCTCTAACTTCTCGGTTACCTCGGGTGAAGCACTACAACCCAACTTAGTCTTAAACTTAAACCCGTTCCAGTTAGCTGGGTTATGACTGGCAGTAATGATAATACCGCCTCCTGCCTGCTGGTTAACCACAGCAAAGCTGGTAACCGGGGTAGGGATTGGCTTAGAACTAAGGTATACCTTAACCTTGTTACCGGCAATTACCTCAGCAGTGGCTGAGGCGAAGTCCTTAGAGCCAAACCGGGTATCGTAGCCGATAACTAATCCCTTGCTGGCAAGACCGGCATCTTGTAGATAGTCGGCTACTGCTTGGGCACATAGCCGAACATTATCAAAGGTAAAATCCTGGGCAATAATGGCTCGCCAGCCATCGGTGCCAAATCTAATCGGGTTCATTTAATGCCTCCCTTCAGAAACCAGATGCCGAGAACAAGTAAATTTCCCTGAGAAGGATGAAAGCCATATAGCTAGCTGCTTATTAGAACAAGTCCGGCAAAGATAAACAGGTAACTTACTAGCTACTCCTTGGTGGTTAGTACCTTTAGTTTTAGTCCTTTTACTACTTTCCCAGTGCCTCAGCTCTTAGAATTTTGGCTTTATCGGTCTTTTCCCAGGGGAAATTAATGTCCTCCTGACCGAAGTGCCCGTAGCAGGCAGTAGGTTGGTAGATAGGGCGACGCAGGTCAAGAGCTTGAATAATTGCCCCTGGTCTGAGGTCGAAGTGTTTATTAATCAGGCTAGTGATAACCTCCTGGCCAACCTTAGCCGTGTCGAAGGTTTCAATAGAGACCGATAGCGGGTGAGCAACGCCAATAACATAGGCAATCTGAATCTCAATACGCTCAGCAAGCCCGGCAGCAACGATATTCTTGGCGATATAGCGAGCGGCGTAAGCCGCCGAGCGGTCAACCTTGGTAGGGTCCTTACCCGAAAAGGCACCACCGCCGTGTCGCGCCAGACTACCGTAGGTATCAACCAAAATCTTACGTCCGGTGAAACCGGTATCTGAGACTGGTCCACCAATGACAAATCGGCCAGTAGCATTGACATAGAATTCCGTTTTATTGTCCAGTAGTGAGGTGGGAATCACCGGCTTAATGACATGTTTAATGATGTCCTGTTCAATCTGGTCGTGACTGATACCTTGGTTATGCTGAGCCCCGATTACCACATTAGCTATCCGTTGGGGAATCCCGTTGTGATATTCCACGGTTACCTGTGATTTCCCATCGGGGCGAAGGTAGGGTAGGGTTTTATCCTTTCTTACCTGAGCTAGGCGACGACATAGTTTATGAGCTAGGGAGATAGGCATTGGCATCAGCTCCGGGGTTTCATTACAGGCAAAGCCAACCATCATTCCCTGGTCGCCAGCTCCAATTCTATCCAGCTCACTAGCGGTCGCGTTGGCTTTTGTCTCCAGTGATTTATCTACTCCCAGGGCGATATCAGCTGATTGCTCATTAATGGAAACCATCACCCCGCAGGAGCGGTAATCAAAACCGTATTCGGGACGGGTATAGCCAATGTCACGAACCACCCTCCTGACTACTTTAGGGATACTGATATAACAATCAGTGGTAATCTCGCCCATAACGATAATCATTCCGTTGGTTATGGCGGTTTCACAGGCTACCCTGGCGTAGGGGTCTTTAGCCAGAAATTTGTCCAGAATAGCATCGGATATTTGGTCGCACATCTTATCGGGATGACCCTCGGTAACTGACTCCGAAGTCATCAAGTAGACGGGGGTATTTTTAAAACTGGTGGTCATTTTTCTCTCCTCTTACTAAGTTCCTTCCTGCCAACTGTTAAGGTATTCGGTTTGTTCTGGGGTTAGGCTATCAATATCAATCCCCATTGATTTAAGTTTTAATCGGGCTATCTCCTTATCAATCTCTTCAGGCACTGGATAAACCTTGCTCTTGAGCTGACTACCGTGTTTTGCCAGATATTCCAGAGATAGAGCCTGGTTGGCAAAGCTCATATCCATAACACTGGCTGGGTGGCCCTCAGCGGCAGCTAAATTAATTAGTCTTCCCTCTCCCAACAGACACAAGCGGCGTCCGTCCTCCATAGTGTATTCGTCAATGAAGGGCCTTACTCGTCGCTTATTGTGGGCGAGTTCCTCTAGCGCCGTAAGGTTAATCTCGACATTAAAATGTCCGCTATTAGCCAGTATCGCTCCATCTTTCATAACCTGAAAATGGGCTTTATCGAGGACACTCTTATCCCCGGCAATAGTAATGAAGATATCCCCTAATTTCGCTGCCTCCATTATCGGCATCACCCGGTAGCCATCCATTATTGCCTCCAGGGCACGGGTGGGGTCTACCTCGGTGATAATTACCTGTGAACCCATCCCTCTAGCCCTCAAGGCGATACCATGTCCGCACCAACCGTAACCACAGATAACCACTGTTTTACCTGCCCACAGGTAGTTAGTGGCTCGGGTAATGCCATCAATAGTACTCTGGCCGGTGCCGTAGCGGTTGTCAAAGAGGTATTTGGTCGAGGCATCGTTTACGGCGATAATGGGATACTGTTGCTCTCCGGATTTCTCCAGACTGCGTAGTCTGATAACCCCGGTGGTAGTTTCCTCGGTACCACCGAGAACGCCTTTGAGTAGCTTCCGCCGTTTGGTATGCAAGGTAGTAACCAGGTCAGCCCCATCATCGGCGGTAAGCTGGGGCTTATTATCCAGGGCAGCATTGATATGCCGGTAGTAGGTCGTTTCATCCTCTCCCTTGATAGCGAAGGTGGAGATGTTATACTCTGTTACTAGCGCGGCGGTAACATCATCTTGAGTGCTGAGAGGGTTAGAAGCACAGAGAGCAATATTAGCTCCGCCCTCCTTTAGGGTTAACATCAGATTGGCGGTTTCGGTGGTAACATGCAAGCACGCCGAAATATGAATGTCTTTTAGGGGCCTTTCTCGGGTAAACCTTTCCTTGATTAGCTTTACTACCGGCATCTCACGAGCCGCCCACTCTATCCGCTGTTTACCTAGGCTAGCTAGAGAAGGGTCTTTAATATCATAGTTTTCAATTGAGGTCATTGATTATTCTGTCGCTCCTTTAGTAATTAATTTTTGATTCTGTCTTTGTCTAATTGTCTAAACCGCTCAGCAACCCAGTCAGGTATATCCATGGCACCCATAAGCATCGGTTTCTGATGACAATCACTACCCCCGGTCATCATCAGTCGGTGGCTTCGGGCAAACTCAATATAGTGGGCAGTGGTCCTTAAGTCGTGTCTTGAATGCCAGCACTCAACGCCATCAATATATTCTAGCATATAATCGGCGATAATTTTTGTCTGCTGGTCTAAATCCCGGGTTAGGCTTATCAAAGATGTTCCATTGGGGTCGTTAGGGTGAGCGTGAATAAGAACCCCGCCCGCATCCCTGATTAGTGCTGAGGCTTTAGCCAGCGACAGGGGATACTTGGGAACATTACATTTCACCAGGTATCTAGCAAAGGCTTCCGTCTTGTCCTTAACAATTCCCTTCCCTATCAGGTAGTTGGCAATGTGGGGACGTCCCAAGACACCGTCAACGCTAGCCTGTATTTTTTTAATATCCTCCTCAGTAAATCGGGGAATATTCTCCTTATCAAATTCAGCATTCAGTTTATCGAGTATCTGGTAAGCTCTTGTCTCACGGTATTGCTTGATGAGCTTGAGCTTGTCCTTCAGGGCTTGGTTGTTGATGTCGTAGTGATAACCCAGAAAATCCAGTGAGACTGGCTTCGCCTCAGGATAGGGGAAGGTTACATTCAATTCTACCCCGGTAATATAGGCGATACCCCACTCTTTAGCCAGAGTGATGGCTCTTTCCTGACAATCAATGTTGTCGTGGTCGGTGGTTGACATTAAATCGATGTGTCTCTTTTTAGCCTCCCGAAAGACCTCCTCAATAGGCAGATTACCGTCAGAACAGGTCTGGGTATGGATATGCAGGTCTATCTTCATACTCATTCCTTGACTGAGCCAGTGATATACCAATCTTGGGGGAGGTCGTCGCGGGTATCGACAATCAGGTGAAGGATACTCAGGTTAGGGTAGGAATTTTTTAAGTCGCCTAAATCCACCGCTTCAAATTGCTTCTGGTTATTGAGGTAAGCCTGCTCGGTCAGGGCATTAGATACGTAATCTTCCCTGGACCGTTCCCGAATTCGCCTAATGGCTATCTCCTGAGGGCAGTCGGTCTGCAGGATAACCAACCTCCGATTGTATTTAGCGGCGATGGCGGCTGCCTGTTTTCTTAACGACTGGGTAACAAAGGTAGCGTCAAGTATCACCTCGCTGCCCTTCTCCAGGGTTTCATCCGCCTGCCTAAACATCTCATCATAAACCAATTTCCGCTTGTCCATATTTGAGGCGACCTTCTCATCAAAGATATCCTCATTTTTGAGCATCTTTTTTCGGATGATATCAGTTCGAAGAATAGGATAGCCCTTAATCCTGGAGACTTCTCTAGTTGTCCCGGTCTTCACAGTACAGGGGAGGCCACAGGCAATAAGCAAAAAACCCGAACCCAGCTCGGTTTCGATGAATTTTCTAAACGGCTCTCTCAATTTATTCGCCTCCCCCTATTTTTGTGTGTTTGCGTTAATGTCGCCAAAGGTGAGAAACACCAGTCTAGCGCGACAAAGCCTAATAATGCCTCTAGGTTACGCTGCAACCGCTGACATGGACTCTCATTGGAGTGTTCCACCAATAGTCTCCAATTTGTTTCCAATCAAACACCAGATGGCAACCTGGCGTCAAAACGTCCGAAACTGCCTTACCTCCATACTCTACATCTCTTAGATGTTGTAACTTAGGAATTACATAACCACGATGTGTTTTACACTCGATATTTGTAGTGTACCTACTAGACTCCTTGACATAGGCTTCTTCGTTAACTGCACATATAAAGAATCCTTCGGGTACCTTGAGCCCATTAAAGTTGCCTTTCTTTACAATCCTCCACAGCCGATACAAATCCCAGTAAATTTGACCTCTACGATGGGTTTGATTCGTATGCGCAGTTACACGTTGTGGAAGTTTAAATTCGAATGCAACGCCTCTCTCATATTTCACACCGCTAAAAGTAACTAACAAATCTAAAAACTTATCTTTGCCCCTTTTAATTTCCTCATCAAAAATATCGTATTCAAAATAGAATTTCGGTTTATTCTCCGGGCTAGTATCACTAAATAAGTGCTCAAGTTCTAAGGCAAAATGAAAAACAAGTCCTCTTTCACTATTCAGCTTGAGCCTGACATCATCTGCTAAGTGGTCGGCAAGGTTTTTCCACGCTTTTTCAACGAGTTGTTTAATTGACTCCATATAGTCCTCCCTGTCGTTTCCCCTAACCCCATTCATTTTGCCCCATTTCTTATATTATATACGATTCGGCAAGCTCAAAATAGCCTTTAGTATTGGTCAGGGTGGTTGCCTTTTCCTCCGCTGAAATATAGGGGTCATCAAGCTGGAAACAACCCACCTTGCCCCGCACATAAGCCCGATAGCATTTATAGAAGTTAAGCAGGCTCAGCAATTCTTTATCCTGACTCTCGTCTACATAGGCATTGATGAAGCTATGGGACAGGTCAGCCCGCCGGTAGTGGTCGAGGTCCA
>JAGGZY010000009.1 GCA_021161775.1 Dehalococcoidales bacterium
ATACTAAGGGACCTGCTGAGTAGAGCCAACGGAAAGAGATTGGTAATGTCCAGCCACGATTGTAGTGATGGGGTTATTGGGTTAGCTATCGCCGAGATAGCATTCGCCGGGGGGCTAGGCGCTACCGTTCATTTGGCTTCAGTGCCGCGGGGGGAAATTATCAACCGGGATGATGTCATCCTCTTTTCGGAATCAAACAGCCGTTTTATAGTAGAGGTTGCCCCCAAGAGCCAGGACGAATTTGAAGGTATTATGAACGGCATCAGACTGGCTCATATCGGTCAGGTGACCGATTCTGAAATGTTAACCGTATACGGTCTAAATGAACAGGAGGTAGTGGCTAAATCGCTTGGCGAGCTTAAGGAAGCCTGGCAGAAGCCACTACGATGGTGAATAGTGACTAAGGTAAGAACCCTGGTATTACGCGCCCCGGGGACTAATTGCGATGGGGAAACCAGCTTTGCCTTCCAGCAGGCTGGAGCTATAGTATCCACCGTCCATATCAACCGTTTAATCAGCGGGGAGGCAAGACTTACCGATTACCAGATACTGGTTATCCCTGGCGGCTTTACCTATGGCGATGACATCAGTGCCGGCCGGGTGCTGGCTAACGAACTCAGACTGAAACTGGGAGAGGCTCTCCAAAATTTTATTAACCGTGGGGGATTGCTCCTCGGCATCTGTAACGGCTTTCAGGTGCTGGTCAAGGCAGGTATCCTGCCCGGTAACCAGACGAGTCTCACCCTGACCACCAATGATTCTGGCAAGTTCGAATGCCGATGGGTATACCTCAAGGTAAATAAAAACAGCCCCTGTATCTTTACTCGGGGGATTAACCGGATGTATCTACCAGTAGCTAATGGCGAAGGAAAGGTTGTTCTTAGCTCCGAGCTAGCCGAGCCCAATATCACCCTCCGCTATACCGATAAAGAGGGCAATCACAACCCCGGCTACCCCGATAACCCCAGTGGCTCAGTGGGAGATATTGCCGGCATCAGCGATGCTACCGGGCGTATCTTTGCCCTGATGCCCCACCCCGAGCGCTACATTCGGGGCACCCAACACCCCCGCTGGACACGAGAAGGGGCAAAAAAATATGGGGACGGCTTTCGTATCTTCCAAAATGCGGTTAACTGGGTAAAGGAGCTATAACCCTTCTCTAAGCCAATGCCCTAGCTAGCTCCGCCTCAAGATACCCCGGTTTGATACCGGAATCAATCACTTCCCAGGGCAGTCTTTGGCGGACATCCCACTGCTGATGGGCATAGAAATCACTATCTAACTGACACCTGCTCATCGCCCTGCGCCACCCCGGTAGCGAGACCTCGTCGACACTCGCCAACACCTCAGCCAGATTAACATCACCCCGGGACAGTACTGCCTGAACCTCACTCCACGATGGGCTCTCCGCCCTAATCTTAATCCCCCCTGATTGAAGGCTCTTGAGCAGAGCTAGCCGCTCATTTAACACCGCCACCGGTGCCATCGGCAGCCACTGAAAGGGGGTATGTGCCTTCGGCACAAAGGGAGCCACATTCAGGGTAAGGCGGGTGCCGCTCCGGTAACGGTCAATAGTCTGTTTAGCTCGAAGCATCAGCTCAATAATCTCTCTAATATCGCTATCGGTCTCTGAGGGCAAACCAATCATAAAATAGAGCTTGAGACTCCTTATTCCCTGCTGAGCAACCTTGCTTACAGCGCTCAGAATGTCATCCTCAGTGATGCCCTTTTTAATCATCTGCCGCAGTCGCTGAGAGCCAGCTTCAACCCCAAGGGAGACAGTCTGTGCCCCGCCGCTGACTAATTCCTCCAGTGCCGGTCCCGAGAAGGGCTTCACCCGTAGTGAACTAGTGGCGAGTCCCGCCCCCAGACGACGCAGTCGACTGAGCAATTCCTCTAACCTGGGATGGTCAAAAACTGCTGGACCTACCAGCCCCAGTCGTTTTCGGTGCCTCAGCCCCTGTTTAGCCTGAGCGATAAGACTATCTACTGAGCGAAAGCGTCCCGGGTTAAAAATACCCCCCACCAGGCAGAAACGACATCCCCAGTGGCAACCCCGCTCCACCTCAATCAGGTACAGGTCACCCAACTCGGTATCCATGGTCAGAACAGTTGATGTAGTCGGGAAATCATCCAGATTCACCGCCCACTGGCGAGCTACTGGGGTACCTGAGTAATCCTGAGGCACATAAACACCGGGCAAAGCCGCCAGTCCCTTTAGTAACTCGTGGCGCCGACCCCCAATTCCTTCAGTCAAGACTGCAAGCATACCCGGCAGTATTGGCTCAGCCTCACCAATACACAGGCAATCAAAGAATGGCGCCAGCGGCATTGGATTTGCCATAATGCAGGGGCCGCCGGCGATAACCAGAGGATAACGCTCATCACGGTCAGCAGTATATAAAGGAATACCGCTAGCATTAATAATCTGAACTACATTGAAGTAATCCACCTCGTAGCTGATAGAGAAAACCAGAGCGGCAAAATCTGAAAGCGGCCGCTGTGATTCCAGGCTCAACGGGGTCCGCTGCTGAGCCTGGCTTCCCCTTTCCCAGAAGACTCGCTCCGCAACCACCTCACGACGGCTATTTAACAAGCCATAGATAGCCTGAATAGCCAGGTTGGACATCCCTACATAGTAGCTATTCGGGTAGATAAGAGCAACCGGTACTCTCCCCCCCCAATCCTTAATAATAGTACCCTGCTCTTGGGAGAGCCGCCGCCTTGCCTGTCTGATTTCATCCCAACCCATAAGGCCAGTTACTAATTTTTATTTCCAGCAGCCTCTGAGGAAGCGGCCATCTATGGTTATTACCTTATCCGCCACCACCCTTAGACTCCGGGAAGTAGTTTCCTTACCGAACAGAGCAATCTCCACATTCTTCCCGTTATCCTTTACCGCCTGGAGGGCACCCACAAAATCACTATCGCCAGCTACCAGCACCGCTACATCATAATTATCCCGAAAGCTGTGAGTTATCATATCAGTAGCCAGTTGAACATCCACCCCCTTCTCGTAAGGGGGACTGTTAGGCCAATTGTTGTACACCAAGCGCCCCAGACGCAGCTCAGAGTAAGGAATCGCACTTACCCCGGCAAAAAAGGCTCGCTGACTACGATACCGCTCGGGTTCCTCCTTATGGCCTACCTGGGCATTGTAGTAATAGATTCTGACTATTCGGCGCTTATCCAGGAGCTTTTTACAAAGCCTGCCAATATCGATATCAGTACGATGGAAAAAGCCCTTCAGTGAGTGATACAGGTTACTACCATCAATAAATATCATCACCCTCTCCGACGCACCTCCCACACTATCACCCCCTTCCTATAACTAACTTAGACTTACCCATTATATCGCCTATAGGGATGAAATTGCGAATAGGGATCAGCTATAGTGTATTACAACAAACCAAAGGGGGTTAACAACATGGATATAGTTAAGGCTAATTCAATGCTAAGAAGCTTGAAACCTAGCGAACGGAGAGTAATATATACGAGCCCAAACGGAGTACAAATAACAGTTACCCAAACAGGAAAATTCTCTCCGCATGATTTCGCCGTAGGACTCATCATACCTAACAAAACAGAATTCTACCCGACCCATGTCCGCCTGTTATTTGACTATTACCTGAAAAAAGTGAGTGAGCCGCAGCAAGCACAAAAGCTTTTTGAAGCTGCTGAAAGCGTGTATAGGGGAGATAACCCAGAAAAACTAGCTCCAGATGTAAATACGCTTACTTTCCCAATGCAATTAGACGAAGCCATTGTAAACCTAGTCTATACACAACTGTTAATGATCGAACAGGATTTCAATTTCGGCCCAGAGGGAAATAAGAAAAGCAAGTACGAGCCTCCCCGTGGTTTTTTGATGAGTTTCATTCGCTGGATAGCGTCAGGAAAAAATGAGATCGATAAAATTATCACCGCTGCGGTCAGGAATTACCCTCCACCAGTATGTTTCAAAGATCCTCAAGGCAGAAACTATCTTAATGAGAAACTTTAACAGCGTTTAACTGTAATCTGGGAGTTCTAAACTCATCCTGCAGTCGTTTTACAGTAAGGTTGAGATATTCTTGAGATAATTCGATTCCAATATATTTTCTACCTAGCTTTAAAGCAACTACCCCGGTAGTGCCACTGCCATTAAAAGGATCGAGAACAACATCTCCTTCATTGGTTGAAGCTAGTAAGATTCTCTCCAATAACTTGCTAGGTTTTTGGGTAGGGTGCTTACCATGAGTCTTCTCACTTGGTTGCGGGGGTGGGATTTCCCAAAGATTACGCATCTGCTTGCCACCGTTCATCTGCTTCATCAAGTCGTAATTAAAGATGTGCTTACTCTTTTTATTTTTGGCAGCCCAAATTACCGTCTCGGTAGAATGAGTAAAATATCTACAACTGAGGTTAGGCGAAGCATTAGGCTTAAACCAAATGACATCGTTTAAAAGTTTAAATCCCAGTTGCTGCATTGCAAAGCCAACCGAAAATATTACATGAGCCGTACCTGATACCCATATAACACCATTCTCGGTCAGCACCCGCTGACATTCGCTTAACCAAGCCAGATTGAATTTATGGTTTTCTTCCACTCCACGGGAAACATCCCAGTCTCCTTTATTTACTGAAACCATCCTTCCAGCGTGGCAGGTTATACCTCCATTAGATAAGAAATAAGGCGGGTCAGCAAAGATCATATCAATAGAGTTTGGCATAAATCGCGGCAGGATCTCCAGGCAATCCCCTTGAAAGAGCCTTACAGGAGACCCTCTATTCTCATAATATGGCTCTACGCCAATGTCAAAGAAGCTATCCATACCTGCCTATCTTCTCCTATTTCGCTAGGGGTGAAAGCCTATCTGAGGACTGGGGGGCTCGGTAGCCTCCGCCAGCTTACCGTATTTAGCCTCGTATTTCTCCAGATTTATCTTAAGCGCCGAAAGCATCCGCTTCATATGCCCCGGGCTGGTAATCACCCGTGCCGTTACCACCCCAATGGGAGGGGTAACCATCATAAAATCAAGGATAAATTCCTCCTTGGTATGAGCAATTACCATATTATTCGAGTATACCCCACTCCTCAGGCTCTCGGGAAAGGTAATCTTTACCTCTTTTTTTGCCGGCGGTTCAGCCATAATATCCTCCTTATTCCTTTTGTTCAGCATTTGGTATAGCCGCAACTGGGGCAGATAAAGCAGCCTTCCTGATAAACCAGCAGGTTACCGCAGTCAGGGCACTGCCCGGTAATATTCGCCCCTGCCTTATAGCCACTAGTCACACTCTTATGAGTCACTTCAGGCTTTGAACTTTCTTCGCCCTTACCACTATCAATCCGCCCCGGACTGATATGTTTCTCTAGCACGCCAGCAATAGCATCGGCACAAGACAGCACCGCCTTACCGTTCTCCCAAGCGATTGACGGACAGCGGATACCCCGCAGCTGTCGGACTATCGAGGCAACATCTACCCTTGACCTTAGCGCCAGCGAAATAAGCCGACAGATTGCCTCAAGCTGTGCTTGGGCACAGCCCCCCGACTTACCCAGGCTGGAGAAAACCTCACATATCCCCTCCTCATCGGAGTTCAGGGTTACATAAAGATTGCCACAGCCGGTAGTTACCTTCTCAGTTATCCCCGAGGTTACCTTGGCTCTCTTTCTAGGGCTGAGCGTCTCTTTACTTACCTTCTCCGTCTTGCCAGTGGTCAACACCTGCCCACTGCGGCAGCCATCCCGATAGATAGTTACCCCCTTCAGCCCTTCCTCATAAGCCAGCGTATACACCTTAGCAACATCCTCTTTGGTCGCCGAATTGGGGAAATTAACCGTCTTGGAAACGGCATTATGGGTGTGCTGTTGAAAGGCAGCCTGCATCCTAATATGCCACTCTGGCGTTATCCTATGAGCAGTAACAAACAGGCGTTTCGCCGACTCCGGAGCCTCCTCAATATCGCCGAGACTATCCCCTTCAGCCAGCCGCCGCATCAGCTCCTCAGAATAGAAACCACCTCGTTTTGCCGCTGCCTCAAAATAGGGGTTCACCTCAACCAGCTGGTCCCCGTCCATAATATTCCGCACATAGCTTAAGGCAAACAGCGGCTCAATACCGCTGGAACAGCCGGCGATGATACTTAAAGTGCCGGTGGGGGCGATAGTGGTACAGGAGGCATTCCTTACCTTGGGTTCACCGGGGATATCATAGAGGCTACCCTCGAAGGCAGGGAAGGCACCCCGCTCCTCAGCTAGCTCCTGCGAAGCCTTCAGTGATTTCTCAGTAATAAACTCCATAACTGAAGCAGCTACCCCCAGCGCCTCCTCGGAGTCGTAAGGGATACCCAGCATAATTAACATATCGGCAAAGCCCATTACCCCCAGCCCAATCTTACGAGTCTGCTCGGTCATCTCCTTTATCTGAGGCAGAGGGAACCGGTTGACTTCAATAACATCATCCAGAAACCTGACAGCTATCTTTATTGTCTCGGCTAGCTTGGGGTAATCAACCTCGGCAACCCCTTCCTTGGTACGCACCATCCGAGACAGGTTGATTGAGCCCAGATTACACGATTCATAGGGGAGCAGGGGCTGTTCCCCACAGGGATTGGTGCTTTCAATACTACCCAGCTTGGGAGTGGGATTATCCTGATTTATACGGTCAATAAAGACGATACCAGGGTCGCCGGTCTTCCAAGCTAGCGCCACCATTTTATCAAATACCTCTCGGGCGTTGAGCTTACCCGCAATCTCGTTAGTGTGCGGATTTATCAGATTATAGTCACTAGCGGTCTTCACCGCCTCCATGAACTCAGCGGTTATCGCTACCGAGATATTAAAATTGGTCAGTGAAACCAGGTCCTCCTTAGCAGTGATAAACTTCATAATATCGGGGTGGCTGACATTGAGGATACCCATATTAGCCCCACGGCGCATCCCCCCCTGCTTGATAACATCAGTAGCCACATCAAAGGCACGGATAAACGACACCGGACCACTAGCTACCCCCCCAGTAGACCCTACCCGATCACTCTCCGGCCGCAGCCTGGAGAAGGAAAAGCCGGTGCCACCGCCACTCTTGTGAATCAGGGCAGTGTACTTTACGGCATCAAATATATCCTCCATGGAGTCCCCAACAGGCAACACAAAGCAAGCCGACAACTGCCCTAGCTCCCGCCCCGCATTCATCAGGGTAGGGGAATTAGGCAGGAACTCAAGATTAGCCATCACTCGATAGAACACCTCTTCCCAGGCAGCAATATCCGCCTTCGGGTCATAACTAATCTCAGCTGCGGCTACCGCCTTCGCCACTCGGCGGAACATCCCATCAGGAGTCTCCGTAACCCGCCCCTTGGCATCCTTCTCTAGATACCTTCTTTCCAGAACCCGAAGAGCATTCTCGGTCAGCTTAACCCCAATATTGGTATGGAGCTTTGGCTTCACTATCGCTGTTTCCATCTTAGGTTTTACCTCCTCCTTGTGATTCGATTCCCTATTTTGGTAGGCTAATTCCTTACTCTCCAGAATTTCCTTAACTATCGCCTGAACCTCAGCTACGGTAGGCAGCTGCTTCGGCTTATAACGAAACCGAGGCACCAAACCCTCCATCCCCGGCAGTGTCGGTGGCTTCTCCAAACGCTCAATTGCCTGACTGATAAGCCGTTCCACCAGTTGTCTATCGGCAATACCCATCGCCTCTGCTTCAGCAAAGATAGCCTGAGCAATACGGGTGCGGTCAAGGGAGTCTCTTTTATCCGATTCATTAACCATTATTTACTGCCTCCAATATGGGACGCTCCCGTCTCATTACCGAGCAGGGTATCTACCTCCTGCTTCAATGCTGTAATATCCCGGAACTCCCGATAGATACTGGCAAAGCGGATATAGGCAATGTAATCCAGCTTCTTTAGCTTCTCCATCACCATATCCCCGATAATCGTACTAGCTATCTCTGACCTGCCCAGGCGATAGACCTCAGCTTCAATATCATCCACCAGCTTCTCCACCACCCCGGTAGGTAGAGGACGCTTTTCACAGGCTTTACGAACCCCCCGGAGCAGCTTATCCCGACTGAACTCCTCGCGCCGCTGGTCCTTTTTACTTACGAAGATGCTCACCGGCTGCAGGCGCTCATAGGTAGTAAACCTCGCCCCACAACCCAGACACTGACGCCGCCGCCGAATGCCATCACTAACATCACGGGAGTCAATAACCCTGGAATCAGAATAACCACAATAAGGACAATTCATCAGCTAACCTATACCATATATAGTGTGATGTAATTATGATACCTCAATATATAGTGTTTGTCAAGCCTTTTTCCGATTAAAATATTGCGTCCGAGAAACCAGAATGTTAGAATCCAGGCGGAGGCTAGAATATGGTAAGTCAGAGGATAACCATCACCATTAATCAGGCAAGGCTCAGTATCATTCAGGGGGACATTACCCACCAGACCACCACTGCCCTGGTTAACGCGGCTAATCCCGGTTTGATGGGGGGTGGAGGAGTAGATGGTGCTATCCACCGTGCCGGGGGCCCAGCCATCCTTGAGGAATGTAAGCAGATTATATCCCGACAGGGCAGATTACCTACCGGTGAAGCAGTAATTACCACCGGGGGTAATCTTAAGGCAAGATATGTCATTCATACTGTTGGACCCATCTGGCACGGCGGCAATAAGGGAGAAGCCAGGCTACTTGCCAGCGCCTACGAGCAAAGCCTCAAGCTAGCGGCAGCAAACCAAGTAGACAGCATCTCCTTCCCTTCAATCAGTACCGGGATTTATAGTTATCCGGTTAGAGAGGCAGCACGAATCGCCATCAGCACCATAACCGCTTTTCTTCGCCAGACTACCCCTTTGCGAGAGGTAGTCCTGGTGCTGTTTGACCCCAAAACCTTTAATGCCTACTCGTCTGCCCTTCAAGAATCAGAGCAATAAGCCTTCCCTAGATTTGTCTCTGCTTTCTAGGGTAGGTTATAATTTAAGTGTTTTCAGGGGAGTAAGAATGACATTCCACCTACATCAGGACAGGCTTCATCGCATAACGCGGTCGTTCTTGTTCTGGTTAACTCGGGTATTAATGTCTATCCTGACCCGCTGGCAGGTTAAGGGAGAGGAGAATGTCCCTCAGCAGGGGCCGCTGCTGGTAGTAGCCAATCACCTCGGTCATGCTGACCAATATCTAATCAAGGTTAGCCTCAACCGCCGGCTGTTCTTTATGGCCAAGGAGTCGCTATTTCGTTACCAGCCGCTAAGATTCCTCGTGGAGTCGTGGGACGTCTTTCCGGTACGCCGCAGTGGGATGGACCGTAAGGCACTGCGTCAGGCAGACCAAATCCTGAATAGCGGTCTGGCTTTGGTGATGTTCCCCGAAGGAAGGAGGAGTAAGAACGCCCAACTACAACCAGCTCTCCCTGGCGCCGCTTTACTCGCCGCCCGTAATAATGTCCCCATCCTCCCGGTAGGCATTATCGGTATGGAAATCGCCAAGAAAGACCCATTCTTTGTGCTTATCCATCGCTTTCGGGTAACCCTTAATATTGGTCGCCCCTTCTACCTGCCGGTTACTGATGGTGAACTAACCAAAGCCAGGCTGGCTGAGCTAACTGACTATATTATGGAACATATCGCCGCCCTCCTACCCCCCCAGTATCAGGGGCATTACGCTAAGCGAGGAAATCCCAGTGACACCAGAGATTGAAATGTCAGAGGAAATAGGGTTCTGCCCTGGGGTAAGACGAGCCATTGCTATGGCGAAGGATGTTGCTCGCCAGCGTGGCGGGATAGAGACTCTAGGGCCCCTGGTACATAACCAACCGGTGCTACAAAAATTGGCTCGCCTCGGGGTCAGAGTAGTAAACTGCCCTGATGATATCACCGGCGGCGCCGTGGTCATCAGCGCCCATGGAGTAAGCCCCGAGCAGCAAGCGGAGATTCAGCAACGGCATATCGACATCATTGACACCACCTGCCCCATTGTTCACCAAGCCCAGCTTGCCGCTCGCCGACTAGCCCGAGCCGGCTTCTTTATTATTATCTATGGTGATGCCAATCACCCTGAGGTCAAGGGGATTCTGGGCTGGGCTAACGGTAAGGGGATAGCTACTCTAAACAAGAATGCGATAAGCCACCTTGAGCCACCACCCCCCCAATTAGGTATTCTCGCCCAGACCACCCAGATACCCGACCGGTTTACTGAGTTTGTCCGCCAGATAACTGAGGCTAGCTTGAGCCGAGAGACTAAATTACGCACTGTTGATACCATTTGCCGCCATATCAAAAAGCGTCAGGCAGCTACAGTGAAGCTAGCCACCAGAAGCAACCTAATGCTGGTCATCGGTAGTCACCACAGTGCCAACACGGCTCGTCTCCTCCAGTTATGCTCCCATATCACCAAGACCCACCTGATTGAAACCGCCAGCCAGATTGAATCCCACTGGCTAGCCGGCAAAGACCATATTGGGGTAACCGCCGGGGCATCTACCGATGCTGAAACCATTCGCGAGGTAATGATGAAGCTATCCGCCGTTAGCTAAATCCAGGGAGCAGCACAGCTCATAGAACCCCTGAGGACTCTTATCCAGCGATAGTCTCTCCAGAGGACACATACCCTGCCCCGTGCGGCTATAGATATAGGGCACCACCTCAGTGAAATGATAATCAATACCAAAGCGACGTAGTGTCTCCACTGCCAGTTGGCTAGCCAGCGGGCTATAGACCTCACTACAGGACATCTGCTTCAGCAGTAACGCTGCGGCATTACCCACCACCCGGTCTAAAACAACAATCCCCACCTCTCCCAGGGAGAACCTCTCAATATACTCTACCAGCCCTGACAGATCATCTCTATCGGACATGAAAATTAACCTATCCCCGCAATACACTCGAAGCCTGTCATTACTGGCTAAAAATTCATTGAATAACGGGAGGCTCATATTACACCTCAACATCAGTAATGAAGCTTTCTGGCATATCCAGGTAGCTGATACTGCAATCCCTGCCCATCAGCTTCTCGGCTTCGGCTACCGCCTCTTCTACAGTGGTAAACGGCTCGAAACCCACCCTCCTGGCGGCATCAAAGTCAGTGGCTCCAGCCAAAAAGACCTTACCTACATGGTTAAGCCCATAGAGACCCTGCCCGTAGAGGATGAAGGGATGTACTCCATGAAAAGCATAGCCATAGCGATACCGATGGATATACTCCGGGCGATGAGCATATTCCTCGGCATAAAGCTCCCAGAGCTCAACCGGGTCCTTGGTGTGGGGGAGAAGGTTATCAAACATCTCCTTATATGAAGGGTTATGAACAATATTAAACTGGTTGCGGCAGGGATGACACCCGATAATAATCCCGCCCGGTTTTACCAGAGGAACATTCTGGAAGAGTCCGTAGCTATAGGACATCGCCACATTCCTGACATGAATAGGGTTAGCCAGGGACATTTTGGAGTAAGGGTCTCGATTGTTGCCCAATCCGTAGATTACTATATCCGATTGCCCTTTTACCCCTACTACCTGCTGTTGCTGAAGTATATCTAAGCCCTTAAGGTGAGTCTCCAGGGGATGACCAGCCACCACCTGAACCAGCTCCTGAGGAATAGCATTATTCATCGTTCCTTCAATAAGGAGGACCCGGCGCCCCCTCTTCGCCAACTCATCCTCGATAACCTTCCCCATTTCGTTAAGCAACTTAGGGAAGGCGGAGCGCTTGACATCCATTGACGATTTACCCGATGCCTTAGCAAAGGGACGATGATGGTGGCGGATACTCCGCCAGCTGCTCAAGCCAACCACTGCTGATTTCCAGCCACCATTAAACGGAGACCATGGCTGGCTAATATAGATGAGCAGGTCAGAATCAACCACCAAACGATTTACCTCTACCTCCTGGTTCCGCTTGGTCTCCCCCAGAAACACCAGATTCGCCTTATCCTCGGCATCATGATTAAACAGTCGGCTGACACTAGACTTATAGGCAAGCCCCTCCCCGATAAAGCTAGCTAGCTCACGGGTAGTCCACTTGCGGTGCAGACCCACCGCACAAACCAACCGAATCTTAGTCGAATCCACCCCCAGCTTATCCAGCTCCTCTAAAACTACCCTAATTGCTACCTCCCGAAAACAGGGCTTTTTCTCCTCGGGAACATAGCCAATAGGGTCATCAAAGGCAATGGTAACCCGGGACCGAGGACTTACCAGCTTAGCTAATGGGTCATGGGCTATTGGTGAGTCCAGGGCATCACGAACTGCCTGGGCAGGGTCAGCGAGCGCTGGTAGCGGCTTATTAGTATTCCGAAGCACCCGGGTCCGCTGGGGCAACTTCGCCTGAAGGAGACTATCCCCATACGGTATTCTAAAGGTGTTTGCTGACGATGACATCTTAGCCCTCCTATATTTGGTTATATCTCCAATCTAATCGGCGCAGTATTGAATCTCAGCACTGGGTAACACCGCCACCTCCGTCCCCACCCCATGAGATGACTGCAGAACCTTTAAGGCATCATCCCAATTATCCACAAACAACGCCTTATCCGATTCCTTAATATAGGCTCGGCCAGCAACATCAGGATACTCCGTATAAACGATTAAATGATTAACCCGCTGCGGAATCTCTGCCTGCACCCTGATATTCCCCGTCGTCGTCCGGCCAAAACTACCCATCAGGTAGTGAGTAACCTGTCCGTCAGGGGCATTAGCGATAAGAACAACATCCCCTCCCTCAGGTCTTAAGACACCAAAGGCAGTGCGTAGTCCCACCAGAATCGACTCGTTAGCCTTGGCGAAGGTGTTAGCAATGATAATCTCCTCGCCGCCTACCTTAGGGGTGAGATAATGGGTCTTCGCCTCGGTAACCGCCGCCGCATAGGTAGGCTCAGGCGCCCCGGCAAAAACAGCTACCGTCTCCCCCCACACATTCACCAGACAGTCTACCTTGATATCCAGCCCCACCATTACCATCGCTTCCTCATTATTCAGCCGTAGCGGATTATCATCAAACACCCCCATTCCCGAAATCGGCTTATCGGGGTATCTCTCCTTAAACTCAGCTTCCTGACGATGGAAATGCTCAATAGACTCCATTGAGGCGATACCGGGCAGAATCATCTTACTCCCACCCCCGAACCCGGTATTGGGATGAGCTACCACTGAGCCAATCCCAATCCTAAAATCGCACTTCATCACCTCAGCATTGATATAGAGCTTGGTCCCGTAGCTAGTCGTCCCCGCGTAGGTGCAATTATTAAACGGATTATGGTTATAGACTGGAAATTGGGACAGGACCTCCCGACCCAGCTTCTTCTCAAAGGATATTCTGTCCCAGGCCATATGAGCCCCAGTGGCACAAATAAACTGGATATTACTCTCCGCAATGCCGGCTTCAGCCAGCTCCTCTAGAATAAAGGGGAGCATATCATAGGTTCGGGTAACCCGAGTCATATCATCAAATATAATAACCACCTCTCGCTTACCTCGGGCAAGCTCCCGAATCGGTGGCGAGCCAATAGGGTTAGCTATCGCCGCCCTGATTGCCTCAGGCTTCATCGCCGGGCGGCTATAACCAGCAAAGTTATACAACCTCACCCGCCAGCTATCAGGGAAGCTAAGCTCAAGCTCCCGAGCCCCATACCAGGCTAACTGCGGTAATTTAACTGAAGACATTATTCCCTCCATCAAATCCTTTCTGGGTTACTCTGCTCCCTGGAGTAGCTAAATAACCGCAATAACAACCTCCACCACATTAGCCTCTTAACCAGCTTAACCCGACTGTTCGGTATTATATCACCACCGAAACAATCCCGCATCCTAGGAAACACTTTGACACCACACTACCAGTTACCTATAATTAGCCTATAATTATCTGGAGGGTACAGTCTTGGCACGGGAGAACAAAGCTAAACCGCCAGCTCAGGAGCCGACACTGGATATAGAAAATATTAAACGGCAGCTCAAGATGATGGACCAGCGCTTAGATAGCATTGACTCCACTATTTCAGCCGTTGTTGAACGAGTAATGAGCCAACCGGTCACTATTAACCTAACCTGCCCCCATTGTGGTAAAGATATTGAGATTTCTATTATGGGTAATAAGAAACCATCCCGATAGCCAGCCGCAAAAACTAAAGGTTACTGAAAACCTACCCCATAATAATTGACCTCTCAGTTAGCATTAGTGAAATTGAATCAGCTCAGTAAGACGGCGAATCCGAAGACAATCGCTGACCTCAGGGACTACGTCAAAACGGTCAATAAGTATTGGACTAATGCCTACCCCCCTGGCGCCAAGGACATCGATTTGATACTGGTCACCAACATAGGCCGTCTCTGAAGCCCTTGTTCGAGCACGCTCTAGTGCCGCCAGGAAGATAGACGGCGCTGGCTTGTCCTTCCCAACCTCCCCAGAGGTAACCACAAAATCCAGGTAGTTATCCAAACCAACCCCAGCCTTACCAGTGCGGAGATTAGAAATCAAGCCTAAAACTAAGCCCCGCTGCTTTAACGCCTTCATCACTGGTAACACATCATCATAAAAAGCCCAGGTTATATTCCTTGCCCGCTGGCTTACTCCCTTGACTATCTCCAGCATTACCTCTCGGGGTAGCTTCATCCCAACCTCGTCTAATAACACCTCCTGATAGTGGATAAAAGGAGCCGCATCCTTTCCCTCCCTCCACCGCGGCGGGATACCCTCCGGCACCTTATCCTCAGCCGCATAGATACCCCTCATCACCCTTTCTCGAGGTAGTTCAACACCTAGTTCATGGGCTACCTGACAATGTATCTCAGAACGGTCAGGCTCAGGGTGAGCCAATGTCCCAAACCAGTCAAAAAGTACTGCCCGGGCTTGCTCAATCTCCTTCATCAATTATCCCCAACCCCTAAATCACCAAGATAACCCACCACATCCTGTACGGTTACCAGCTCAGCCAAATCATCATCCGGTATCTCAACCCGATGGTCGGGGGTGCTGAACTCTTCTTCCACCGCCATTGCCAGCTCCACCAACTCGATAGAATCCGCCCCCAAATCGTCAATCAGATGAGCTGAAGCTACTACCTCCCCCTCGTCTACCCCCAATCGCTCCACGATTATCCCTTTTAACCGTCCCCAAATGTCTGCCACCGTCTAACTCTACTCTCGGCACCTTTATTCACTGACCAAGGTACTAACCGCCCCCAATACCCCGTTAACGAACCGTGGTGAACTATCGCTACCAAACCTCTTCGCCAGCTCAACCGCCTCGTTAATGGCGACCTTAACCGGCGTCTGCTTATCAAACAGAATCTCAAATATCGCCAGCCTCAGGATATTCCTATCGACGACGGGTATCTGGTCTACTGGCCAAGCTGGGGCAAAGCGACTGATTTTCTGGTCAAGCTCCCCCTTATTATGAATAACACCACTAACCAGTTGGCGAACGAAGGCACTATTTTCCTCGGATAGTCTCCTCTTAGCCAGAAGACGACCTACTACCTGTTCTGCCTCATGGCCTACCGAATCTACCTCATAAAGTGCCTGGAGAGCCACTATCCTGGCTCGGTGTCGTTCCCCTGCCATAACTTCAACCAAACCGAAAACTGCCGGTTAGCGGCGATATTAATTAGCCACTAAAGTTCCTAATCGCCGGGGTATCACCGATGCTTATCGCCTTAACCCCACTATTTATACGCCGGATAAGACCACTAAGCACCTGCCCCGGACCTACCTCAATAAAGGTAGTCACCCCCTCACCCACCATATACTCAATAGAGCGTTGCCACCTAATTCCCTGACATAGCTGCCTCAAGAGTTCCGCCTTTACCTCCCCCGCCGTAGTCATCGGCTGAGCCGTGGTATTAGCCACAATAGGAATGACGGGGTCATTAAAGATGCTAGTATCCAGAATCTCGGTCATACCCTGAACCGCCGGCTGCATCAGTGGGGTGTGAAAAGCGCCACTTACCGCTAGTGGTATTAGCCGCCTGGCTCCCTTGGCTTTAGCCAGCGCCACAGCTTTAGTCAAGTCCTCCTTGGCACCGCTGATTACCAATTGACCAGGGCAGTTAATATTCGCCATCCAGGTACCTGTCTGCTGACAGACCTCAGCCAGTAAGGCTTCATCAAACCCCAGCACTGCCACCATACCCCCGGGCTTCTCTAGACCAGCTTCATACATTAACCGTCCCCTCTGCTGAGCCAGACGGAGAACGGTGGTAAAATCAACCACCCCAGCTACCGCCAGGGCAGTATACTCACCTAGACTGTGGCCGCTAACCCAGGACGGCGAGGGGAAATGATTATCCATCTCCTGAATTGCCCTGAAAGCGGCATAGCTAACGGTCAGTATTGCCGGTTGGGCATTGTTCGTCT
This sequence comes from Dehalococcoidales bacterium, assembly GCA_021161775.1. GTDB lineage: Bacteria > Chloroflexota > Dehalococcoidia > Dehalococcoidales > UBA5760 > UBA5760. Next base: position 16,338 of record JAGGZY010000009.1, read on the forward strand.
GACGCAATTCATCCTCAGGCCCCTCAAAGCATATCCGGGAAAGGGGAAACCCCAACGCCTTATCTGCCTGCTCAAATACCTCCTTAGCCGCTGCAGAATTCTGGTACAGGTCATACCCCATACCTACCTGTTGCGAACCCTGACCGGGGAAAACATAGGCTACCTTCATCCGCTAGACCCCGGCAGAATTTTTAAGTCGGGCAATTATCTCCTGGGCTTCAGCCATTATCTCGTCGATAATAACCTTAACCGATTTAATCTCTTTTATCATCCCCGAAATCTGCCCGGCGAGCAGGGTGCCATTCTCAGTATCACCCTCAATCAATCCCAAACGCATCTTGCCAACCCCAAGTTGAAAAAGCTCTTCTATAGGCATACCGGAAGCCTCTTTGTCCATATACTCTCGAGTAAATTTATTCTCTATACAGCGCAGAGGGTAGCCAGTACTCTGTCCGGAAAGCACTGTGGAGCGATCGCGGGCATCCAAAATCGCCTGTTTGTAATCAGGGTGAGCGATACATTCCTCACTACAGACAAAACGGGTCCCCATCTGAATACCCTGAGCTCCCAGTGCCAGCGCCGCCACCAGACCTCGCCCATCAGCAAACCCCCCCGCCGCTACTACCGGTAGCGTAGTACTATCCACTATCTGGGGTATCAGCGGCATAGTAGCAATCTGCCCCGTCTCCCCCCCCGACTCCATCCCCTCCGCCACGAAGCCATCAACCCCGGCTCGCGCCAGACGCCTGGTTAGGGCAACACTAGCTACCACCGGCACTACCTTTATCCCCGCTTCCTTAAATCTAGGAATATAAGGACCGGGATTACCGGCACCAGTGGTCACCACCGCCACTTTCTCCTCCAGGATTACCTCGATAATCTCCCCAGATTTGGGAGCTATCAAGACAACATTTGCCCCAAACGGTTTATCGGTCAGCTTTCGTGCCAAGCGTATCTGCTCCCTCACCCACTCCGGTTCAGGAGCACCACCACCAATAATGCCCAAGCCACCGGCATTAGAGACAGCCGCCGCTAGCTCAGCGGTAGCTACATGAGCCATTCCTCCCTGAATAATAGGATACTTAATACCCAAAAGGTCGCAAATATTCGTCTTAAGCATAGAAAAATCCCTCCTCAACTAGCTTTCTTCCTTGGAGTTTTAATCTCAATAACCTCTCTACCAGCATAGGTACCGCAGGTAGGACAAACCCGATGCGGTAGTTTAGGACTATGACACTGAGAACAAAGCTCAATATGAGGCAGACTGGCTACCTTAAGGTGACCACGCCGCCTGCCCTGACGTGCCTTAGCATATTTTCGTTTCGGTAACGCTCCCATAACCCGTCTCGTTCCTTTCTAATTTAATCACCAATCAATAGCCATCTATTGAATCCAGTCCGTCCTGGTCGGTTACTCAGGACGAACAGCCACAGGGCCCCTGATTAAGGTCATGACCACAGATAGGACACAACCCTCTACAATCCTCACGACACAGCGGCTTCATAGGGATTGCCAGCAGGGCATACTGACGCACCGCCTCGGTTAAATCAAGAATATGGCGCTCATCAATTGTAAAACCTTCGGCATCATCGGCTACCGGAAGATATTCCTCTTCAATATTCAGCCGCAGGGGATAACCAAATAGCTTCAAGCAACGGCTACAGCCAAGTTCAACCTCAGTATTTAGTTTTGCCCTGACTAGAATACCCCGATTGGTACGCACCAGTAAAACTTCTCCTTCAACTACTCTATCACTGCCGGCGATATTAATCACCCCAGATAGTCTATAGTCTCGTGTCGCTCCTATAGATGACTCAAGCAGCCCAGACACATTTATCTGCATCGTAACTACCTCCAACCCTGCCCAAGCCAGTTTATTATAAGCTAAGCTACCTACATACTGTCAAGCAAGCTGGCGGTTACGCAGCAATCCCAAATCCCCCTTACTCCCCCTTTACCAAAGGGAGATTGAGAGGGATTTTAAAAAGAAAAGAGGGGTGCGCCCCTCTTGGACTGCCCATCACTTCAAAGTCTAGGACAGCTTTGTTGCAGTCCTATTTATCAAAGTAACTTCAGAAATTCCTCTCTCCCTAAGTCGGCGTCCTGTATTATTTTTCTCAGGAGTCCTCTGCCCACAGATTCACCCTTGTGTACCGGCACTACC
>JAGGZY010000054.1 GCA_021161775.1 Dehalococcoidales bacterium
GCCGTAGTGAGCTTTATACGGCTGAAGAATGCTTTCTAACCGGGACAGCGGCTAATATAACCCCGGTGGCCGAGATAGACCGACGCTCGATAGGTAACGGTGAGGTTGGTAAAATAACCCGCCGACTCCAACAGATGTATTTTGATATAATCCAGGGGGGAAATCCTAAATACCTTAGCTGGTGCCGACCGGTGTATAAAAAATAGTTTATTCCTTAGGCGTATTTACCTGCAGTGATTTTAGCAGGCAAATGACCTTACAGCTTTCCTCAAGCATGGTGGTGTGGCGGTGAGCTTCCTCTAGTAATTGGCCGACAGCAAAGGTGCCGTGACCTCGGACGACCACAATGCGGTGCTTTTGTAGTGCCGGGGCGATGAACTCGGCTAGTCCTCCCGGTTTTACCTCCACATTCCAGCCGAGCACGGGGATACCCCCAGTTAGTGATGAGTCCTCACCGCAGTTGGGCACGATTTCAGTTTCAATCAGGGAGAGGGCAACAGTATATGGAGGGTGGGCGTGAACAATAGCCAGTGCCGAGGTTTCCTGATAGATAGCCCGGTGGACGGGCAATTCAGTAGAAGCTAGCGGGGTGAAGCGGTCATTTTTGTTTATCCCGGTCTCAATTAAATCGTTTTCCTCTAAACAACCAAGCTTACTACCACGGCGGGTAATAACTAAACGGTCACCTAATCTAATACTTAAATTTCCGCTCTGCGAGCAGACTAACCCTTGATTAAAGAGGTCACTCCCGACACTCTGAAATTGAGATAACATTGCCATTTTCTCTCAGCTATTAGACTGGTAGTAGTTACGGCTCAAGCTATATCTTAGCTATAGATTGTAGTTTATATGGATTAATCCTAAAAAGCAAATTGAGCCTGAAGTTATATTAGCTGTCGGATAACCGCAATGACCCTTCCCTGAATCTCAACATTGCTCGGTTCAGCGTATATGGGTTTCATCCGGTGGTTAGCGGGTTGAAGTCGTATGTGCCCGTTCTCAGCGTAGAATTTTTTAAGGGTAGCTTCCCTCTCTGCCTTTAGCCAGATAGCAGCGACCTCTCCATTATCTACTGCGTTGATATACTCCATTAGTACAATATCGCCATCATTAACCAGGGCATCTATCATTGACCAGCCCTTAACCTTTAGGGCATAAATCCCCTGTCGTCCCTGGGTCAGCTTTGAGGGTATCTCTATCGTCTCCGATGAAGCAGTAATATTCCAGACATCGGGGGTAGGCACCGGTATCGGCTTTCCGGCGGCTATTTGGCCAATAACAGGTATCTGTAACTGGTCCCTTGAGGATGGGAGCCGGGCAGTTAGCTCAATACCACGGGCTACCTCACGGTGACGGCGAATATATCTTTTCCTCTCTAATATCTTCAGATTATAATCTACTACCGATGTTGAGCTAATCCCGCAGCCGCTGACAATATCTCGAATAGTAGGGGGATAGCCCCTATCCATCCCAAAGCGCTGAATAAAATCAACCATCTGTTGCTGTTTGTGTGACAGCGTTTTCACGGCTTTGTCCACTACCTTTTTCTGATAGACGAACATTAGTTCTACGATAAATCTTACACTTCACCAATTGTTTTGTCAATACCGGGGGTGAGATTTTTATTCGGGGTTATTTTCTGACTTGGGTGAGCCTTCGGTAGCGGCTGATGCTAATGCTCGGTTGAGCTTGTTTACCAGTCGTGATTTGCGTCGGGCGGCGTTATTAGGATGGAGGGCTCCCTTCTGGACGGCTTTATCCAGTGAGCTGATGGCTCGGGTAACTGCCAGCTGGCCTGGCTTGAGTTCACCGGAGAAGATGAGTCTTTCAGCCCTGGTGATGTTGGTCTTACATAGGCTATGTATTGACTTATTGCGTAGGACCCGCTTTTTAGAGGTCCGTACCTGTTTTTGAGCTGATTTACTGTGTGGCAATATTTACCTCCTAGTTTTTTTATTAGGTTAAATCAGGCGGAAGGATTAGCTTTCATGCCTGCCCCTTCGCCTCCCCTGATAACACTGGTTACTCCCCTTATCCCCTCAATTCTTTCCAGTAGCCGACTGAGCTGAGCCAAATCCCTGATCTCTACAATAAGATATTCGGTAACTGTATGGTCATCATGACAAATGGTATTGGCGTTAGAGATGTTAATCTTCTCTTCAGCAACCACGGTAGAGATATCGCGTATTAATCCTACCCTATCCCAGGCTCCAATTTGGATATTCACCGGGTACAGCGAATCGGTCTCCCCCCACTCTACCGGGATGAGCCTTTCCTTTTCATCCTCATGGATTATATTATAGCAATCCTGGCGATGAATTGATATCCCCCGATTACGGGTAACATAGCCAATGATGCTATCCCCGGGTACAGGATGGCAGCACTTAGCCAGGCTAGTGAGCATATCTCCGGTCCCCAGTACCTTGATATTGGTTGCCCCTGGCTTGGAGACTACACCTCCAGTTATTATCTTAGGGAACTCTGGCTGAGCGGCTAGTTTCAGGACAATCTGGTGGTTAGAGATACCACCGTAACCAATAACGGCGAGGAAGTCGTCAGTATTGTCGTACTTGAACAGTTTGGCTAACTCCTCGCGCATACTGGACTTTATACCCAGCCGTCGCATCTCCTTATCCAGAATTTCTTGACCGCGTTTAATATTCTCAGTTCGTTCCTGGCGTCTAAACCACTGTCGGACCTTCTGTCGAGCGTGAGAGGTATTGAGGTAACCCAGATTGGAATTCAGCCAATCCAGACTGGGTTTCTTATCCCCTTTAGCTACCATTATTTCCACTAAATCACCATTGTGGAGCTTGTAATTTAGCGGTACCAGCCTGCCGTTGACCTTAGCTCCGAGGCAACGGTGTCCCATCTCAGTATGAACCTGATAGGCAAAATCAAGGGGGCTGGAACCCTTGGGCAGGTCCTTAATCTCGCCTTTGGGGGTATAGACAAAAACCTGGTCAATGAAGATATCGGTCTTGACTGATTCCAGAAATTCCTCGGCTCCACTGAGTTCGCGATGCCACTCAATTAACTGGCGGAGCCAGCCTATTTTTTCTTCAAAGTGGATATTCTTCTTTTCTCCTTCCTTGTAGCGCCAGTGGGCGGCGACCCCGTATTCAGTAATATGATGCATCTCATAGGTGCGAACCTGTATCTCCAGCGGGGTTGCCCCGTACATGATGGTGGTATGTAACGATTGATATCCATTAGGCTTGGGATTAGCGATGTAGTCGTTAAACTCACCGGGCAGGGGGTGCCATAGACTGTGAATGACACCTACGGCACTGTAGCAATCACTGGTGGTATTTACCAATATCCGAAGGGCAAGCAGGTCGTGGATATCATCAAAATTCTTCCCTAGGGCAGCATATTTCTCCATCTTCTGGTAAATGCTATAGATGTGCTTGGGTCGGCCCGATATCTCTGCCTTAATACCGACTCGGTCAAACTCTGCCTGTAGCTGCTGGATTAGCTGGGTAATCAGGGCTTCTCGCTGAACTCGTCGGCTGGCAACGAGCTTGGCTACCCGGTAATAGTTCGCTGACTCCAGATAGCGGAAGGCGAGGTCTTCTAGTTGCCATTTGAATTCCCATATCCCCAGTCGATGAGCCAAAGGGGCGTATATCTCCAGGGTCTCTCGAGCAATGCGGTACTGTTTCTCTGGCGATAGTGCTTCCAGGGTCTGCATATTGTGTAGACGGTCAGCCAGCTTGATAAACACCACGCGGAGGTCCTCAGCCATTGCTACCAGCATCTTTCTCAGGTTTTCTACCTGGGCTTTAGTGGCGATAACCCTTTCCTCGGATAGAGGAATTTTACTTAGCTTAGTAACCCCGTCGACCAACCGGGCTACCTCAGCACCAAATTGGGCTTCAATCTCAGCGATGGTTATCTCGCAGTTCTCGGGGACATCGTGAAGCAGAGCGGCGGCTATGGAGTTGGCATCAAGCTGAAGCTCAGCCAGGCTTAAGGCGACTCGTAGGGGATGCTCTATATAAGGCTCACCTGACTCCCGCACCTGCCCCTGATGTGCCTGCTTGGCAAAGCTATAGGCACTTTCGACAAGGGCTAGCCTCTCCGGCGGAAGATACCCCGCGAGCCTCTTTCTGAGTTGACCAAGATTAGTCATTGCTTCACCTGTAGCCCTGCATAGTTTAAGTATAATCCAACAGGGCAGGTGGCGTAAAATTTAAGGGCAAATCGGCCGTTTGACACTAAACTTTTTACGGTGTTTAGCGTTATAATCTAATAGAGACGAGAAAGGAGATGTCCTGGTGAAAGAGGAGATAGTTAGTTTCGTGAAGCGGATTTGGTTTCATCTTAGATGGCTTATGATGTCGGATAAAGACCGCTATATTTATCTGTGGCGGCGGACCCGGGGTGGCTTGCGTGCTTCCTAATTAGTCAAAACGAGCCAGAGGTCTATTCCAGCAGGTATTGCATAATGATGCTATGGGCAGCATGAGCCTTGTCCCCACCTCGGAACTCAAAGATTCTCGGCTCAACCCCTATCGGCTCAATGATGAGGGTGTCACTAACCAGAAAGCCGCTCTTGATGAAGAACCCCTTGTTATCCTCACTGGCGACGGAGGCAATCTGGCGGTAGGGAATACTGACGATAGCCTTTCTTTTTTTCATAAACTCTTTGTCGTAGAAGATGATACGCTTGTCAGTAAGCCCCAGAAACCCGGTACCTCTACCCTTCAGGTCAAAGACCGCCCGAATGATTTCATCAGGCAAGCAGATACCCTCAATCTTCTCTAGCTGGTCCTTTTTGTCTACAATTAGGTCTTCGGCATATCTAGCCATTATCCCTACCCTATAGTTATTGCCGGTAAGGGTATATTAGCTTCTGACTAGGTTAGTGTCAATAATCTATCTATCGGTCTTTACCCATAGTTTTTCCCCGTTGGTGATAAATTCTATAGTGCCCTGCTTATCGGTGCGGTAGATATTGACTAAGCTCAGTCTTGATTTAAGCTGTGTCATAACCTCGGGGGTGGGGTGACCATAGTTGTTGTTAGCCCCTACCGAAATGACGGCTAGCTGGGGGTTTACCGCATTCAAAAATTCAGTAGTAGTTGAGGTGTTAGACCCGTGATGTCCTACCTTAAGCACGGTGCTATTCAGACGAGCGCCGTGGGCAATCAACTCAAATTCCCCCTCCCACATCAAATCGGCGGTGAGCAGAAAGCTAACCCTACCCATACTTAATCGCAATATCACCGCATTATTGTCTTCATCAGAATAGGTAGCAATTAATGGCGGGTTTTGGGGGTTAAGCACCTCAATAGTTGCTCCACCGGCGAGATTAATCTGCTGTCCCGCCTGAGCGAGGGTATAGTTAATCTGCTTTTCCTTGATTAATCTGAGCCACTCGCTATATATTGCTGAATGGGGTTCCATATCCGGATAAAGTACCTGTTTGACCTTATATCGGTTTAGCACTGCGACCAGTCCGGTAATGTGGTCGGCGCTGGGGTGAGTGGCGACTACCAGTTCGATGGTTCGGTCCCAAAAGGGCATCTTGTTGCCGAGTCTTAGACCTATCGTCTGGGGGCTGGGGCCGCCGTCAATCAGAATCTGCTGATTGCCTTGTTGAATGAGGATAGCATCGCCCTGACCGACATCAAGCACGCTGACATGAAGTTGGTTATCAGGCATAGTAATGGCTAAAAAGGCTACCAGAATTGCCGCTATCAATAGGGGAGGGATAAGCCATTTTCGGGGTAATTTAGCTAGCCGATGGAGCATATTACTGGCCCCCCCGATTTAGGGTAGTTGCTGAGTGCAGGCTTCTCCGGCGGCGGTTATATAGCCAGATGCCCAGCCCTAGTAGCAGGTAGTAACCCCCGATTAAATAGGGATTGATCTGGGGTACCTTGATGAAGGATGAAGGGATAGCGGCGAAGGCATTAATTATTACCAGCAGATAGGATAGAAATAGCCAGGCTATCCCGCCAATGGCCTGGGCAACCGGCAGGGCGATAAGCCCGATACCACCGGTTAGAGCGCTGGTGACGATAATAGCTGGCAGGGCGGGTAGGGCAAGGAGGGTGGCGGGAGGCCCGGTAAATGAAATAATGCCGAAGTAATAGGCAATCAGGGGTCCCACCCCGATAATCGCCCCCAGACTGATACTGAAACTATCGGAGATAAAATGGGCGAAGTGGGCTGATGTCCGGTCTTCGTCTTGCCTTAGCTTAATGGCTTTGCTGCCCATTGCTTGAAATAGGGGGGCGATAAGGATTAAGCCAACCATCGCCATAAAGCTCATCTGGAAGGAGGCTGTCCACAGTATCTGAGGACGGCTGGCTACCATAATCGCTGCGGCAAAGGCAATAGCTACCATCGCACTGCGTTGTCTGCCTACAAGGTCAGCGGTGAGGAACAGGCTAGCCATAATAGCGCCCCGCACCACCGGGGGGCGTAGCCCGGTGATTAGGGCATAGACCCAGATTAACCCCAGAGTTACCCAGATGTAGATGTAGTGTCTCCTTCCCCAGAGCCATATTCCCAGGCTAACCATAATCCCGGCTAGAATGCCGAGATGGAGTCCAGAGATAGCCAGCAGGTGAGCTGTGCCGGTGTGGGAGAAATTAGCCTTGACCGACGGAGGGATGTTACCCCGAATCCCCAGGGTAATCCCCTGCGCTAGTGATGCCTGTGGATTAGGTAATACCCTGGCTAGTGTCTCCGACAGTTGGTTTCTTAACGAATAGAGCCTGGCTTGGGGACTAAACCCTTTGCCGGTCTCCAATACTGCTATTTTAGGGTAGGACATAGTAGCGTAGATTCCCTGATGGGCTAGATAATCTCGATAGTTAAAGTCACTAAATGAGGAGGGGGTCTTTAGTTTTCCGGTGACTAGTAGTATCTCGCCATAGTTATGGGTGGGGTAGCGGGATGCCAGTAGTAACACGGTACCAGATATCTTGTGCCATTGATTACCCCGTTTTATCTCGGTAGTAGCCAAGCGGAGCTGGCTGGTTTTATCACCGGGTTGGGGGTCGGTATTAACCATTCCCTTAATTCTCACTGTCCCCAGGTCATTATAGAAGGAGATGTGGTTCTCGTTGATAGTAGGCTGGCTTGACTGGAAGCGGAGGGCGCCCCCAAAGAAGGCTAGCAGGCATAAGCTAACCGTGATAAGAATTTTCTGATACTGACGATGATGGAAAAGTGGGATGAGGGGGATAAGCCCGGTAAGCAAAAGGGTTGGCGAGGGATTAAATCTTGCCCCCGAAAAGATACCGGCTATCCAGGAACTACTTAGCCAGATAAGTAACATTGTCCCCCGCTACATAGAGGCTAGTCAGCTACGGTAATTAGCTGTTTAATCGGCTCATAGGTTTTGAGGCCGATGCCAGCTACCCTGCTTAGCTCATTTTTGTTGCGGAATGGCCCATTTCGATTACGGTAGTCAATAATAGCCTTCGCCCGCTTATCACCGATTCCAGGTAGGGTCGTAAGTAGCCAGACCTCAGCTCGATTAAGGTCAATCTTCTGGGGGGCTTCATTTTCAGTCTCGCTGAGGTAGAGTTTAATCTGGTCAGGATGGGTATTACTGGTCATCCCGCCTGCTGTCTGGATGAGGGTAGCTATCGTGTCTTTAGTCTTTAGAGGGTAATAGCCGGGGTTATTGATCTCGCCACCGATGTAGATTTCCTCTGGTGGCTGGGGGGAGCTGGCGAGAGCAATCTCTAATGGTTGGTAGCTACGGTATCGTGACCAGGCGGCGGTACCGCTGATAGCGATAGCCACAATCAGGAAAATAGTAACCGGGGTCCAGTACTTGCTCGATGACATAGCCTACCTCCTGAATCGCTTTTGCCATTAGGCTAATTTTGACTCACTGTATAATATAGGCAGATTGATAGTAAATACCTGATTGACGGTGGTAGTTTCAGTTGCCTCTCAAGGCGGCGCGTAGCTTCTCTTCCATTTCAGGAGTAGTAACGGCTATTATTCGGTCTTCAGCCTGAAGGATAGTATCCGAGATAGGCACCCGGGGCCCCCGTTTTTGGGAAATAACCAGAGCCAGCCGGCTTCCTGGAGGCAGGGGTAGCTCTCTTACCCGTTTGCCGATGGTAACCGATTCGGGGGGGATTTTTACCTCTACAATCTCCAGTCCCTCATCTCTAATGGTTAGCAGGTGGGTCAGCGGGTGAGTAGGCACGGCTTCCTTGATGTTTTCCATGATAACATTGGTACTGCTTACAGTAATATCGACCCCCAATTCCTTAAAGATAGACTCGTTTTTGGGGTTTCTAATCCGAGCGATAGTTCGGGAAACATTAAATTTGTGCTTGGCTACCTGACAAGCAACCAGATTATCTTCATCATCGCCGGTTACGGCAATGAGCATATCTGCTCGGCTAACGCCCATTTCGGTTAGGGTGGCTACCTCACAGCCGTCGCCGCGAACGCAGACATCGCCCAGTTCATTACAGATATTCTGACAAATGGTAGCGTTTTTTTCTACCATCAGTACCTCATGCCCTTCGTCTAACAGGGCTTTAGTTAGATAATAACCTACCCTGCCGCCACCAATGACAATGATATACATATTTTCCTCTCAGCTTTCCACCTTTTCTTTTAGCATCTGGGCAAATATTGTGGTTGGACTAAGGGTCTCTAGTCCCAATGTACTGTATAATTCCTGACGCAGGGGGTCATAGATACGACAGACTACCTTGGGAACATGAAAGATGTGCTTGGCGATTTGAGCGGCCATAACATTGCGGTTGTCTCCCTGGGTTAGAGTAACAAAGGCGTCGACTTCCTCAATGCCGGCACGTTTAAGCACATCCTGGTCAATACCATTGCCTACCAGAGCGGTGCCTTTAAACTCGGTGGGCAATCTTCGGAAGCTGTAGGCGTCTGTATCCAGGATGGTTACTGAATGTCCGTCGGCATCGAGTAGCCCGGCGAGTCGGGCGCCGGCACGACTACAGCCCATGATGATTACTTTCATCAACTAAACCTCAATAGAGTTAGGGATTTGATGATAGAGTATAACCCGGCAGGGGGCATTTTTGAGTACATAGGGAACAATATTACCCAAACTAAACTCGCCAAAGCGTTTCTTATAAGTAACCCCCATCAGGATTAAATCGGCCTCTCCTTCAGTGGCTTCATTGATGATGGCTGACCCAACTTCACGAGCCTGGAGCACTTCACTGTCCACTTTACAGTTTTGCTGTTTAGCTACCTTCTCAGTCTGGGCCAGTATATCTTCAGCTTTCTGAATTTCAGATTCAATCTGAGCATCCAGAGGCAGGTCGCGCTTTATAGTAATGATATAGATAGCGCGAATTTCACTCTTATCCTGCTTAGCTAGCCGACAGGCGAGCTTAACCGCTTCCTTATCGGCTCGGCTGTTGGTTACCGGTACTAAGATTCTCTGAAACGTCATTACCTCTGGCTTCGGCTAGTTATTGAGCATCTCATTATACTCTGCTTGTCAACTAATCGCCAACCCCTTCCTTCATTGGATTAACGCCATTTCCAGAAAGAGGGTATCAGAAGGGCAAAGGTGGTTAGCAATTCAAGGCGCCCGGCTAGCATGCATACGATGAGGACAATCTTGCCAACCGTAGGGATTAAGACATAATTGGCAGTTGGCCCAACCATAGCTAGACCGGGTCCGACATTCCCTAAACAGGAGATAACCGAAGATATGGCGGTTATATGGTCTAGCCCCAAAGCACTCATTATCAGGAAAGCGATAATGATAGTGACGAAGTATAACAGGGTCATCCCGATAATTCCTGAGGTGACCCTTTCGGATAGGGCATTATTCCCTACCTTTATCGGAATCACTGCCTTAGGGTTAAAGGTGAGTAGGATGCGGCGATAGATATACTTGAATAGTACCATGACCCGGGTAACCTTTAAGGCTCCCCCGGTTGACCCGGCGGAGGCGCCGATTATCATCAGAATAAGTAGCACTGCCTTGGAGAAGGCTGGCCAAAGATTGAAATCAGTAGTGGCAAAACCGGTGGTGGTCATGATGGACACAGTTTGAAACCCGCTGTACCTGAAGGCTTCACCGATAGGCAGTCCCATACCCTTAGTCAGATTCAAGGCAATAAGCGCCACTGCTCCGGCGATGATGCCGATATAGAGCCTGAATTCGGGGTTCCCAAAGAGGAATTTGGGTTGGCGTTTCCAGAGGAAGAGGTAGTATAATCCAAAGTTCACCCCGGCTAGAATCATAAAGATAATAACGATACCCTCGATGATACCACTGTGATAGGCGGCGATACTCAGGCTTTTAGCAGCAAATCCTCCGGTAGGCATAGTGCCGAAGGTAACGGTTAAGGCATCAAAGGTGGAGATTCCCCCCAGTTTCCAGAGCAGTAAGAATTCCGCAATGGAGAAACCGAGGTATAGCAGCCACAGGGACTTTGCGGTATCCTGGATGCGGGCAGTTAATCTTTCGGTTTGCGGTCCGGGTATTTCGGCTTCGACCAGATGGGTAGCTCCCATACCGAACATCGGTAGTAGGGCGACAAAGAGGGTTACTATCCCCATTCCCCCTAGCCACTGGGTTAAATTGCGCCACAGGAGGATACTTTGAGGTTGGCTTTCAATGGCGCTGAGAACAGTAGCTCCGGTGGTGGTATAACCTGACATTGCCTCAAAATAGGCATTAAGGTAGCTGGGGAAGGTTCCGGCTAGCATAAAGGGGATAGCACTGAAGGCAGAGGCTAATATCCATCCCAGGGTGACAAACAGCAATGCCTCTCGTTGATTAAACCTTCTTTCGCTGGGAATTAACTGCCAGAGCAGTAATCCTGAGCCGAGGGTAATAGCAACGGCGATGGCGAAGGCTTGGGATACTGGTTCTCCGTGATACAGGCTCCAACCCAGCGGGAAAAGCATGGCTAATCCTACCCCGGTTATTAACAGCCCTAGATAATGGAGAACTGTCTTTATTCTCATAGCTTACATAAACAGCTTTTCTACTGCCGGTATCGCCGACAAAGGGGATATGATAATAATATGGTCGCCTGCTTGTATTAGACTATCATCGGGGGGGATGGTAATCGTGCTTTCGTGGGTGATGGCACCGGCTAGTACCTCTTGGGGTAAGCCTACCTCGGTGAGCTTCTGTCTCACAATCGAGGCGGTAGGGCTGGTGACGAATTCAATGGCTTGTATCTGTTCACCACCAAGCAGGGCTACCGAGATAGCCCCACCGTGAAGGGCGAAGTGAGCTATACGGTGAGCTGCTAGCAAGGGAGCTGATGCCGCAACATCAATCCCCACCGTCTCGGCTAGCGGGATATTAGCCGGACGGTTGACCAGTGCCAGATTTCGGGATACCCCCAGGTTCTTGGCCAGCAGCCCGGAGAGAATGTTGAGCTCATCACTCTCGGTAGCGGCCACAAAGGCATCGGCGGTGGGTACCCCCTGTTCGATAAGAAAATCGCGGTCGGTACCATCGCCCTGGACAACAGTGGCGCCGGGCAGTTTAGCGGCAATCTCCTGACAGCGCCTCAGATTCTTCTCGATAATTTTAACCCTAAGCCGACGCCCTTTCAGCTCTTCAGCTACTAGACTGCCGACACATCCTCCGCCCAGAATAACGACGCTCTTCGCCGGGCGGTGTGGCTTGGCAAAGAGTGTGCCTAATTCATCCATGGACTCTCGGCGGGCTAGCAGATAAACGCGGTCATCTGGTTTAATGATTTCATCAGCCCGGGGAATAATGATTCCCTCAGAGCGAAGGAGAGCCACCACAACACAGGGTTTAGGAAAGGCAATCTTAGCTATTGGTTGGTCGATTGTGGTTTCCTTTTCTGTCCTGAATTCTCTTATCTGAATTAGGCCACTAGCGAGGTTTGCGATTGGGGTGGAGTAAAAGCCGGACAGGATGTTGGTTATCTCTCTGGCGGCTTCAATAGCTGGGTTAATGAACAGGTCTACCCCGAAGCTTTTGGGCCTGATGACCTTTCGGGGGGCAGAGGGGGAACTGGCAGCACCAATAAAGTAGCCCGAATATTCCAGATGACGAACTCTGGCTATCGTCATCTGAGCGCCTAGTCCCTTGGCAATAAAGCAGGTTATTATATTGGTTTCATCACTGTCAGTAACCGCAATGATTAGGTCAGCACGCTTGGTCTCTGCCTCTCTCATAATGCTGGGGCTAGCCGCATTACCCACGATAGTCCTGATATCGAGTTGACGGCGGACATTCTCAATTACCTCTTCAGATTGTTCGATAATAGTTACCTCGTGCTTTTCCTGAGCGAGCAAGGAAGCGATATGAAAGCCTACTGTTCCGGCACCAGCGATAATGATATACATCTACTTCATCCTTGGTTGTTTACTAGACGAGCCTTTAAACAGCCTTGAGATATTTTGAGAGAAGGTATGTAGCTTGCCGGGAGATTTTTTCTGTCTCCGTAGCACCCTATCACCAGGGCGAGTGGTAGGTATTTCCTCAAGGGGCTCACTTTTTATCATTCTGAATCTCCTTATCGATTGTTAGGGCTAACCAAACTTATGAATAATGGCACCGATTTAGAAAATGGTCAAGTGCCCCCTTACTTATCTATTTAGATATCTTAATTATCACAGTCGGGGAATTTTACTTGTCTATCTGCCATCTGTCAAGGAGCCTGGTTCTTGACAACGATGGGGCTCTCGTCTAAACTTTTGGCGTGAGTAGTTATATACTTAAGTTGATAATTCCTCAGGTTTAGGCTCACGGGTAATGTTACTCATTTTTATCGGCGAAGGAGGCTTGGTGGTGCCTAGGTTCCCCTTTGTTCCTCGGGAGGAAAAATTCTTCGGACTTTTCGAGCAAAGCGCCCAGAATATGGTGAAGGCGGCTCAGGAATTAAAGACCATGGTTGATAACTGTGGAGATGTGGTAAAGAGCGTTGCCGAGATAGTCGAGCTGGAGCATCAGGGTGATATTATTACCCATCGAATTATAGCTCAGCTAAATCGCACCTTCGTCACCCCGTTTGATAGGGAGGACATCGTGCTCTTAGCGCAAAGTCTGGATGATGTGACCGACCTTATCCATGCAGCGGCTGATTCGATACTCATCTATAAGATAAATTATGCTACCCAGCGGGCAAAAGAGCTGGCTGATATTGTGGTTCAATCCGCCGTTGAGGTAGAGAAGGCGATACCTCTGTTAAGGGGTCGTAAGGAGTTAAAGCAGATTACCCCGCGGTGCGTGGAGATTAATCGGCTGGAGAATATAGCCGACCGGGTATTTCGTTCAGCAATGGGGGAGCTTTTTGATGGTCCTATGGATATCGCCGATGTTATTAAGTGGCGGGAGATTTATCAATATATGGAGGCAGCCACCGATAGATGCGAGGATGTGTCTAACGTCCTTGAAGGGGTAGCTCTCAAGAATGCCTAGTGCTTCCCTGTTGCTTCTTATCCTGATTATTGCTCTGGCGATTGGTTTTGGTGTTGTTAATGGTTTCAATGATGCGGCTAATGCGGTAGCGGCTTCGATTGGCTCTCGGGCCATTTCTCCGCGAAAAGCCATTATGCTGGCGGCCGGTTTTAATGTGTTGGGAGCAGCTACTGGTACTGCGGTAGCCAAAACCATTGGTAAGGGTATTTTAGCCCCGGAGGTAATGTCCACCTATCTACCATTGATTGCTGCCCTGGGGGCAATTATTATCTGGGGGGTGATTGCTACCCACTATGGGGTACCGATAAGTCTAACTCATGGGTTTATCGCTGCTTTGGCTGCTGCTGGCGCCGCAATAGCCGGTTGGGGGGTGGTGAGGTGGGGAGTCATGCGGACGATTCTAACATCAGTGGCGGCTGCCCCGGCGCTGGGTTTTGCTGGTGGTTTTGCCCTGATGATTATTATAATGTGGGCATTGCGGCCGGTTGCTCCCTCTAGACTACGCAGCGTTTTCAGTCGTTTACAGTGGTTTACCACTGCCTTTCTCGCCTATGCTCATGGCTTGAATGATGGTCAGATGCCTATTGGTATCATTACCATGGCACTGGTGGTTTATACTGGGCAGATTGGTTTGTGGGATAGCATTCCGTGGTGGGTAATTGGGGTATCATCGGCGTCGATTAGCTTAGGCACACTGTTTGGTGGCTGGCGGGTTATCAGGACAATGGGGACGAGGGTTACTGCTCTGGACCCAGTGCAAAGCTTCACTGCTGATGCCTCAGCGGCGGTAGTGGTGTGGGGGGCATCGCATTTCGGTATCCCGGTAAGTACTACCCACTGTGCCAGTTCAGCGATAATGGGGGTAGGAGCTACTAAACGATTATCGGCAGTGCGTTGGGGGGTGGCTCGCCAGATTGTCATTGCCTGGATAATAACTTTCCCTATCTGTGGTGGGCTAGGTTATTTAATCGCCCGGCTATTACGGCCGCTATTCTAAGCGGGTTTACAGGGAGATTTTCTGCCGGTTTACTCGACACCTAGCAGCGGTAATGATTGCCCTAATCTCAGCTGCTGCCTGGTCAATCTTTCCCGGCTGGTTAATGACGATATAGTCAAAGTAGGGTAGTTGTCTGATTTCTTCCTCGGCAGTTCTTAAACGCAGGGCAAGATCAAAGGGCAATTCAGTGTGTCGTTGGCGTAGCCTTAGGGTAAGTTCGGCTATTGATGGTGGAGCGAGAAAGATAAGCACTGCTTGGGGCAGGATTTTCTTGATGGTAGCGGCTCCCTGGACATCGGTCTTCAGTATCACATCCTGTCCTCTCTCCAGTGCCTGTTTAACCGGTTTTCTGGGAACACCATACCAGTTTCCATAGACATTTGCCGATTCCAGTAGCTCTCCGCTCTCCATCATCTGGTGGAACTTTTCCCGGGAAGTAAAGTGATAGTGCTGATTATCGGTCTCGTTAGCTCGCTTGGCTCGGGTGGTTACTGTAGTGATATAGCAGAGGGGATAGCCTGATTCCTTTATTTTGGTCAGTAGCGCATCCTTCCCGGCTCCTGAGGGTCCGGAGAGGACGATGAGCAACGGTGGGGATAGTAGGTTAATCGGAGATTGAGGCTCAGAGCTCACTTTTCTCATTATTCGGCTCTAGTCTTAAAGTTGGGTCGTCGCGGCTTGCCTGTAACCGTCCGGCGATAGTTTCCGGAGAGAGGGCTGCCAGAACGACATGTCCACTATCGGTAAAGATAACCGCCTTGGTTCTCCGGCCGTTGGTCATATCGATTAATAGTCCCTTGTTTCTAACTTCCTGGATAGAGCGCTTGGTGGGCGCTGAGTTTGGTGATACTATCGCAATCGCTCGGTTCATCGCTAAGATGTTACCAAAACCAACATGAACTAGCACAATACCCATTATCCCTACCTCAATGGTTAAGTTTCGTTAATTGCTGGTTACTATCTTATACTCTTTGGTAGTAGTTACGCAACTACTAATGAGGTGGGTAATATTCCTTTTCAACGAAAATTTTAGTAGAATAGACCTTGATGAGTGCAGCAGGTTTAACCCCAATTCGTCATCAGTACCTTAGGATAAAACATCGCTATCCCGAGGCTATTGTCCTTTTCCGTCTGGGAGACTTCTACGAGACCTTTGATAAGGATGCTGAGGTTACTTCCAGGGAGCTGGATATTGTGCTTACCTCTCGGGAGATGGGGCGGGGGCATCGGGTACCGCTGGCAGGTTTTCCCTGTCATGCCCTGGATAACTATCTAGCCAAGCTAATTAGTCGAGGTTATAAAGTGGCTATCTGTGAGCAGATGACTAAACCCGGCGAGACTAAAGGTTTAGTAGAGCGTGATGTGGTTCGAGTGGTTACCCCGGGCACGGTTATTGAGCCTAATCTGCTGGATAGCCGAACGAATAATTATCTACTTAGCCTGGTTCTGGGCGATAAAGAGGCTGGTATTGCCTATGTGGATATTACTACCAGCGAGTTTGCTGTTACTCAGCTGCCGGTAGGGCGGGTGGTAGCGGAACTGGAGCGGCTTAAGCCAACCGAGATTATCGTTGCCGAAGGTGTTCAGCTGCCGGCGCTGGATTTAGCGGTGCCAATAACCAGGGTTGAGGAAAGTAACTTTGAGCCTGAGTCAGCTTACCAGACATTACTCCAGCACTTTGGGGTGACTACCCTTGATGGTTATGGCTGTGCTCACCGGCCGCTGGCGGTAACGGCAGCAGGGGCTGTTATTAGCTATCTTCAAGAAACCCAGAAGGGGGCATTGGGACAGCTAAAGCGACTGTCGGCCTATTCTACCGAATCGTTTATGGCGCTGGATATCCAAACTCAGCGAAATCTGGAGCTGTTCCGCAGTAGCCGTCTGGGGACCGCTGCTGGCTCGTTACTGTCGGTCATTGATCTAACGGAGACGCCGATGGGCAGTCGGTTACTGAAACGGTGGCTGGGTCAGCCCCTTCTTGACCTAACCGAGCTAGGCAGGAGGCAGGATGCCGTTAGCTGGTTTGTAGATAATACCTTAGCTCGGGGTCAGGTGATTTCTCGGCTGGATGATGTTAGTGACCTGGAGCGATTGATTAACCGAGTGAGGAGTAATGTAGTTACCCCTCGTGAGCTGGTCAGTCTGAAACGCGGCCTGGGGGTTATCCCCAAGCTCAGGGAGATAATCGATGCCGGTAAGAACAGCGGCAGTATTAGCTGGCTTAGGGACGAGCTTAAGCCATGTCAGGGTGTTGTTGAGCTGGTTACTGAAGCAATAGAGGAGGCGCCGTCGTCGGCTTTGGGTGAGGGTGGGGTGGTGAAGCGGGGTTTCTCTGAGGATTTAGATAGTCTGCTGTTGGTATCCCGGAACGCCAAGCAATATTTGGCTAATCTGGAGCGTCAGGAGCGAGAGAAAACCGGCATTAAATCGCTTAAGATAGGCTACAATAAGGTTTTTGGCTACTATATTGAGGTATCTAGGGCTAACTTCGGTCAGGTACCGGAGAGCTATATTAGGAAGCAGACCCTGGTAAATGGGGAGCGTTTCTTTACCCCCGAGCTGAAGGAGTACGAATCCCTGATTCTGAATGCCCGCGACCGGATTAGTGAGCTGGAGGGTGATATCTTCCGTCGGGTATGCCGTCAGGTAGCTACTGCCAGTGAGCATATTCTGGCGGTGGCTGAGGTGCTGGCTAAGGTGGATGTTTTCTCCAGTCTGGCTGAGGTGGCGGTGCGCTATGGTTATGTGCGTCCTCGGTTAACCACCGGTAACGAGATAGTGATTACTCAGGGACGCCACCCGGTGGTGGAGGGAAGTCTGTCGGGGGGTAGCTTTGTGCCTAATGATACCTTCCTGTCTAATGATGATACCCAGCTTATTATCCTTACTGGGCCTAATATGTCAGGCAAATCTACTTACCTAAAGCAGGTGGCGCTAATCGTCCTTCTAGCCCAGACGGGTAGCCCGGTACCGGCTGATTCAGCGACCATTGGTCTAGTAGACCGCATCTTTACCCGAATTGGTGCCGGGGAGGATATTGCCGCTGGCCAATCTACCTTCATGGTAGAGATGGTGGAGGCGGCTAATATCCTAAATAATGCTACCCCGCGCTCACTGATTATACTTGATGAGATTGGGCGAGGCACCAGCACCTATGATGGATTATCTATTGCCCGGGCAGTTTGCGAGTATATCCATAATGATTCCCGGCTGGGGGCGAAGACCTTGTTTGCTACCCACTACCATGAATTGGTAGAGCTGGCTGGCATTTTGCCCAGGGTGAAAAACTTTAATATTGCTGTCACTGAAGAGGGGGGTAAGGTGGTCTTCTTATACAAGATTATGCCCGGCGGAGTGGATAAGAGCTATGGCATCCATGTAGCTCAGCTGGCGGGACTGCCTAAATCGGTAACTCGCCGTGCCTATGAGGTATTGGAAGAACTGGAGGGGGTGGGTCATCCCAAGATGGAGCCTAAGAAACGTCGCCGCCGAAAAGAAGTCGCCCAGCAACTGTCCTTCTTTGGGCCTAAATCACCGGTGGTAGAAGAACTGGAGAAACTGGAGGTTAATGAGCTGAGTCCTTTGGAGGCAATTAACAAGCTCTACGAGTTTCAAAAGAAGGCAAAAGAGGGGTAACATTAGCGGGTAGGTGAGGTTATGAAAGTGAACCGAATAAGATTGGCGGCACGGATAATCGGGTTTGGTATAACCGGCTTTGGTGGAACGATGTTGATTGGTGAGGCTGTTGGGGAGTTCCAGCGGGGTGGTTGGGCAGTAATCACCGAAGCCAGCCCGACTGACCCCGGCGTTTTACTGGTGGTGATTGGTGGGGTTGCCCTGGCGGGCTGTATTGTATCGTGGTGGCGAGAGCAATTGGCGGGGATATTGCTGGTTTCAGTTGCCGCCGCAATAGGCGCTCACATAGGTGCCTTTGCGGGTAGCCATCACCTGCTTGTCTGGACAATGGTGGGTTTGCCCTATCTCGTTGCTGGCATTCTATTTCTTAACTGCTGGCGGCTTTCAAGACAACTAGCCTAGCTAGAATATACATAGAAGCTCTACGAACTCCAAATTTTCTTTGCCTTGAGCCTAGAGTGAACGAAGAAATCGGGCTTTTTGGTTGCCTGCTTGACAATCCAATCAACGAACTTTTCATTATACTGGAGTGATGAAAACTTGGGCTGGTAACAAAACTCAGCCCTACTTTCAACATTATAAACCCTTTTTATACATCGGACATCATACTGATTGAATGGGGGTGTCCCACCTAAGTTTTGATTGACCAACTGTATCACCCCCTTCATGCGATAAGGGTACATTTTGTCTGGGCTTTTTGGAACTTCTAGTATTAGCGCTTCTTCTCTGCTTATTCCTGAACTCAACGCAATGTCTGCTTTCTTAGGATTCTTGGTAATGACAAGTTGAAAGTCAACAGGAATATAGAACTGCTGAGTATTATCACCTAGAGATGCTGCCTGATTTCGTATATCTTGCTGGAACTCCGTTAGCCAGCGGATCGTTTCTACGGATAGTCTGCGTTTCATCTTCGCATACTCTAGTGAGTATTGCTCTGGGTCAAAATCATAAACAAGAACCATCATTCCCAATGGTACTCGGCTAGAGAGGCTAATGCTAAACCAGTCTTGTAAGGCTTTTGGATAGTTAAGCACACCAGCTTGAAATAAACCCATAATGCCCACTGGGATGAACGGGATGACCAGATGTGTTGCGTTATTCCTGAGGTCGTAGATAGTCTTGATGTTTAGTTTGACGAGGTCGCTTTCAGAAGTGAAAATACGGTTTAGGCATTCATCAAATTTGAGACTTCTTCGAGGTTGCTTTCTCTTCTTCCTATGGAAAATCTTGTTCCCATCGTTATGAAGTTTCGCCTTCATTAGAAGTTCCCAGGCGTTATAAAATAGGAAACAGAATGTCTCTATTCTATATTTAACTGAAGGCCGATTAACGGTCTCAAGGGCAAGAATAAAGGCCTCAATACTATTTTCTATAAGATTCTTAGTAAGTCGTCTCATCTTTCTTGCTTGACATATTCTACCACTGCCTGTAAGCTCTTACCACACAAGCCATTTCTCAAGGACTAAAGAGGCATTAACCCCTTAAAAAATTTCCCCCTCCCTTCAGTGAGGAGAGAGGGAATAAGTTACCGTATCATAGCAAAATCTGTGTTGGCTACAATGCATTGTGGTGTCGGATGGCTCATTGCCTAGCCATAGTGACTGTGTTATA
>JAGGZY010000053.1 GCA_021161775.1 Dehalococcoidales bacterium
GTCTTAAATGCCGTGGTCGGCGAGAACGCTCCAGGGATTACGCTACTTATTATCCTCATAGTAACACTATTATAGCGTCACTAATCTATCTGAACGAAATCATAGTTCTGGGTTATTCCTTAAATTGACTTCATTACGGGGCGCTGGTAACATTGAGGTGAAATGATAGCGAGGTTGTCTTTATTCCCGGCGAAGACACGGGTGAATGAGCGGGGGCATCTGGTAATTGGTGGCTGTGATGCGGTAGCGCTAGCCAGCGAATTTGGCACCCCGCTATATTTATTTGATGAAGCTAGTCTGCGTAGTCAGTGTGCTCGGTTCAAGACTGAGTTTGGTCAGCGCTATGCGGATACGGCGGTTATCTATGCCAGTAAGGCGTTTATCAATAAGGCACTGGCAGCTATCTTTAACCAAGAGGGATTAGGGCTGGATGTGGTCTCGGGGGGGGAGTTGGGTATTGCCCAATCGGTGGGTTTTCCTCTGGCTCGGGTCTACTTTCACGGTAATAATAAGACGGCTGAGGAGTTAACCCAAGCGCTGGAGTGGGGGGTTGGCCATATTGTGGTGGATAACCTTGGCGAACTCAGGCTATTGAATGAAATCGCCGCTAAGCAGGGGGGTAAGCCTGATATACTGTTGCGGATTTCTCCGGGGATAGACCCTCATACCCATAGATATATCGCTACCGGGGTTACCGATACCAAGTTTGGTTTTCCCCTGGCTGATGGTGGAGAGGCAGTGGCTCAAGCGATGTCAGCACCTAATCTTAATCTGGTCGGGCTGCATTTTCATATCGGCTCCCTTATCACCGAGGTTAAACCCTATGAGCAGGCTATCGAGGTGATGCTCAATTTTGCTGCTGAAATGAGACTAAAGTATGGCTTTGAGCTCAGTGAGCTAAACATTGGTGGCGGATTTGCTGTCTCGTATACCCGGGACACGCCGGTACCCCCGGTTTCGGCTTATGCTGAGGCAATAACCTCTAGGGTTATTACTGGGTGTAGAGAGCAGGGGCTAGCCTTACCCCGGCTTATTATTGAACCGGGGAGGGCAATAGTGGCTACCGCGGGGGTAGCATTGTATCGGGTAGGGGCGATTAAGGGTATTCCTGGGGTCAGGAATTATGTCGCTGTGGATGGTGGGATGGGGGATAATATCCGTCCGGCTCTCTATGGAGCTAGATATGAGGCAGTAGTAGCCAACAAGGTTTGGGAAAAGACAACGACTAAGATTACTATTGTTGGCCGATTCTGTGAATCGGGAGATATATTAATTCGGGATATTACCCTGCCCCAGCTCACGGCGGGGGATATTATTGCTGTTCCTGGCAGTGGTGCCTACTGCCTGCCGATGGCGAGTAACTATAACGCCTCGTTCCGGCCGGCGGTGGTTTTGGTCAGGGTGGGTAACGCTCGTCTTATTCGGCGGCGGGAGACCCTGGATGATATAACTAGGTGTGATTTAGTTTGAAAATGGAGATTTTAGATTGTGGCAGGTAATCGGTCACCGCAGGGTGGTAGGCTTACTCCAGCATAGTCTGGAGATAGGTGCAGTTGCCCCGGCCTATCTTCTGGTAGGGCCGCCTCATGTGGGTAAAATGACCTTAGCCCTGGATTTAGCCAAGGCACTGAACTGTGAGGCAGCTAACCCTCCTTGTGGGGAGTGTACCTCCTGTCGGAAGATAGCTTCGGCTAAGTATGCTGATGTCCAGATTATAGACTTGGGGGTGGCTGGGGATTCAGCTCAGACTAAACCTCGTGCCGAAATCAGTATTGACCAGATTAGACAGCTGCAGCACTCGGCTAATCTTCCCCCGTTTGAGGGCCGATGTAAGGTATTTATCATTAATGGAGCGGAGCGGTTATCCAGTGAAGCAGCTAACTGCTTGCTGAAAACCCTGGAGGAGCCGGCGGAGAAAGTGGTCTTTATACTCCTGGCGACTAACGATAGGTTACTGCCGGCTACGGTGGTTTCTCGCTGCCAGCGGTTGGGGTTATCTCCGCTACCGGTTGATCAGCTGGGGGTAGTGCTTAATCAGCGTTATGGGATCGAGCTGGGTAGGGCAGGGCTTCTGGCTAGGCTTTCCCATGGTTACCCCGGCGGGGCAATATCAGCGGCTCAGGATGATAGTTGGCTTCAGCGGCGTGGGGAGAAGCTGGAGAGGTTGCTCGGGGTCATGGATAGTGATTATGATAGCCGCTTTGACTATGTGGTTCAGTTAGTCAGTCAATTTAGTCGGGCGCGGGAATTGGTCTATGAGGTGTTGGATTTGTGGCTGGATTACTGGCGTGATCTGCTACTGGTCAAGGTTGGTTGCACTGAGGCGATTACTAATGCTGATAGGTTGGCTGGTCTGGTTGACCGGGCTAAGGGTTATCGTCGGTCTCAGATAAGGGATTTTATCAGGGGTATTCGGCTGGTGAGGGAACAGCTGGGGCAGAATGCCAATCCCCAACTGGCGCTGGAGGTATTAATGCTTAATATACCGGTGAGGGAGATGAATAGTGGCTGAGATTGTTGGTATACGATTCAAGAGGGCAGGCAAGCTATATTACTTTGACCCGGCCGGTATTGAACTGGAGGTAAATGACTATGTGGTGGTTAAAACTATCCGCGGCTTAGAAATAGGGCGGGTGGTTATCGCGCCTAATCAGGTATTGGATAGTGAATTTGGCGGACCATTAAAACCGGTGCTGCGTAAGGCAGGCACTGAGGATATTGAGCGCCATCAGGAGCTGGAGAAAAAGACGGCGGCCGCTCTAGTGGAGTGTAGTAAGTTGATTGAAAAGCTACATCTAAAGATGAAGCTACTGTCGGCGGAATACAATCTTAGCGGGAGTCGGCTTACCTTTTTCTTTAGTGCTGCGGAGAGGGTCGATTTTCGCGAGCTGGTTCGGGAGTTATCCAATCGGTTGAAGGTACGGGTGGAATTACGGCAGGTGGGACCTCGGGATGAAGCCAAGTTGATCGGTGGCTTCGGTCGGTGTGGTCGTCCGCTGTGTTGTACCAGTTTTTTGAGTGAATTCAGCCCAGTATCTATCAGAATGGCTAAGGAGCAGAATTTACCACTTAATCCGATGAAGATATCTGGGGTTTGTGGGCGTTTGATGTGTTGTCTGGCCTACGAGAATGAGCAATACCGTGCTGTAAGAAATAAGTTACCCCACAAGGGACAGACGGTGCTGACGGCAATGGGGGTGGCCAGAGTGGTGGGGAGTAACATCCTGAAGGAGACAGTATTAGCTAAGGTGAAAAGCGGAGCGGTTATGGAATTCTCCCTCGATGAGGTTACGGTTCAACAGTCAGAGGGTAGCTAACTGGCGGGGAGGTATTTTTGCCACCGGGGTTGGCTTTTGAGATGATGAGGGATATAAAAGGGGAGCCTATCCCGTGGTGGGGTGGGGTGTTGAATTAGTTTCATTCCTGCCTGCTGGGGGGTTCTCCCGGCTTTATAGCGATTACAGTGGATACAGGCACTAACCACATTCTCCCAGGTGCGCTGTCCTCCCTGGTGGCGGGGGATAACATGATCTAGGGTAAGTTGCTGGGTTCGCTTTCCACAGTACTGACAAGTATACTGGTCACGGTTGAAAATCTCCAGACGGGTTACCTTTCTCTGGGGGCGAGGGCGTTTAATCATCCGGGATAGTCGAATAACGGTGGGCAGAGGATAGGAATTGCTGACGGAGTGGACAAACCCTGAACCGTCTTCTAGCATTTCTGCCTTGTGCTGGTAAACCATAACTACCGCCCGACGGGCACGGCATATATTGAGCGGCTCGTAATTCTGATTTAATACCAGGACTGGCAGGTCTGCTATAGCCAAGATTTATTAACTCCAGTTCGTCTTCTTGCTACCACGGGATACCCTCCTCTTACTGGGGGTTAAATCGCCCCGGTAATCGGGGGCGGTGATGTTAAACGGGGTGCTGATTTTAGGGTCGATGAGTCGGGAGCTGATGGAACGCTCAATCCCGTCTAGAATCTCCTGTAATGAGTAACGGGTAGTGATTACGGTGGCGAGCTTGGCGTTGTAGCGGTAGTTGATAATCTGATACAGCTTTTCCCGTGCCCAAGGGGTAGTTGTCTGCTCGCCAAAATCATCCAGTACCAGCAGGGGGGCAGTCTTTACCTTTTCAAACAGGTGGTCATAGGATACCTTACTCTCCGGGCTGAAGGTAGACCGCAGGTGGTCCAGGAAATCAGGCACCACCACAAATAGGGCTGGCTTCCCCGCCTGATAGCAGTAGTTAACGATAGCTGAGGCGAGATGGGTCTTACCACAACCGGTAACCCCCATGAAGACCAGCCAGCCTTCGGGTGATTTGGCGAAGCGAAAGGCGAGATGAAATGCCTCTTCTAGGTTGTCACTCTGCTCCCGGACCAGATTGACCCGCCGTCGGTCAAAGTTATCAAAGGTCATCCCTTTTTGTAGTTTAAATTCAGGCTCCCAGCTATATTCGAGAGAGGCTTCTGTTTCCTCAACAACACACCGGTGGCACAGGTTGGGGTCGGTCAGACGGGTGCGGATGCGGTCTCCGAGCTGTTCCGTGGGAGCAATGGTGACTATTACTGTCGGCAGTTCTCGATTGAAGCGGTGGTTTAACAATTGTTCCAGTTTCTCCTTAGCCCAGGGGGTACTACTCTGGGCACCGAGGTCATCCAGCACTAGCAACGGAGCATTGCGTACCTGGTCAAAGAAGGTATCGTAGGGCATCTCGCTCTCTGGATTAAAGCTTGCCCTCAGTCGGTCGAGAAGGTCAGGGGTGGAGATAAAGAAAGTCGGTTCTCCTTGACTAATACGCTGGTTAGCGATAGCGGCTGCCAAATGGGTCTTCCCGCAACCGCTGGGACCAACCAGTATCAACCATCCCTCGGGGCTAGCGGCAAAGGCTTTAGCCATCTCGTAGGCGTGGGCAAACTGTTGTTGCTTTACCGGACTGCCGCTCCTCCCTTGAGGGAACAGTTGGTCAAAGGTAAATCGGGTTAGCGCCCCCAGATTGCTGTATCGGAGCAGGTGGGCTTGGCTCTCTTTAGCCAGTGTTTCCTGAATGCAACTACAGGGAACAACCCGGCTAAAATCGGGCTTTCCTGAGGGGAGTAGGGGGTGGACAAAGCCGGCTCCATTACAGATCGGGCAGACCTCATCTACTTTGGTTTTTTCAGCGTCGGACCATGTGTCCATACTCGCCCTTGATGTATTTATCCGGGTCGGTTTTTTTAGAATCTTGCCGATAGGTTCCATCACCTCTGCCTTCTGTTGACCAGCGCTCCAGAATTCGGGAAATATATCGCCAGTTTCGTTTATTTAGAGAGACAGCCTCCTTGATAGCATCCTTAATCCAGTCTGGGGGATATTGCTTCTCGGCATCAGCTAATTCTTCGGCTATCATCGGGGTTAGCATACCGATATTCTGTTCGTAGATAGTGAAGATGTCGGTTGGCTCCTCGGTACTAATCTCACCGGGCGGCTCAATTTTTGAACCCTCCAGAGTCAGCTCACCATTTTGGAGTCGGGCTATAATCTGCTGGTTAGCCTCGGTATTAATAAAATAGATGTCCTCGGTGGCACCGTCTCTATTGCTTACCATATGGAGGATAGTCCCTCGCTGGGTGGCTTTTCTCAGGATATTACGCAATACCTCGTCTGGTGATTCTGAGGTTCCCTTAAGGCTACGCATCAGACTGGTGGTAGCTAGCAGCTCATGATAGCTGACAAAGCGAATGTAACCTGACTTGCGGTAAACAGCGGCCAGGATATATAGCGTTATTTTTAGCTCATTAATATCGCCGATTTGGGGGAGTAGTGAGCTAAAGAAAAGGTTAGGTAGCGGGGTAAACCCCATTCTAGCGGGAAAACCACGGAAACTATTCATAATAGACTCATCTCGGGATTAGTAATATTAGCAATGTTCTCAAACTTGGCTAGGGTTGGCTTAAAGTGCAGGTATATCTGTCCGGTAGGCCCATTACGGTGTTTAGCGATGATAACCTCCGCCGGTGGGGGATATGGTTCCCCGGGGTGGGCGTCTTCCCATTCCTGCTGGCTATGGTAATATACTTCGTCTCGGTAGATAAACATCACAATATCAGCATCTTGTTCAATACTACCGCTCTCTCGCAGGTCGGAAAGCTGGGGTTTGTGGGATGCTCGCCACTCGACGGCTCGGCTGAGCTGTGATACGGCAATTACCGGCACATTAAGCTCGCGGGCGACTCCTTTCAGTGAGCGAGATATATAGCCAATCTCCTGAACCCGGTTTTCCCTTCTTGAGTCCCCCTGAATCAGTTGCAGGTAATCAACAATAATCATGTCAACCCCCCGCTCGTAGTGGAGCTGCCTGACTTTACTCCGTATCTCAATCACCCGGAGCAATGGGGAGTCATCAATATAGATAGGGGCTTCGGAGAGAATCCCGGTGGCATCCATAATCCTTTTTTCTTCCATCTCGGAGTAATGGCCAAAGCGGAGCTGTCGGGAGTTAACCCCGGATTCGCTAGCTAAGAGGCGTAATACTAGTGGTTCTCGTGCCATCTCCAGGCTGAACAGGGCTACACAGGCGCCGTGGTTTACGGCAGCGTTGCGGGCGATATTGAGCGCCAGACTGGTTTTTCCCATGCTGGGTCTTCCGGCACAGATAATCAGGTCAGAGCGTTGAAATCCGCCGAATAGCTCATCTAACCCGGTAAAATCGGATAGAACATAAGGGACAGACTTGGTGCCAACCTCTTCGGTGGTAGGGCTGAGGGTGGCATCCTCAAAATACCTGTCCAGTACCCGGCGGATAGGAATTAGGTCCTGGATGTCCTGTCCACGGCGCAGTCGGAACAGGGTATCTTCCGCTCGGCTGAGACTGGCATCAACGTCTGGGTCAGCTTCATAACCGATAGCAGCAATCTGGTTACCGGCATTGATAAGGCGTCGCATTGCTGATAGGCGATAAACAATATTGGCATAGTGTTCAATGTCGAGTGAGGTCGGTACGATAGATATCAGGTGACTCAGGTAGGCAGCACCGCCCGAGACTTCCAGTTTGCCCTTCTGGTCGAGCTCTTGGGCAACAGTAATCTGGTTAATGGCGGTATTACGCTGATAGAGTGCTAAGCATGCCTCAAATACCTGGGAGTTTGGCTCACTATAAAAGTCAGATGGCTGAATGAGGCTGGCAATCTTGTAGATAGCGGCGCCATCAATCAGCAGTGAGCCCAGCGTTGCTTGCTCAGCATCAATATCATGAGGGGGTAGTTTATTTTCGTTCACCCGGTTTTGGCTCCTTGTCTTCAACTACATTGACCCTTATTTTAGGGGTAATATCCCTGGCGAGCTTAATGGTTGCCTCATAACTACCGAGTTGGCGAATAGACTCGGCAAGCTCTATCTTTCTTTTGTCAATCTCTATCCCGGTGTTAGCCAGTAACTCGGCAGCAATATCGGCACTGGTGATGGAGCCATACAGATGCCCCTTGGTGCCGGCCTTGGCATTCAGGGTAATCTCCCTGCCGGCTAACTGCTGGCCCAGCTTGGTTAACATGGCTTCGTTTTTAGCCTCCAGTTTGGCATTTACCCGGTGCTGGGTTTCTGCTAGCTTAATAGCTGAGGTGTCAGCGGCTACAGCTAACTGCTGGGGGATAAGAAAGTTTCTGGCGTAGCCATCAGCTACCGACTTGATGTTACCAGCACTGGCTACCTTAGGGACGTCCTTTAGGAAAATAACCTTCATTGCTTATTACCCCTTTTATCTATAATTATACTTCACCAGACCACAAAGTAAAGGGTTACCCCAGGCTTAGGTAAGGAATTTTTCGACATAAATAGCGGCGGTTATTACTGCCCTGGCGGTAAAACTACCTTCAGTGGTCTTGATGACGGTTTGCTTTTCTGGTGGTGTTATAGTAGTGACCTCAGCAATAATAGACTCTAGCCCGTATTTAGTCGCCCGCTTGAGCATCAACTCGGTAAGCTCAGAGCCGCCATGCCTTCAGGGAAGCCGGGGTAATTATTTAATCGGTCGGTAGCAGTTATCTGGCCACCAATTAATCCCTTTTCAATGAGTAGACTACTCATTCTCGGCTCTCGGGTTTCGGAATTCCTGTTTAATGTGGCTAACTACCTCAGGACTAGCTATCAGGTCAACAGTGGTCATCGCCATGGCTTTAGCGGCGTCAATGAGGCCCTGACTGCCGGCTGCCGAAGCGGCCGCGGTGGCAAACTGAGGGGAATGGAGGGATACCCCTTCAGGGGCAATGGCGACGATGGGGTGGATGGTAGGTACCAGCTGGCTGATATTACCCACATCAGTGCTGCCGAAGGCATTAGCTGGATTAGTCAGGCTAGCTTGACGACCCAGCGCCCCCATATTGTGCTTGAATAGTTGTGCCAGGGTTAGGTTACTCTGCAGCGTCGAGAAGCGGGTGTTAGCCCACTGGTATTCCAGGCTAGCTCCAGTAGCCATCGCCGCTCCATTAAAGCAGTTTATCACCCTGAGCTTTAGCTCATCGAGGTAGCTGTCGCTCTTGGCTCGTATCATAAAGGTTGCGGTGCTGTAATCAGGAATAACATTAGCTGCTTTGCCTCCGTCAGTAATTATACCATGGATACGGGCATCATCCCTGATATGTTGGCGTAGCGAGTTAATGGCGTTAAACGATTGAATCATTGCTTCCAGGGCATTAATGCCAGCCTCCGGTTTAGCGGCGGCGTGAGCTGCCTTGCCGAAGAATTTAATCTCCAGGCTCTGGCAAGCTAGGGCTTCGGTAGTTGCGGTATTATTGGTTCCGGGGTGGGTTTCCATAACAATGTCAATATCCTTAAAGGCGCCCCGGTCAGCCATAATTACCTTGGCTCCGTAGCCCTCTTCAGCCGGAGTGCCGATAACAAGGATAGTCCCTCCGAGTTGGTCAATAGCTGGTTTAACGGCTACCCCACCACCGATAGCAGAGGTGGCAATAAGATTATGACCGCAAGCATGCCCCAGCTTAGGCAGGGCATCATATTCCGCCAGCAGGGCAATAACCGGTTTACCCTGCCCGTAGCTTCCCCGGAAGGCAGTGGGTAGCTTACAGATACCTGACTCTACCTGGAAGCCATTTTGTTTCAGGTATTGAGTTAGCCAACTGGCAGCGTTAACCTCCTCAAAACCCAGCTCAGGATGGGAATGAATCCTTAGGCTAAGCTCATCAAGTTCACCCCGCTGGGCATCTACCCGGCGGGTAACTAGTGCCTTGAGTTCGTCTATATCCACGGTTCCTCTTAGTTATCAGGGTAACCTTATTATAGCCCAGTGGGGGAGATGATTGCCAAATTTTTAACCGTCCTTTAATTAGATGAGCGGGGTATAGTAGAATAAGCCTACTTCTGGGATAGCTCTGGGTTATATGATATAATTTGAGAGGGAGAGAGTGGCTATAAAGGTAATAGTTACCAACCGTAAAGCGTATCATAATTATGTTATACAGGATAGCCTGGAGGTGGGTATTGCCCTTACCGGTACCGAGATAAAGTCGATTCGGGCGGGCAGGGTGAGCTTGGGTGATGCTTATGTAAGGCCTGAAGGCGGGGAGTTATGGTTGCTTAACGCTCATATCGCTCGCTATGAGGCGGGGAGTTATATGAGCCATGAGCCTACCCGGCCGCGTAAGTTATTGCTACATCGTAAAGAGATTAATAGTCTTACTGCCAGGTTACAGGAGAGAGGGCTGACTTTGGTTCCCCTCAAGCTCTATCTTAAAGGAGGTGTTGCCAAGCTTCAGATAGCCTTGGCTAAGGGTAAGAAGTTATATGATAAGCGAGCCGTAATTAGCCGCCGTGATGCGGAAAGGGAGATGGGGCGGGCGATAAAACAGCGGCGATAGGTAGTAAAATAGGTAGTAAAGCTGTAGTTTATAAATGGGGACGCGTGGTTTCGACAGGGCAGGTAGACTACAGAATTGCAGGCTGAGGTGCCACTACCCTCATAAAACCAGTGGCAAAAAATAATTGGCGAACCAGAATTCGCCCTTGCTGCCTAGTTAGATAGGTAGCACATCCAGCCCAACCTCGCCTCAATGGGTTGGGATTGGGTGCCGTATAGTTGAGGTGCCATCGCCCCGATGTCGATGAGGGTGGTGAAAGAATTATCGACTGGCTTGACTAAACCTGGTCAACCGGGGTTAGGCAGGTAAGAAAAAAGGGTTGACTAAGCCTGTAGGATATTCTGGGTAGTCTGTCTTGGACGGGGAGTTCGACCCTCCCCCGTCTCCACCAAGAAATTTAGGGGTAGTCTTTAGGGGCTGCCTTTTTTTATCTATTTTCCATTCTTGACAACTTGATAGGGTAAGGGTTATAAGGGGTATTAGGAGGAGTAGTTTGATTCTTTACAAGTCTGGCAGATATAAAATATACCTGAACTCGCACGAGCAGCAACGGGTGTAAGTAATGTTTGTCGGAGGTGAGAAGTGAATCTTAAGGCTCTATATAAGCTAGGTTACGGTTTATATGTAGTAAGCTCAAAAGAGGGAGACAAGCTCAATGGGCAAATCGCCAATACTGTGTTTCAGGTAACCTCTGAACCGGTAACTATTGCCGTAAGCATCAACAAAAACAACCTTACCCACGAGTTTATTAAGGAAAGTAAGGTGTTGGTGGTCTCAGTCCTTTCTCAGGATGCCCCCCTCTCTTTCATCGGTCATTTTGGTTTCAAGTCAGGAAGGGACATAGATAAACTTGAGGGTGTTAGTTATAAAATAGGTGAGACGCAGGCTCCGGTGATTACCGAGAACGCCCTGGCTTATCTGGAAACTAGGGTAATTCAAGAAGTAGATGTGGGAACTCATACTATTTTTATTGGGGAGCTGGTAGGGGCTGATGTCCTTAGAGAAGGCGAGCCTATGACCTATGCCTATTATCATCAGGTCAAACGGGGTACCACTCCTAAAGCAGCTCCCAGTTATATTGCGGAGGAAAAGGAGGCACCCAAAATGGCAAAATATAGATGCACCGTTTGTGGCTATGTCTATGACCCTGAACTGGGAGACCCCGATGGTGGCATTAAACCAGGGACACCCTTTGAAGAGATACCCGATGATTGGGTATGTCCTATCTGCGGAGCGGCTAAGAGTGACTTCGAAAAGGAGGAGTAAGATGAAACCAAGAGAGATAAAGCCAGGAGTCTACTCGGTTGGAGCTATTGACTGGGACCGACGGCTGTTTGACTCGTTGGTACCACTGCCCGATGGCACGAGTTATAACTCATATCTCATTAAGGGCAGTAAGAAGACAGCTCTTATTGACACTGTAGACCCAACGATGTCAGATGTGTTAATAAACAATCTCAGCGAGCTTGAAGTAAAAAGTGTAGATTATGTGGTTGCCAACCACGCTGAGCAGGACCATTCTGGTGCTATTCCCCGGGTGCTGGAGAAATACCCTGAGGCGAAAGTGGTATGCACCCCCAAGTGTAAGGGGATACTCATCGACCTGCTCATGATTCCAGAAGCGAAGTTTGTGACGGTCAACGATAAGGAGACCATTTCGCTGGGGGATAGAACGCTGGAGTTTATCCATGCCCCTTGGGTTCACTGGCCGGAGACGATGCTTACTTACTTGAGAGAAGACAAGATACTCTTCCCATGCGATTTCTTTGGCTCCCATCTAGCTACAACCGACCTATATGTCAGCGATGAAGGACAGGTCTACGAAGCTGCCAAGAGGTATTACGCGGAAATTATGATGCCTTTCCGGACCTCTATTCAGAAGAACCTGGAGAAGGTAAAGGACTACACGATTGACATCATTGCTCCCAGCCATGGCCCTATACACGATAGGCCTGAGTTTATCTTGGAATGCTATCGTAGCTGGGCATTCGACAAACCGAAAAACATCGTGGTACTGCCCTATATCTCGATGCACGGCAGCACCCGCAAGATGGTGGAATACTTTGTCGGAGCTTTAGCTCAGAGGAACGTGACGGTGAAACAGTTTGACCTTACCGTAACCGACATCGGAAAACTGGCGATGGCACTGGTGGATGCGGCGACAGTTGTTATTGGGACACCTACTATTCTCGCCGGTCCGCATCCAAATGTTGCCTACGCTGCCATCCTGGCGAATGCCTTGAGACCCAACCTTAAGTTCGTTTCTATCATCGGTTCCTATAGTTGGGGAGGTAAGGCAGTTGAGCAACTGGCGGGAATGATTCCCAACCTGAAGGTAGAAATACTGGAGTCGGTGCTCTGTAAAGGCTTCCCGAAAGAAGCTAATTTTGAGGCACTGGATAGTCTAGCAGCGACTATTGCCGAAAAACATAAAGAGCATAACCTTGTTTCATAGCGTTTTGCCATAATAAGGTTATAAAAAGAGGTAGAAATCATGACAATACAAAAACAGGTCTATCGGTGCAACATTTGTGGCAATATCGTTGAAGTGTTGTATGGTGGGAAGGGACAGCTTGTCTGCTGCGGACAGTCAATGGCATCGCTCCAAGGAAAGACAGCCGATGTTGGTTTGGAAAAGCATGTACCCGTTATAGAGACAACCGATGGAGGAATAAAGGTTAAGGTTGGTAGCATGCCGCATCCTATGGAGGAGGAACACCATATCGAGTGGATTGAAGTAATCACTAATGATGGGAGTTACCGGAAGTTCCTCAAGCCAGGAGGTAAGCCGGAAGCGGAGTTTGAAATTAGCTCACAAAAGATAGCCGCCAGAGAGTATTGTAATATCCACGGTTTGTGGAAATCTAGCTAAGAGACTTATAATTCTAAAACCAAGTCCCAGGGAACAAAATAAGGAAGGTAGACACTTATGTAGAGACAGTTACCTTGGCTGATGGGCTCAAGTAAAAAACGAAGGAGGTTTAAGTAAGATGGAGGAGATTAAGGAGCAAGTAATCAGTCTCCCACGACTGGGAGAGCCAGCGCCAGCCTTTGAGGCGGTAACTACCCACGGGTTGCTCAAATTGGAGGACTTTAAGGGAACTTGGTTAGTTCTCTTCTCTCACCCAGCTGATTTTACCCCGGTATGCACTACCGAGTTTATTGCCTTTGCTGAAATCTATCCCGAACTACAAAAGCGTGAAGTGGAGCTTCTGGGACTCAGTGTTGATAGTGTCTCCTCGCATATTGCCTGGACACGTAACATAGAAGAGAAAGTAGGGGTAAAGATACCATTCCCAATTATAGCTGACCTCAGCAAGGAGGTTTCTCTGGCTTATGGTATGCTTCATCCGGGACAGAGCAAAACTGAGACTGTCAGGTGTGTGTTTATAATTGATGACAAACAGATTATCCGTACCATACTCTATTACCCGTTGACTACCGGTAGGAATATGGATGAAATACTGCGGATAATAGATGCTCTGCAGACAGCAGATGCTAATGCTGTAGCTACTCCCGCCAATTGGAGACCAGGCGATATGGTGGTGGTGCCGCCACCCAATACACAGGAAATGGCTGAAGAGAGGCTCAAGCAGGGTTACGAGTGTGTAGATTGGTATCTGTGCAAGAAGAAGCTCCAGTCAAAATAGGAGGAGATTGTGGCTTGCATTAGTCCTGATGGAAAACCTACTGAGTCAGGTACTAAGATGCTTCATGCCCTTGAGCCGGGATTTGGTTCTCCTGAAGAAATCGCTGAAGATACTGGGCTTTCCTTGTTTAGGGTAAGGAGCGGGCTCCGTGAACTGGCTCAGGCTGGATTAGCTAAGCAGAAAGATGATAAGTATGAGCTTACTGAGAAGGGAACCGGGCTAATAGGGTAGTGCTTGGGATTGGGTGTCGTATAGCTTGTCTTGGACGGGGAGTTTGACTCCCACCTGTCTCCACCAAGAAATTTAGGGGGCAGTCTTTAGGGACTGCCCTTTTTTATATCTATTTTACTAGGTAGCAGAAAGCCATTTTGTATAGGGACTTGGTTAGGGACTAATTCCCAGTACACTCTGCTGACTGGGCAGCAAATAAAAACTACCAACCAATTCCTCACTATGTTAGAATCTGGCCAGATATTTCTTTTCATAGGTGGATTAACTGAATACCATGCGATGCGGAAATACGGACTTTCATTGGGGAGAGCGAACCTACATTATGGGTATTGTTAACGTATCCCCAGATTCCTTCTCGGGGGATGGAATTACAGGCGTCGAAACCGTGGTAGCACAGGCCCAACGCTTTGTGAATGAAGGTGCAGATATTCTGGATATTGGTGGTGAATCTACCCGCCCCGGGGTTCCCCCAATTTCAATTGATGAGGAAATCGAGCGAGTAATTCCAGCTATAGAACGATTAGCTTCCCTAGTTAGTATCCCAATCAGCATTGATACTTATAAGTCGGAAGTAGCTCACCAAGCACTCAATGCCGGTGCTGCGATGATAAATGACCAGTGGGGATTGAAACGAGACCCCAGGCTGGCTGAGCTGGCTGCTAAGCAGAATGTCCCTATAGTCTTGATGAGTAATCAGCGAGACAAGGTAAGGTATGATACTGGGATTCGGCGTGATGTAGCTTCTTACAGTGATGTTATAGCTGAGGTGAGCCCATCTCTACACCACAGTATAAGACTAGCCTTGAGACTTGGGGTGTTGGAGGAAAATATTATTGTAGACCCTGGTATTGGATTTGGTAAGAGTTGGCAGCAGGAGCTGGAGATTATCCGCCGCTTGAACGAGCTGAAAGAAGCGGGAAACCCTATCCTCGTGGGACCTTCCCGAAAATCTTTCATTGGCTTAGTGTTGGACCTTCCGGTTAGTGAACGTATAGAAGGCACTGCCGCGGCTATCGCTATTAGCATTGCCAAGGGTGCCGATATAGTGCGGGTGCATGATGTTTGGGCAATGGCAAAGGTTTGCCGAATGAGTGATGCCATTATTCGAGGGTTCAAGCTGTGAATACCTGTCTAGTTAGGTTGCTTCTTGGGTAGCTCAGGGCTTCTACTAAGTGTGATTCCAAAGGGCGATTCGAGCTTGAGGAGTCGTGGCACCGGATAGCTGGTGCCTTTTTTATTTTGAGAGCGGGTCATCGAATAAAAGCTAGCTGGTGGGCTCTGGTTGTGGTCTAGAAGAATATTCTAGAACAATGTTCTAGTTTTAGCTTCAGGTTGAATGGCGTTCCTTAGATAGGCTATAATTCAGCTACGGAATGTCCTTAAAAGGGGTTATTTTGCTGAA
>JAGGZY010000051.1 GCA_021161775.1 Dehalococcoidales bacterium
GCAGAGCAATTAAATCCCTCACGGTGAAGTAGTACCACCAGTTTATCCTTACTCCATCTAGGGTATTCCTCCCTTAACCTAAGCACTACCTCAATTAGCTCTACTGAATAGGTGGGCTGTCTTAAATGCCGTGGTCGGCGAGAACGCTCCAGGGATTACGCTACTTATTATCCTCATAGTAACACTATTATAGCGTCACTAATCTATCTGAACGAAATCAGTAGTCACGCCAGCTTGACACTATATATTGACCCTGATAGACTCTAGTTAGCTTGGCCCCGTGGTGTAGCGGCCTAACATGCCACCCTGTCACGGTGGAGATCAGGGGTTCGAATCCCCTCGGGGTCGCCAAAACACATCTAAGGTGATTAACTAGGTTTTCAGCTACTGACTACCTTTCTGTTAGTGTCGCTCTACCGATGAGGGAGGCCCATCTAAACCGTTATCCTTTCCCCATATAGGAGACACCCCAGAATAAGATTAAATTCACCGATAACATCTGAGGAGGGATTGTGGGAGTAAGAAGGGAAACTGACGCTATAGGTAGCATCGAGGTACCAGATAACAAATATTGGGGAGCCCAAACCCAACGTTCACTAGAGAATTTTAGGATCGGCAGTGAACGATTCCCCCGAGAATTCATCAGGGCATTAGGTATTGTCAAGCGGGCCGCCGCCGAGATAAATCTGGAATTAGGCATCCTCGATAAAAACATCGGCAAGGTAATTATACAAGTCGCCAACGAGGTTATCGCGGGGAAATGGGATGACCATTTCCCTCTGGTTATCTGGCAAACTGGGAGTGGCACCCAAACCAATATGAATGCCAATGAGGTTATTGCTAATCGGGCTATTGAGATATTAGGGGGGGCTCAGGGTAGTAAAAAACCGGTTCACCCCAATGACCATGTAAATCGGTCTCAATCGTCCAATGATGTTATCCCCACCGCCATGCACATCTCAGCCGCCGAGCAGATTTACCACCGACTAATTCCGGCGCTGAAGCACCTCAGGCAAGCCCTCAATATTAAAGCCGCTGAGTTTCAGGATATTGTAAAGATAGGACGAACCCACCTTCAAGACGCTACTCCGCTGACCCTGGGGCAGGAATTTTCCGGCTACTCCAAGCAACTGGAACTGGCTATTGAGAGAGCTGAAGGCAGTTTGAAAAATCTTTATCGTCTGGTCCTGGGAGGAACTGCCGTCGGCACCGGTCTGAACGCCCCTATTGGGTTTGATGAACGGTCGGCAAAAAGGATTGCCGATATCACCAGGCTTCCCTTCGTTACCGCCGATAATAAGTTTGAGGGATTAGCCGCCCATGATGCTATTGTTGAAGCCAGCGGGGTAACCAGAAGCATCTCCGTCAGTTTGATGAAGATTGCCAACGATATCCGATACCTAGCCAGTGGGCCACAGTGCGGCATTGGCGAGCTAACCATCCCTGCCAATGAGCCAGGTAGCTCGATGATGCCGGGTAAGGTTAATCCCACTCAGTGTGAGGCGATGATAATGGTAGCCGCTCAGGTTATGGGCAACGATATGACTATCGGTTTGGCTGGTTCACTGGGTAACCTTGAGTTAAATACATTTAAACCGGTGATGATTTATAACCTGCTCCAGTCTATCAGGCTGCTTACCGAGGCAACGATGAGCTTCACCGATAACCTAGTTTCCGGTATCACCGCAAATAAAGCCCGAATTAGCTCCTTAGTGAGTCATTCCTTAATGCTGGTTACGGCACTGACCCCATATATAGGCTATGATAAAGCCGCCAGGATAGCCGACCAAGCACTAAAGCAGGGAATCTCCCTGAAGGAGAGTGCCATCAGACTGGGATACCTCACCGAGGAAGAATTCGATAACTATGTAATACCGGAAGCGATGACCCAGCCCAGCGACAAACCAAGCTCAGGAGGCTCGATTTAAGATCTACCATCACCCCTAGCCGACTATTTAGAGACCAGAATTTCGTATTTATTCTGGCCATTGTACTGGCGTTGACGGTTGGACAATTAGCTAATTGGACAAAGTCATGGCTAGTCCCCGCGCTAGCCATATCTATGACTCTATCCACTATTAGTATTACCAACCACGACCTTATCTCGGTTGAAAAAGCCCCCCGCCCAATACTTATTTCCCTCCTGGTCAACTATGCTATTATGGGTGGTATAAGCCTACTCCTAGCAAAATGGCTGATAAACGACCCCGAAATATGGGCTGGATTTGTTACCCTAGCCGCGATGCCACCGGCAATTTCAATAGTCCCCTTTAGTTATATGCTGGGGGGAAACGCGGTCTTTAGCCTAATTGGCACCACCGGGTTATATCTGATAGCCCTGGGGCTAACCCCAGGCATAATGCTACTACTGCTGGACAGCAATCTCGTAAGTCCGGTGAAAATACTAATCACCCTCGTCGAATTAATCGTAGTTCCACTAGCGATATCCCGATTGTTACTCCGTAAGGGCTTAGCCTCGAATATAACCAAGTGGCGTGACCCGGTAATCAACTGGTGTATTTTCATCGTGGTCTTTACTATCATCGGCATCAACCGTCAGGTTTTCTTCAGCTACCCCAGCACCCTACTTAAGATTACCCTCATCGCTGCCGTAACTACCTTTGGGCTGGGACAGGCTATCGAATTAGTCACTCGTCGGTTACATATAGACCGAGCCACTACCACCAGTTTGATGCTAATGGGCTCCAAGAAGAACACCGGGCTAGCCAGCGTGATTGCGCTGGCATTTTTTGGTGAAAGAGCCGTCATCCCGGTAGCCATTACTACCCTGTTTTCGACCCTGTATACGGTATGGCTGGGATTTTACCTGAAGCGGCCGACCCGAATAAAACCACCGCCTAAATAAAAAAATAGCTATCTTAACAGAGGAGACTTATTGTTACATCACGCATTAGCGGTTATTATAGAGAGACTAAAAGCGGCTAAGCTAGTCCCATCTAGAGTCCCGAGCAGGCAATGATAAACCGAAATTATCAAAGATCAAATCTAAATCTAAACCCGATATGGGTCTTAATCGGGATAAACGTTATCCTATTTATCGCCTCCCTCAAATACCCCACCCTCATAGTGCGCTTCGGGCTGATACCGGGATACATAACCGCCAGGCCATGGACGATGATAACCAGTATGTTCCTCCACGGCGGTTTCGGGCACATTCTAGCCAATATGATTACCCTCTACTTCTTTGGCAGGTACCTGCGCTTATTAATCGGCGACCGGAAACTCCTCGGCGTTTACTTTGTCGGGGGAATACTGGGGAATCTTCTTTACATCCTCCTCGCTTCACCCTTCTCGGTAGCTATCGGTGCCTCGGGAGCTGTCTTTGCTATGGGAGGGGTACTGTCCATAATGAGGCCCAGGATAAGGGTGTTTATATTTCCCATCCCTATCCCGATTCCCATTTGGGTAGCGGTCATTATCGGTTTCTTCATTACTGCCCTTTTCTCCAATGTAGCATGGCAGGCTCACCTCGGCGGGTTAGCCTTCGGGCTGGCTATCGGTTACTATTTTAGGCGGCGGGAACGGCATTTTTTCTAACCTTACCAAGGCTATTGACACCGCCAGAGGAATGGTTTAGGCTTGATGTATTACTCTCGCAAGTATACCGGACGGTAATCGCAGCGCGTCTTAAGTTCTTAGCTAGGGAGGTAGGGGAATGACTGAATACCTGACCCTTGAAGAAGCCGCTGTCTATTTAGGATTAACGGGCACTAGCTGCCTAACCAACTGCATAAAATCGGGGGAGTTGGTGGGGATACGGAAGGGCAAGCAACTAACCATCGCCCGGAAAGAACTAGACCGGTGGAAGAGTGAGCGAAGATTATTCACCCTTGATATCAGAGATTATATGAAATGCCTCCGCTTCGCCTTGGATAGTCTGTACAAGTACTGTCCGCTATCTAGTACCAGCTGTAATACTACGGCTGGTTCTGCCAGAATTGTGGATAACTTCACCTCACAGAGACTGGGTGAGGTCGCCTTTCAACGATTTATGGAAAAGCAGTTCAAGACCTTCGTTAAGTTCAACTTTGAGTTTCGTGATATAGTCACCAGTCAGGATATCACCGAGGTAGCATTACCTGGGAATCGGCTTCGGGTCTATAACCCGCCGAAGCTAAAGCTCTCCATCGAGACCGCGAAGGTGAACCGATGGCAGCTGGCGATTCCCCAAGCCGAGATTGAGGACCAGGAGCATCGCTCTGATGCCTACGTGATGGTGCGTATCGGCTTACCTCCTGACCATCTGTTTCGAATACTATCGAGAGCCGTTGATACCTATCTTGGTATCGTCAGAGAGGAAGCCATCTTCCCGCGCCTGGAGCATCTTGAGGCTGACCTCGGGATTACCGCCGAGGAAGTGCCCATCCCTCAGTTTGAGCCTGTCTGGGCAGAGGTGATGGGATATGCATGGCGTAGTGACCTCCTCAAGGCAGAACTCAGTGCCGGCGCCGACAAACCAAAAGCGCTGCCCAGTTACTTCTTACCCACTGGTAGCCTTAGGAGAAGTGATGCCGAGTGGCAAAGATTAATCGAGCGGCTGTAATCTCAGCCGGCGGTTTGATATAACTATAAATGACTGGCGAAAAATCTGAATGAACCTCTCGCCAGTTTTGGCTAATCTTTAATGTCGTTAAACTACGGTAATGCCAGATACCGTCGGGCTAAGTGAAGGAAGGTAATATAGAATACTCATAGCTATAGATTTTAAAGCCTTTACTACCAGAGGATATCTACTACGAATAAGTGAGCTAAGACAGATGTTCAAGAGGTATCTCTCGTGACCACCGACTTTATATTAGCCATCGGCATAATGATGGTTGCCGGTTTGTTTGGGGGAATAATATCCAAAAAACTCAAGTTCCCCAGGATTACCGGCTATGTTATCGTTGGCTTAGTATTAAGCCCTTCCGTCCTCAACCTCGTATCGCGAGCTACCATAAATAGTTTGGATATCATTACCTCTATCGCCTTAGGTATCATTGCCTATGCTATCGGGGGTAGTCTTCACCTGAAAACGATACGAAAATTGGGAAAGAACATCGCTTGGATGGCACTTGCTGAGGCCTTAGCCGCCTGGCTCATTGTCACTCTAGTAATAGCCTTCCTATCTCCTCGCTTCCTCGCCATTCCCAACGCCACCTTCTCCCAGTTCTATTTCCCGATGGCTTTTCTCATTGGGGCTGCCGCCTGTGCTACCGACCCAGCAACAATTTTGGCAATAACCCGTGAATATAAGGCGAAGGGACCCTTAACCTCCACCCTGCTAGCGCTGGTAGCAATTGATGATGCTGTTGCGGTCATTGCCTTTGCCATTGCTGTTGGCGTATCCAAATCCCTGGTGGGTGGAGCCGGGGGTATCTCCACCTATCAAATGGTGGGTATCCCGGCATTAAATATCGTTAAGTCTATCGGCATTGGCATCGCTTTTGGCTTTGCCATAACCTATATAACTAGGTTAGTAAAAACCCGTGGCTTATTACTGCTCGTAGTTCTGGGAATGGTTATGGCATGCACCGGCGTTACCGATGTTTTAGGTATTTCCCCAATTATGGCTAATATGGCTGTCGGCTTTGTGGTGGTGAATAGAATAACGACGCGGGAGCCATTTATCGTAATTGAAGGCATTGAGGAAGCTGTCTTTGCCATATTTTTCGTACTGGCGGGGATGCATTTTGATGCCAGCATTATGAAAGCTATCGGGTTCCCAATATTATTAATCTTTGTCAGTAGATTTGCCGGCAAATATTATGGAGCCAGAACTGGTGCTAAAATCTCCCACGCCCCGGATACCGTGAAAAAATACACTGGTCTTGCCCTGCTACCCCAGGCTGGTGTTGCTATGGGCTTAGCCCTCATGGCACAAAACGCATTTCCTACCTTTGGAGCTATCGTGTTGAATGCGACCCTGGCCCCAGTTATCCTAAATGAGCTTGTTGCCCCACCTCTGGTAAAATACGCCATCTTCAAAGCCGGTGAAGCTGCTGAGCAGTTACCGTCCGCCAAGCAGAGGTTACCCAAGCCAGATAGGAACGATTAGTGATTCAGCGGGGTCAGGGTTAGCAGCTTCTTGGCAATATCAGGGTATTGGGCAATAAATACCAGTTCGTCTTCAACCAGTGGTTTTTGGGATTCTACATTGGCATATCTTACCAGTTCCAGAACCCGGCGGGCTTCAGCCTCACTGGTAAATGATATTGCCTTCTCGCCCATTATTCGCCCCATCACATGGGTAAAACCGGATATCCCGCTATATTGCCCGGTGCATATCTCTCTCCCGGTTTCGACAAACTCGGGTTCCCCCCGGCCCAGCTCCTCAAAGCTGTATAGCTCGTAATTAGCCGCATCCTTTAATACGCCATCAGCATGAATACCCGAGGCATGAGTAAAGGCATTAGCCCCCACCCCCGGTTGATTTATCGGGATGGGAACATCAAAGGCATAGCTGGCAAACCGGGCTATCTTCCAAGCCGGGGATAGGTCAATCGGCTCCCCGAGTTGATATTTCTCAGCGAAACCCTTTGATTTACCCACCGCCAGCAGGGTCGCTAACAGGTCGGCATTACCCGCCCTCTCCCCAATCCCATTAATGGTAGTATTGATATAGGCATCCTGCCCGCCATCTATTGCCCCCTTAGCCCCGGCGATAGAATTGGCTACCGCCATTCCCAGGTCGTTATGGCAATGTAGCTCAATGGCTATCCCCACCTCCTCAGCTAGCCGCTTTACTGATGTATAGATAGTAAACGGATTATCATAGCCGAGGGTATCACAGTATCTTAACCTATCTGCCCCATGCTCTTTAGCCGCCAAACCAAATTTAATGAGGAAATCCAGGCCGGTTCGGGAGGCATCCTCAGCGTTTACCCCGATAGACTCTGCCCCCAAGGATTTAGCCGCCTCCACGGCTTCCACCATCATCTCTAGTATATCCTGTCTCGTCTTATTGCCCCTAAATTTACCCTTAATCATCTGGTCTGATGTAGAAATAGACAGACTGAGATGAGTAGTATTGGGAACCAGTTCAAACGCCGTCTCTACATCCCTGGCGGTAGCCCTTATCCACCCCTCCAAACGGATATGTTTTAAAACTCCCATCTTCACCAGTTCCAGATTAGCCTGAAGATAGCGTGATTCATGGCGTGAGGTAGGAAAGCCAAATTCAGACTGGAAGACCCCCATTTCATCCAGATAGATGTTCACCAGGGTCTTCTCGAGCTTAGACAAGCCCAGTCTTGCGGTCTGAACACCATCTCGGTTGGTTACATCAATTATATAGATTTTACCCACTAATCACACCTCCTTATAAAACCTGCTCAGGAAAGATATAAAACTCAGGGTGAAGCTAATCTATTATAACACAACCCCTGAACTCAGTTTGAGGGAAACTAACTACTGCTCAGCTTTTCTATCA
This sequence comes from Dehalococcoidales bacterium, assembly GCA_021161775.1. Lineage (GTDB taxonomy): Bacteria > Chloroflexota > Dehalococcoidia > Dehalococcoidales > UBA5760 > UBA5760. Next base: position 7,433 of record JAGGZY010000051.1, read on the forward strand.
CCGCATCCGCCACCTGTGAGGTGCCGACGGTGGTATCCGGCGCCTCTGGCTTGAGGTCATAGGTAACCTTGCTGCCCTCGGCAATGACCCCGGCTATCGCCCCCTCCAATCTATCCGCCGCCGCCGTCTCTCCAAGGTGGCGGAGAAGCATCACACCGGAGAGCATCATTGCCATCGGATTAACCTTATTCTGCCCGGCATATTTAGGAGCGCTACCGTGGGTGGGTTCAAACAGGGCAAGCTCATCACCCAGATTAGCCCCCGGGGCCAGTCCTAATCCCCCGATTAAGCCGGC
>JAGGZY010000013.1 GCA_021161775.1 Dehalococcoidales bacterium
AAGTAGGTTTTAACCTCTTCAATCTTACCCTCATCAAATTTCTTGTATATCGTGGGGCGCAGAATATACATAATATAGGCACTAAATGCCAGAATGACACCTCCGATGCCATAGGCGGCGGAGTATATCCCTACCGCCGCTGCCCCGATAAGAAAACCAATTACATAACGGTCGCTCGATGAGATAATAAACTCAAAGAATACCGTCGGCACCAGGGGTAAACCATAGGACAGGTAGGAGCGTAATCCCGAGAAATTGGGGCGGCTAAACCCAGCATATGAGATAATAAGATACAGCATAACCGCCAGGGTACCCCCCCGACTAATTAGCAGGGAGGTTACAGCACCAGCTAAGCCATGCCCGGAGAGGACAAAGTAGGCAATTAATCCGATTTCCAAAGAGGTGCGTAGCCACACCATAGCAGCGTACCGCTTAATCTGACCAAACACCCTAAATGAGCCTAAAGCTATGCTATTTAGCGCTCCCAGGAGCAGGAGTGGCGAGGCTAGCCTGATTACCGATATTGCCGATTCTTCATGGAGAAGATTAGTCGCCAGCAAGCCGGATGAAAAGAACAGGGCGATGGATGCCGCCGCACCGGTAATCAAAACCACGGAAAGAGCGGTTATAACCCCCTGACCGATTTCCTTTTTCCCTCTTGCCGAGAAGAACCGCACCAGGGCATTACCCAATCCGAGCTGGATGATGGGCTGTAGTAATGAAATAGTAACCAGAACCTGCGCCCAGACTCCGTAACCCGATGCCCCCAGATTCTTGGTTAGAATAGGAAGGATAATCAGACTTCCTAGGCCAGCAATAATCTGAGCGCTGGCAACTAACCCAACACGCTTGGTAAATAAAGCATATTGTGACATATATTACCCGGGGGCAACCATTGCTTATTTAGCCTGCCTTTTGGGGACGTTAAATGCTAATCGCCTGCTCAACGACTTATTCTCAGTGGTGTCATAGACTCTGATAGTAAAACCCTTTTCCCAAGGCTTCTTCTCTACTAAAAAAACCTCTAACATCAATCAATATGGGGTTATCATTCATGATACTCTTTAGTCCGTCCAGGGTTAGCTGTTTAAAAACATCATGAACTACTGCCAGTATTACGCCATCAATCCTAATTTCCCCAAGATTAGGCACTACCTTAATCCCAAATTCGGACTCAATATTACTCAGTAAGGGGTCATAGCCAAAGAGCTCTACCCCGTATTCCCCAAGCTCGCCGATAATCCCTCTTACCGGGGTCTCTCTGATATCAGCCACATTCTCCTTATAGGTCAACCCCATAATAAGCACCTTAGAACCCCTTATCACCTTACCGGCACTATTTAGCGCCTTAATCATCATTTCAGCTATATGTTCGGGCATCAGGTCATTAATAGCCCTACCCGCCAGGATAACCCGAGGGTGGTAACCGAGCTCTTTCGCCCGATAGACCAGATAGTAAGGGTCAACCGGGATACAATGCCCCCCGACCAAACCCGGCGAGTAACGATGGAAGTTCCACTTGGTCGCCGCTGCCTCCAGGACATCCTCGGTAGTTAAGCCCATTTTCTCAAAGATGAGCGCCAGCTCATTCATCAGGGCAATATTCAGGTCCCGCTGGATGTTCTCGATAACCTTAGCCGCCTCAGCTGTTTTTATATCCCTAGCCCGGAAGATACGGGGGGTTACTACAGAGTAGAGTTCAGCCACCAGTGCGGTGGTCGCTTCATCCATCCCACTAACTACCTTGGTCATCCTGTCTACGGAGTGCTCACTATCCCCGGGGTTTACCCTTTCCGGAGAATAGGCAATCTTGAAATCCTGACCGCACTTAAGACCAGACTCACCCTCTAAGATTGGCCCAATTATCTCCTCAGTAACCCCGGGGTAGACCGTTGACTCCAGAATAACGGTGCTTCCGCGTTTCATATTCTGCCCAGCAACCCTAGCCGCCCCCTCAACATAGGATAAATCAGGCTGTTTAGATTTGGTCACCGGAGTAGGTACACAGATAATAATAAAATCTGCCTTAGCTATATCATCAGCCCTATCGGTAAAGATAAGGTTTGGGTTACGGTTAGCCTCCTTGAGCCCCCTTACTTTATCTCGATTACTATCAAAACCGATAACCTTAAGCCCCTTGGAAAATGCCTTAGCCAGGGGCAAACCAACATAACCCAGCCCAATAATACCCACCGTAGCTTTATTTGTCATTAAACCACCCTACTGTTTCAGCTAAGCCAGCCTCTAGTGAGTACCCCGACTCATAGCTAAAGGCTTCTTTAGCCCGGGAGGTATCAGCCAGACTATGCTTAATATCCCCTGGCCTTGGTGGTTGATGGACCAGCTCAACCCCACCTCCTACCAGCTTAATAATAAGCTTAGCCAGCCGGTTTACCGTAATCCTCTCCCCACGGCTGATATTAAACACCCCGCAAGCCTCGCTCTCCGCCGCCAGGATATTAGCCTCGACTACATCCCTAACAAAGGTGAAGTCCCTGGTCTGCTTACCATCGCCAAAGATAATCGGCGATTCACCACTCCCCGCCCAGCGGATAAACCGGGGGATTACCGCCGCATACTGGGAATTCGGGTCCTGCCGCGGCCCATAGACATTAAAGTATCGCAGACAAACCGTGGGCAACTGGTAAACCTCCTGGAAAACCTGACTGTAATACTCCCCGGCTAGTTTGGTTACCGCATAAGGGGACAGCGGGCGGGGGATCATATCCTCCCTTTTAGGAAGGGTGGGGGTATCACCATACACCGACGACGACGAGGCAAAAATCACCTTCTTAACCCCGTTATCCCTCGCCGCCAAGAGTACATTTAATGTTCCAGTTATATTTGTCTCGTGGGAAGCCAGGGGATTAGCTATACTCCGTGGAACACTGGGCAATGCTGCCTGATGGAAGACATACCGAACACCCTTAAACACCGGTTGCAAAAAGGAGAGCTCGGTAATACTGCCCTGAATAAACTCAACATCACCGTTCTTTAATAGTTCGGCAATATTCTCTATCCTACCCGTAGCGAGATTATCAAGAATAATAATATAATAACCTCGTCTTACCAACTCCTCAGCCAGATGAGAGCCAATAAAGCCGGCACCACCAGTAATAACTACTCGCCCAGTTTTCATTCAATCAGCTTCCCGGCTGGCTACGAAGCCTTTACTCAGCACGCACTGCCGTTAAGCACAGATTATACCCTAAATCTAAAGCATCAGTAAAATAAGCACCTACCCTAACTATACTGATAACGCCCAGATTTCTCAGCAATTGCATTAGCCTACCTAATAACCCCTGCAGCTCCAACCAGCGCAATTTTATCTACAGTTGGAGCCGCAGGGAGACATTCAACAATGTCAATTTAGGATGTTTAAATCCTAATCTATTCGCATTCCACCATTAACATTAATTGACTCTCCTGTTATATTTTTGGAGATATCGGAACTCAAGAACAGAACCATACTAGCCATATCCTCCGGCTCCTGTGGCCTTCCTAGCGGGATTCCCGCACATCTCATCTTGAACATCTCCTCCCGCGAGACCTTTTTGGGGCTTTTACTAATTAAGTCATCCAGAAGCCCTTCCCATAGCGGGGTACGCACAATGCCGGGGCAAACAGCATTCACATTTATGTTATATTCGGCTAGCTCGAAGGCTAATGTCTGAGTATAACCAGTCACAGCGAACTTCGAGGCGTTGTAGTGGCCACCGAAATCAGGAAGACCTACCTTACCGAGGATAGAGGAGAAATTAACAATCTTACCGTATTTAGCATCTACCATGTGAGGAGCAACAGCCCTAGTTACCTTGTGAAGACCCTTGATATTAATATCGTTAACCCTATCCCATTCCTCGTCATCTATCTTGAGCAACGGCAGTATTTTGGGACCAACACCGGCATTATTAACCAGGATATCTATCTTGCCAAATTCCTTCATCGTGGTTGCTGCCAGATTTTCAGCATCGGAATTCTGTCTCACATCGACTTTAACAGCTATTACCTTAGTACCATTCTTACTCAGCTTCGCAGCTAACTTCTGAGCCGCATCAAGGTCAACATCAGCAATAACTACATTAGCCCCTTCTTGGGCAAAATCCTCAACAATCTTCCCACCAATCCCCTTGGCACCTCCAGTCACAATTGCAACCTTACCTTTAAGTTTCAAATCCATTGATACTTCCCCCTTTATAATTTATATTCTGCTTTCCGCTTATCCACAGTATATAACATCTTTAAGAATTGCTGAAAGCCACACTCCCTACGTCCACAGCGATTTTTCTTTTTCTATTGCTATAGTCTACACCTCCTTTCACTTATTCCATCTCATCCCAATCAGACTGAACTTTCCTACAATCTATCCTAAAAACAGGCTAAACTCTATTATCTTAATGCCCTTCCTCGAGGACAAAGATATCACCCCGGGCACCCTTTCCCCAGTGCTCCCTCCACACCAGTTTTCGCTTCTCCAGAAACGCCACCTGCCCTTCATAGTCATCCGCAGTGAGAGAATTCGTGGTAATCACTTCAGTAGCATATCGGTAAGCCTTGTGCTGTTCCATCAGAGCACAACCGAAAACCTAAAAAGTCAACCCCGGTGCAGAAATTTCCCCCCGTACTTCTCAGGATGATAACACTTACCTCATCATCCTCCTCGGCTAGGTGGAGGGCATCCCTAACCTTCTCCGTCAGCTTAATGCTCAACGCATTACCCACACTAGAACGACCCACCGAAACCATAGCCATCTTAGCTTCTCGGCCCTTCTTCAGAACGATAGTCTTACATTGCTTTGAGCTCTCTCCGACAACCCAACCACTCACCTAGGACTCCTTATTTAGAAAGAATCTATACAATATCTATTGTAACCTCAAACCATCTCAAGGTCATCCCTCAAAATCTCTATTCTTATTTAGTAATATTAACTACCCTCTTCTGCAAGATATATTGCCTGCTTTGCTATTAATATTGCTATACATTGATTGACAAAGTTATTAACCAGGATTATATTTAGCAAGGTTACTTACAACAAAAATTACTCACTCCGGAGATGTTATGAGGAAAATCAAGATACTGATAGCCGATAATCACTCGCTATCCCGGGAAGGATTATGCCACCTCTTGAAGAAAGAAAAGGACTTCGACTGTGTAGCAACGACTCAGAATAGTGACCGGGCAGTTAAGCTAGCTGAGGAATACCTTCCTGACATTGCCTTAATCGAGGTAACCATGCCGACAAGGAGTGGCATTGAGATTACCCGGCAAATTAAGACCGCCTCCCCGGCTACCGCGGTTATTGTACTTACCCATGATAAGAGCAACTACTGTGTGCTATCTTGCCTGCAGACAGGGGTGAGTGGATATCTATTGAAGGATACCACCAGCAGCGACCTGATTAATGCTATTCGCCTGGTCTATAATGGGGAAGGGGTATTTACCCTGGAAGCTATCCACAATATCATCCATACCCTAGGAACAATGAGGTATAAAGAGAGCTTTGGCATTAGCGAGCTGCACGGCCGAGAGCTAGAAGTACTCAAGTTAGCCGCCATGGGGATGACCAACAAAGATATCGCCTCTCGACTTAACATTAGTGAGCATACTGTCGGCAGTCATTTTGTCAATATCTTCCGCAAGATAGCCGTGGAATCACGCACTGAAGCAGTGCTTTACGGCTTGAAGCGAGGCTGGTTTAGCCTCGACGAATTAGCCCCCAAATAAAAACCCGACCCAGGTAATTTCCCAACTGTTTAGATTATCTCCCCCCACACCCCATCCCTATAGCCCTCCACCAGCCTTACCCGAAGTAGTTTGTTGGTTAAATTATCACTACTCCGAGTATATACCCGAATATAATTACCGGTAAGCCCCGACCCAACGCCACCCGACTGCCCCTCAAACAGCACCCCTAGTCCCTTACCGAAGAACCGCCGGCTAAAGCTCATCGCAGACCCTCTGGCTAGCATCAGCATCCTCTGCATTCGCTCTTTTTTAACCCTATCGCTAATCTGGTTCGGAAATCGGCAAGCCGCGGTGCCCTGGCGGGGGGAGTAGGCAAAGACATGGATACGGGCAAACCCCAACCGCTTGCAGAAATCATAGCTCTCCTCAAACTCAGCGGGGGTTTCGCCGGGAAAACCAACCATAATATCAGTAGTGATAGCTGCCTCCGGCACCCGATTCCGAATTAAGGCCACTGCCCCCTCAAACTCGTCTCTGGAATAATAACGCCTCATTCGGCTAAGGACACGGTTGCTGCCACTCTGGAGGCACAGGTGAAAGTGAGGGCATAGCCACCCATCACCCCAGAGGTCAATAAGCTCGGTAGTTATCTCCAGTGGCTGTAGCGAGGACAGCCTTAGTCTTACGACACTGGTTTCCGCCAAAATACGCTTCAGCAAGCCGTCAAGGTTAATCCCGCGATAGTCATAAGAACCGATATTAACCCCGGTTAATACCACCTCTTTATAACCCTGAGCAGTGCGGCGCTGGATTTCGCTAATTACCTCGCCGGGGGGTAGACTCTGCTCCTTACCCCGCACCAGAGGCACAATACAATAAGCACAGCGGCGGTCGCAGCCATCCTGAACCTTAATCAGGGTGCGGGTTCGAAAACCACTATAATCACCAGTAACCGTCCCACCAGTGTAGCCCAGCTCCTCTAGTATCCGCTGTAGATGGGGTTTATCACCATTCCCTACCACCAGACCAACCCCTTCAATCCGAGCTAGCTCATCAGGGGCTCGCTGGGCATAGCAACCGGTAGCCACTATCAGGGTATCAGGATTCTGGCGATGAGCCCGCCGCAGCAGATGGCGGGATTTACGGTCAGCGATATGGGTAACCGTACAGGTATTCAATATATAAATATCCGCCTCAGCCGGCGAGGCTACCAGTCGGTAACCGTCGCTAGCCAACTGACGAGCCAGAAGCTCGGTCTCCGCCTGATTGAGTTTACAACCCAGACTATCTAAAGCAACCTTCATTCCTGGTGAATTCTTACCCACTTTATTGACCATCCCGCAACATCGGCATTATAATTTCACTAGCTTCAACCGGTCAAACAGAAATCCCCCTTAATTCCTAATCCAGCAGCGAGGCAGAGTTGGCAAACAATCTAAATAATCGGGTGGTGATTACCGGGATGGGGGTATTATGTCCCGTTGGCCTAGACGCTGCCACTACCTGGGAAGCCCTTATCAACAGTAAATCAGGTATTAATTATATCACCCGGTTTGACCCTGAGCCATTTATCACCAGGTTTGCCGGCGAGGTAACCGGATTTAAGCCAACTGACTATATACCCCGCCGCGACGCTCGCCATATGGACCGGTTTACCCAGTTAGCCATCGCCGCTAGCCTCCAGGCAGTAGAACAAGCCAAAATCAGAATTAATTCCACCAATCAAGATAAGATTGGGGTTATCATTGGCAGTAGCCTGGGGGGATTAGCTACCCTATCCCAGGAGGTAAGCACACTACAACAGAAGGGGCCACGTAGAGTAAGCCCCTTTCTGATACCAATGATGGCAGCTGATATTGCCTCCGCCCGGGTATCCATCACCCTCGGCGCCAGGGGGCCTAATTTCTCCACCACCTCCTCCTGCTCCAGCGGAGCTGATGCTATTGGTCTTGCCTATGAAATGATTAAACGAGGTGATACTTTGGCAATGGTAGCTGGCGGTAGTGAAGCCGCCGTAACCCCGGTAGGACTAGCTGCCTTCAATGCTATCAGGGCACTGTCCATCCGTAACAATGAGCCTCAGCTTGCCTCACGACCCTTTGACCGCGAGCGCGACGGCTTTGTTCTCGGCGAGGGCGCTGGTATTATGATACTGGAAAACGAGAACTTAGCCCGGAGGCGGGGGGCTAACATTCTAGCCGAAATCGTTGGCTACGGAGCCACCAGCGATGCCTATCACATTACCCACCCCACCGAGGATGGCCGGGGCATTGCCCAGGCAATACGGATAGCCCTTAATAAAGCCCACCTTAATATCAATCAGATTGACTACATTAACGCCCACGGCACATCGACCCCACTAAATGACCGAACCGAGACCAAGGCAATAAAGACAGTATTCGGTAAAGCCGCCTATAATGTCCCGATAAGCTCTACCAAATCAATGATGGGACATCTTATCGGGGCGGGGGGAGCCGTTGAAGCCGCCGTATGCGTAATGGTCATCCAGCAAGGCATCATCCCTCCTACCATAAATCTGACCCATCCCGACCCGGAATGCGACCTGGATTATGTACCTAATGTCGCCCGCCGTGCTGAGGTGACCACTACCCTGTCTCATGCCTTTGGCTTTGGGGGACATAACTCGGTGCTGGCACTGCGCCGATACTCGGAGGTATCAATTTGAATCATAGCCTGTGGAAGGTGTTACCCCCCGCCCCAGCAAGTTATCTCGCCGGGGTTTCTAATATCCCACCACTTGTCGCTCAACTCCTCTACAATCGCGGCTTCACCGAGCCATCTCAATTAGCCCCGTTTCTGGCTGGTGATGAACGCCTATCCAATGACCCCTGGAGGTTGCCTGATATCCAACCGGCAATAGCCAGAATCTACCGCGCCCTGCTCTCAGGGGAAAATATAGCTATCTACGGCGACTTTGATGCTGACGGCATCACGGCAACCACACTACTGGTCCAGGGACTAACCAGCCTCGGCGCCAGTGTTACTCCCTACATCCCCCATCGGATAACCGAGGGACACGGGCTCCGCTTAGCCGCTCTGGAGAAGCTTCATCAGCAAGGTATTAGTCTGGTTATCAGCGTTGATTGTGGCGTTACCGCAGTAAACGAGGTCAGTAAGATGCAGAAGAAGGGCCTGGATATAATTATTACTGACCATCATACCCCACTGGAGATAATCCCCCCCGCCATAGCCGTGGTCAACCCCAAGCTACTGAATTCGGGGTATCCCTTCCTTGAGCTAGCCGGGGTGGGGGTCGCCTTCAAGCTCCTTCAGGCACTACTACAGAACCTAGGTAAAGAAGAGCTACTGGACAGGTTAATTGACCTGGTCGCTATCGGCACCGTAGCCGATATGGTACCCCTGCTGGGAGAGAACCGCTATCTGGTAAAGCAAGGACTGAAACTGCTAAATACTGCTCCCCGCCTTGGTATCAAGGAGATGCTGAATCAGTCCCGACCAACTAGGGGTAATCTGGATACTGACAGCATCGCCTGGGTTATCGCTCCGCGACTGAATACCACCGGCCGACTGGAGCACGCCCTCTCCGGATACAAACTGTTGATAACCGATTCCCCCGCCGAGGCACAGGAGCTAAGCAGCTGGTTAGAGCGAAAAAATGCTGAACGCCAGAGGTTAACCGAGCGGACCGTAACCCAAGCCAGAGAGCAGATACTGGCTGAGGCAATCTCGCCCATTCTTATTGCCGGCGACAAGAATTACCCCCCGGGGATTATCGGGCTAGCTGCCGGCAGATTGACTGAGGAATTCTACCGCCCGACAGTTATTATCTCCACGGGAAAGCATACCAGTATGGGAAGCTGCCGTAGCATCCCTGAGTTTAATATTATTAATGCTCTAAAGCAGTGCCGCCATTTGTTTACCTACTTCGGGGGGCACCCTCGGGCAGCCGGGTTCACCATCCCTACCGAAAATCTAGGTCAACTTAAACAGCAACTACTACAGATAGCGACTACCGAGCTAGCCAAGATTGAGCTTCGCCCTCACCTTAGCATTGATGCCGAGGTTGACCTATCTGAGCTCGGTGGAGATACCTTCCCTGCTATCCAAAGACTCGCCCCGTTTGGCTGCGGTAACCCAGCGCCTGTTCTGCTCAGTCGGCGGGTAGAAGTTATCAGCTCTCAGGCGATAGGCGCTAACAGTGACCATCTCAAACTCAGACTCAGGCAGAGTGGCACTACCTGGGAGGCAATAGCCTTCAGGGTAGGCAATTACCAAACCGAGATAGCTCCCCTGGTGGATATTGTCTATAACCTGGAGGTAGACCACTGGCGGGGTGAGGAAAAGCTAAGGCTCAATATCACCGATTTTGCCCCCATTAATCATCAGTAGCTAGATTAGACTTAACCCGGCTGGCTATTATATAATTAGTCAGCTTCCAAGGGGGTTGCCGTAATTGCCAGCCGTAGACAACATCACCGTCGGGGTTTTCCCGCCGTTATCGGTAAAGGATATGGAGATTAAGGCTAGGAAACTGCGCCGCCATATCATCTCGATGATTGGTAAAGCCGGCAGTGGTCATCCCGGTGGCTCGTTATCAGCAGTAGAGATAGTTACTGTCCTCTATTTTCGGTTACTTCGGCATAAACCCCGGGACCCTAATTGGCCCAATCGCGACCGTTTTATCCTCAGCAAAGGGCATGCCGCCCCCCTGCTCTATGCCACCCTAGCGGAGTGTGGTTACTTTCCGATAGATGAATTGCTTACCCTGAGGCAGTTAGATAGCCACCTTCAGGGGCATACTGACCGTCAGCTTACCCCGGGGGTAGAGATGTCAGCCGGGGCGCTGGGGCAGGGATTATCCTTCGCCATTGGCACTGCTTTAGCCGGGCGACTCAACGCCCAGGACTACCGAACCTACGTCCTGCTCGGGGATGGGGAATGTGATGAAGGGCAGATATGGGAAGCCGCCATGGCAGCAGCTCACTTCAAGCTGGATAACCTGGTGGCGATAGTGGATAACAACGGACTTCAGATTGATGGTTGGAACCGCGAGGTAATGACCCTGGAGCCACTGGCTGATAAATGGCAAGCCTTCGGCTGGAAGGTCAGTGAGGTTAATGGCCATGACCTTAACCAGCTTATCACCGCCTTTAGTGAGGCTAAACTAAATAAGGGACAGCCCACGGTTATTATTGCCCACACCATCAAGGGTAAAGGGGTCAGCTTTATGGAGAATAATGTTGATTTTCACGGTAAAGCCCCCGATGCGACCCAGCTAAGAGTAGCATTAAAGGAGCTAGCCGAGTAATGGCGGAGCTGGTTTCACTGCGGGAGACCTACGGCAAAACCCTGGTTGAGCTGGGCAAGGAAAACCGGGATATTGTGGTGTTGGACGCCGACCTCGCCAAGTCAACAATGACCAAATTTTTTGCTGCCGAGTTTCCGAAGCGATTCTTTGACTGCGGTATCGCCGAGCAGAACATGGTGGGTATTGCCGCTGGTCTGGCAGCCTCAGGTAAGCTCCCCTTCGCCAGCACCTTTGCTGTTTTCCTCCCCGGACGCTGTTTTGACCAGGTTCGGATGTCGATTGCTCAATCAGGATTGAATGTTAAGCTGGTAGTCACCCACGGCGGTATCAGTGTTGGTGAGGATGGTATCTCGCATCAGGCTATCGAGGACCTGGCGCTTATCGGTTCCCTACCCGGATTTACCGTTATCGTCCCTGCCGACGCTATAGAGACGGCTCAGGCAGTAAGGCTAGCCGCCGCCAGCCGCGGACCATTTTACATCAGACTAGGTCGCCCCAAGCTACCCCTGATTCACGGTAGGGACTACCACTTTCAATTAGGCAAGGCGGTAACTATGAGGCAGGGCGAGGACATCACTATTATCGCCATCGGGGCTATGGTAGCCGCCGCTATTTCAGCCGCCAACAGCCTGAAAGGGCAAGGGATAGACTGTCGGGTATTAAATATGTCCACCCTGAAACCCCTGGACGAAGCGGCAATCATTAACGCCGCTACCGAGACCGGAGCCATCGTTACCGCTGAGGAGCATCTGGAACACGGCGGACTGGGTAGTGAGGTCGCCAAGGTAGTCGCCAGAGGCTGTCCGGTACCAATGGAGCTGGTAGCAATTAAGGATACCTACGCCCAGTCGGGAAAGCCCGCCGAGCTTATGGAGAGATACGGCTTAACCGCTAAAGACATTGAGGAAGCTGTTCATTCAGTGGTGAAGAAGAAAAACTCTAGCTAATCTGGTGCCGAGGGTGGGACTCGAACCCACAAGGATTACTCCGGCGGATTTTAAGTCCGCTGCGTCTGCCAATTCCGCCACCCCGGCAAAAAAACTTAAGGCGACGACCGGATTCGAACCGGTGAATAGGGATTTTGCAGACCCCCGCCTTTCCTCTTGGCTACGTCGCCCCGTTCTAATGTTACCGTGGCTTATTTTTAATGGAGCGGAAGACGAGATTCGAACTCGCGACCTTTTCCTTGGCAAGGAAACGTTCTACCACTGAACTACTTCCGCCCGCTCCTCTGGTGCCGGGGGGGAGACTTGAACTCCCACGAGCTTGCGCTCACTAGCCCCTCAAGCTAGCGCGTCTACCAATTCCGCCACCTCGGCATAACCCAGTATCATCAAGCCTAAGGGGTAAGTCCCAATAACTGGTCCCCAGTCTTATTATCCAGTAGGGGATGATTATCAAATCTGACCACCCCGACCGGAATCCCCTTTACTGCCTCAGCCACCATAGCTACCCCGATATTAGCGAATCCGGCACATAATTCAATGCCCGCCACCCCCTCTTTAGCCAGGTCCTTAGCCACCTCCACCGCCTGGTCATAATCTGACACCCCAACCACAATCAAATCTATTGAAGAGGATATCACCGCCCGATGCTTTATCGGGTCGGTACCCGGTGCCCAGAACATAAACGCCACCTTTGGCTTCGCCTGTGCCATTTACCACTCCTTAATCCCTAATTCCTGTCTAATCTGGCAGGAGTGGGAGGACTCGAACCCCCGACACGCGGTTTTGGAGACCGCTGCTCTCCCAGCTGAGCTACACTCCTACCCAGACCTATTTTACCATAACCCCGTCTAAAAATTAACCCGAATAATCCAGGGGTCGCTCGTTAAGCGGCTTGAGCACTATATCCGAGCCTGCTTGAGGCAGGGGGGCTACCGACTCGGTGAGCAAAAACCTGCTGCTCTGTATCCATTCCTTCAGTGTTGTCGCAATCTCCACCGCCCGGGAGTAACTGGACAGCGAAGCAATCGGCACCTCCTTACCCTGAACCATTATGCTGCCACTCTTGAGCTGAGCATAGCTAACCTCTCCCAGTATATCCGGTTTCAACATCGGATAGGAAACTGAATAATCCACCACCGGCGCCAGAATCTCGGCATCGCTTATCGCGGTATAGTGTAATATTTCCTCAGAGAGAATAGGTATCGGGATACCGACACCTACTGTCAGGGTACAACCGTAGCCCAGCATGCTAGCTCCCACTAGCCATCGTGACCGCATCTGCTTCAAATCACCGATTACGGCAATAGTACCGGCGGCATCTCGGGGTACTCCATTAGCCAGACGAGGCACATTAGGATTATGCTGAGTACCTGGCCAGGCGATAAAGCCAATGCCCCCACCGAGGAATATCTTGGTGCCAATACCAATAGTCTTATAATAGGGGTCGTTGAGTAACGGAGAGAGCTGTCCGGCGCTGCAGAAGTTAGCGTTGCCCAGATTAGGCTTTAACACCCCCATATAGGTGTAAATCATCTTGTCCGATAGGTTAACCGCCACTGGATAATTCTGGGAGGCATTCCTGATGTTAAACAACACAGCACTATTAAGATCACGAATGTTTATCCAGGTTTCCAGCTTCTTACGGGGGTAATCGTCGCTACCATAGGCGCTAGCCACCAATCTGACATCATTACCCGCCACCAGCTCTTCAATGACATGCCCACCCCCATAGTTGAACTCTCCGGGGTAGATTTTGTTCCTCGGGTCATCATCAGGGAGGGCATTAGACCCAATACACAAATCGGCGGCGGCAAACCCAGTATACGCCGGGACATCATTAAGATAGGCTCTACCGCCCCCCAGCTTCATTCGCGGCTGGGTATGCCCAATATTAAAATAGGCGCCTGAAGAACACATCGGGCCAAAGGTCCCGGTAGTAACGACATCTACCTCCTGCGCCGCCCGGGTAACCCCTTGCCTCTTAACAATATCTATTATCTCCTCAGCAGTAACCACCACCGCCTGGCCCTGTTTTATCCTCTCGTTTATCTCCGCTATCGTCTTTGCCATCACTTCTCCAAGGAATAATCACCGCCACTGGGGAAGGGGGGATTTGAACCCCCACGCCTCGCGGCACATGATCCTAAGTCATGCTCGTCTGCCAATTCCGACACTCCCCCACCCTCAGTTACCTACCTAGGGTTAGCCTTTTCAGGACAGGTTAAATTCCTTCCTCCCCAACGACACAAAGATGATGGATAGGATACCCATTACCCCTCCGACAAAGAGCGCCAGGATAGAGCCTGCCAGAGCCAATCCCCATCTCTCCCTTCGGATAGCGCTAATACCACCGGCTAGCGCCAGGGCTCCCAGAACTAGAACCACGATACCGATGATTAGCAAAACAGACGGGGAAGTATTAAGCGCCGCCGTAGCATCAGGAGAAAGGCTTATCACCCCAGGAGCAACATCTCCGATCCAGTTGTTTATTAGGTTACCCAGCCCCCCCACCGAACTGGCTAAGGCACTTATATACCTACCGGCAACAATCGTAAAAATACCCCCACCAATACCCCCCGCCCCTGAAATTATGTTCAGTACTCCAGCTGTAGTTGGCTTCCATGTCTTTTCCATTTTCAGTACCTCCTATCAGTTCCTATAAGTATAATAAATCAGTCCTTTAGCTTAAACTCAAATCCCGAATTTTTCAACCCCTCAAGAAAAGAGGGAGACTACAGCTAGATTTAACGAAGGATTATGGTCGGGGTGAGAGGATTTGAACCTCCGACCTCAGCGTCCCAAACGCTGCGCGCTAGCCAACTGCGCCACACCCCGCTATCCCCAATACGAGAATAAATGTAACAAACCACCACCCCACCGTCAAGCTAATGGCTAGCTAAATCTCAAGACCCTGCTACGGCTAATCCTCTGGCTTATTGGTAAGAGCTACCTTATCCTGAAGCTTAGCATATTCCTGGTTCACTCTATCCTGAATATGGGCGATATCCTTCTCCGCGAGATGGCGAAATCTCCCCTGCATCTTCAGGTATTCCTCAACTGGCTTCAGCTTAGGTGTCTTAACCGTGAACCGATACTTACCGTTCTCAATCTCGTATAGTGGGAATATCCCTGTCCGCACCGCTAGCCGACCTACCTCAATAGCTAAATCGGGAGCAAGCCTCCAGCCAGTAGGACAAACCGACAGAATATGGATATAGGCCGGACCGAGCATTGCTGCCCCCTTAGCCACCTTATCCATCAGGTCAAAGGGGTAACTAGGACAGGCAGTAGCTACATAGGGGATATCGTGAGCCGCCGCAACCTCCGGCATATTCTTCTTCCAGGTAATCTGCCCGATACTCTTTTTGCCGGCTGGTGCCGTAGTGGTGGAAGCCCCATAGGGAGTAGCTGAAGACCGCTGTATCCCAGTATTCATATAGGCTTCATTATCCAGGCAAATATAAAGAAAATCATGACCCCTCTCTAAGGCTCCGGATAGCGCCTGAAGCCCAATATCACTGGTTCCTCCATCACCCGCCATCACCACCATATTTACCTTCCTCTGGGAACGCTTACCCTTTCTCATTAGAACCTTCAGTCCCGCTTCAACTCCAGAAACCACCGCCCCGGTATTCTCAAATATGGTATGAATCCAGGGGATCTCCCAGGCAGTGGTCGGTAGTGGTGTCGAGATTACCTCCATACAACCGGTGGCATTAACCACAATGGTATTTTTACCTAATACCTTGCAGGCTAACCTCACTGCTAAAGCCTCAGCACAACCAACACAAGCCCGATGGCCGGGAGTAAAATTCTCTTCCTTGGTTACCTGACGACGTCCAAAAGTAACATAATTTTCCATTATTCCCTCACTCCAAACATTTCAAACTCCTGTTCGCTCCCCGTCTGCGAAATCTCGATGCCACGATTAATTATCGATACAAAATCACTCGGGGAGATATCTCTACCTCCCAGACCACCAACTACTCCTACTATCTTAGGTCGCCTTGCCTCATCATACAGGACGGCTTTAATCTCAGAACAAACCGGCCCCCCCGGACCACCAAAGGAAACCGCCCTGTCCAATACAATAAGAACATCAGCACCCTTAACTGCCTGTCGGATTTCTTCAAAGGGGAAGGGCCGCCACAAGCGAAGGGACAGTGCACCTACCATTTTACCATCTTTTCTCAAACTATCTATCGCCAGCGTCGCCGTCTCACTATAGCTTCCCATAGTAAGCAGTAGCACCTTAGCCCCTTCAGCACGGTAACTTTCTACTGGAGAGTAGTAACGACCAAAGTGGTCACCAAACTCCTTCCAGCTCTGCAAGATTACCGGCTTAGCCGCCAATAGATTTACCTGCTGTGCCTTTTTTGTCTCCGGGTAGATATAGGGAGGAGCAAATGCCCCCATCGTTACTGGCTTATCCGGGTCCAGAGGCAAAGGATAGTTAAACGGAGGAAGAAATCCATCCACCTCGCTCGGCTCAGGGATAGATATGGGTTCAATAACATGGGTTAGATGAAAGCCATCCAGATGAACTACTGTCGGCAGTAACACCTTTCTGTCTTCAGCAATGCGGAAAGCACAAAGTATGTTGTCTAAGACTTCCTGACCATTGGCGGCAAAAAGCTGAATCCAACCGGTATCACGCATTGACATCGCATCAGAATGGTCTCCCCAGATGCTCAGTGGTGATGACAACGCCCGATTCGCCAACGACATAACTATCGGCAACTGCATTGCTGAGGCAACATATAATACCTCATGCATCAGCTCTAATCCCTGACCGGCAGTAGCAGTAAAAGCTCGAGCACCAACGGCAGATGCCCCCAGACAGGCACTCATTGCCGAGTGCTCAGACTCAACCGGAACATAGCTAGCATCTAACTCACCATTAGCCACCAGCTCAGCAATATCCTCAACAATGTGGGTCTGGGGAGTAATCGGATAAGCCGCCACCACATCAACCCTAGCTAATTTAGCCGCTACTGCGATAGCTCGTGAAACCTCTATTCCTACTCTGTTACTCATCGCTCCTCCTCCACCATAGTTATCGCCTTCCTGGGACATTCCGCAGCACAAATACCACACCCTTTACAGTAAAATAAATTTGCGTCGAAAAACCCCTCCTCATTCTGCTGAATACATCCCTCAGGACAGAACAGAAAACACATGCCACACTTATTACACTTGTCGTTATCGGTAACCGGCTTCCGCGACCTCCAATCCCCCGTCCGATACCCCCTGGCAGTCCCTACATCAGTGAGTATCACACCAATCTCTAGGTCCTTCCAGGTCAACTCACATTCTGCTTTAGCCAATTAATCTACCCCCTTCACTATAGTTTCTTCATAAGCTCGGTTCATAGCTTTAATATTCTTATCCGCCAGCTTGCCAAATCGCTGCTTCAGGGGTTCCTCCAAGGACCCTAGTGAGATAACCGCCACCACCTTCAGTAACGCCCCTATCATTGAGGTATTGACGATGGGAACTCCGAGTAACTCTCGGGCAATTCTGGTAGCATCAACGGTAGCCGTTGAGCAACTAAGTTTAAATTCCTTAACAACTTCTTCTGGCTTCCGGGGGGTATTAACTACCAGTATTCCACCAGCTTTAAGCCCGGAGGTAACATCAATAACGCTCAGTAAACCGGGGTCAAGCACCACTACTATATCCGGCTCGTCAATCTCCGACCTTACCAGGACAGGTTTATTGCTATCTATCCTAAGAAATGCCAGCACCGGGGCGCCTCTCCTTTCGGCACCGAAGGCCGGCATTGCCTGAGCATATTTACCCTCGCTTATCGCTGCCTGAGCCACCAACTCAGTAGAGGTTACCGCCCCCTGACCACCACGACCATGCCATCTAACCTCAATCAGTCCTGCCGTATCTATCACCTAAAAGCCTCCTAAATTTATACTACAAAAAACCGCCCCTGGAGCGACTTGAACGCTCGCCCCCAGCTCCGGAGGCTGGTGCTCTATCCACCTGAGCTACAGGGGCTAACCTCAGTTTTTTATTATACTGCCATTAGTCTAAACAATTCAATGGGATAATCTACCCTGACGTTCCTACAGACGGGGAGAAAACAGATACTGGGTAGTAGTTCTAAGTCGCTTCCTTGTTACGGCTAACTGCGGTTTATAGATAACAATCCTTCCCTGTCGTACCGTAACCGGCATATCCAAAACCCCGGAGATAACCTTAGTTACCACCTCATTGGGGCAGACTATCGCCATTTCACCCTGACCAGTACCTACCTCAATAAGCAGCGGCAATAGCAACCTCTTCTGCTCATCAGCAGTTAATAAGCTAGCCAGATAGGCTAGCTCCTTCCGGCTAAACAGATGGGTGCTGCCATCCTTACATAACAGGTGAGGATATTCCTCAGTTAGCAGTTCAGCCAGCGATTTTTGCTGACGGGGTAGGTGGGCATTGACTACCTTTAGCTCACTCTTCAGACATTCCTGGAGCATCCGTTCATAGGGTAATTCGTTAGTCATCTACCTCCGCTCCAGCAATACCTTCACCCGTTTCAAGCGCGACTTCTCTTCTCTATCCCGTTCCTCAAACTTCATATCCAGATACTTTATGGTCGCCTGCAAGCCGGGAATAATCAGATACTCCAGAGCATTAAGTATCCTCTTCGTCCGATTTATCTCCTTACCCAATAGCTCCAGGCCCCTCTGGAGCTCAGCCAGCTCAATAATCGTCTCCAGACACTTTCCCGACGACTCCGCCGTCCGGTCCAACCACGAAGAGGTATCCACCAGACCATACCCCATCCCCACCCGTTGTGCCTTCTTTAACTCAAAGGCGGGAATTCTTACCCCACCGATATTTCTCAACCCGGCAGCGATACCTAAATCGCTCTCACTAGCCAGCAGCTCCTTCTCCAAGGCAATATAGCCATGATAACCAGCCGCCACCGACAATTCTCGATAGGTTCCGGAAAATTCCTCCAGCAACCTTCGCTTCGCCTCTACCGTCTGACGGGCTATCTGCAGGAACTCCAGGATAAGTATCGACACCCGGTCCTTGATTATCTTCTGAATCCGGGAAGCTAACGTCAATCGGCGCTTGAGCTTGATTAACTCAATCTTGGTAGGTCTGGTTACCTTAATCATCTGGGACATCTATATTTAAACCTTCTCACGATACTTGGGGAGGTATTTCTTAATTAGCTTCTGGTTAATCAGTTTCAAGTCCTCCTCAGGCAGGGCAGAGAACAGATTCCAACCGATATCCAGGGTCTCCTCCACGGTTCTTCTTTCATTCACCCCTTGAGAGATAAACTCCCGTTCGAACCGGTCAGCAATTTCTAGATATATCTTATCCCTTTCCCCCAGTGCCTCAGCCCCGATGATAGTGGATATCTCCCTGAGGTTACATCCCTCAGCATAAGCCGCATAGAGCTGCATAAAGACATTATTATGGTCCTCTCTTGTCTTATCGGCGCCGATACCCTCTTTCATCATTCGTGACAGTGACAGGAAGACATCTATTGGCGGGTAGGCTCCCTTTCTTTCCAGCTCTCGCGACAGTACAATCTGCCCCTCGGTGATGTAACCGGTCAGGTCAGGGATAGGATGAGTAATATCATCATCCGGCATAGTCAGGATAGGCAGAATTGTTACCGAGCCGTCCTTACCTAAAATCCGCCCCGCCCTCTCATACATTGTTGCCAGATCAGTATACATATACCCCGGATAGCCCCGCCTTGATGGTATCTCCTCTCGCATCGCTGAGAGTTCACGAAGCGCCTCACAATAATTGGTCATATCAGTAAGGATGACCAGTACGTGCATCCCCTTCCGCCACGCCAGATACTCACCAGCGGTCAGGGCTAAGCGGGGAGTTGATATTCGTTCGATAACCGGGTCAGAGGCAGTGTTGATGAAGGCGATAGTTCTTTCCCGAGCTCCGGTCTGCTCCATGTTCTTCATAAAGAAGGCAGCGTCATCATAGCTGACCCCAATGGCAGCAAATACCACAGCGAACTGACTCTGTTTACCCTTAACCGAAGCCTGCCTGATTATCTGAGCCGCAATCTGATTGTGAGGCAACCCCGAGCCACTAAATATGGGCAATTTCTGCCCTCGGACCAAGGCATTTAAGCCATCAATAGCCGAGATACCGGTTTCAATGAATTCGGCGGGAGGCTGACGACCCGCCGGGTTAATCGCTTCACCATTAACATCTAGATAATCCTCCGGGATTACCTGCGGACCACCATCTATCGGCTCTCCCATCCCGTTAAACACCCTACCCAGAATAGACTCCGACACCGCCAGTCGTAATGCTTCACCTCGGCACCTTATCCGACTCCTCATCAGATCAACCTCACTAACCCCACCAAACACCTGAACTACGGTAGCCTCCTTACTAATATCGATAGCCTGACCCCGTTTTACCTCACCACTAGCCAGGCAGACATCAACTATCTCGCCAAGCTTTATCCCAGGGATACTTTTAGCAATCAATAACGAACCCTTAGTTCGATTGAGAGCACTGCTTTCAGTTACATAGAGTGAAGATAAATTCATCTTACCTCTCCCTTCTGAACAACTAAGTTCATTTCCATCTCCGACCACAATCCTTTAATCCTTGGCACAATATCATCATTAGCTATATCCTTCATTCGGGATATCTTCGCCACTATCGGAGACGAACGAACATCAGCTACAGTTGCACCAGCATCCAACATTCTCTGGGCTAGTTCATAAAACTTGACTATCGTCCCCATCATCAGTTGTCCTTTCTGAGGAGTACAATAGGTATCAATCTCATTGTAGGCACTCTGCATCAGAAAATCCTCACGCATCATTCTGGTTACCACCATAACCAGTTTATCCGTTTCGGGTAGGGCTTCAGGACCTACCAGCCGCACAATCTCCTCCAGCTCAGCCTCTTTCTGAAGCAGTCTTAAAGCCGTAGCTCGAGTAGCATCCCACTCCGAACTGACCTTAGCCCACCAATCCTTAACATCCTCAACATAGAGGCTATAGCTGGTAAGCCAATTTATCGCCGGGAAATGCCTCTTGTTAGCCAGGGTAACATCCAACGCATAGAAAACATCGATTATGCGAAGGGTATTCTGGGTTACCGGCTCACTGAAGTCAGCCCCGGGAGGGCTAACCGCCCCCACCACCGTTACCGAACCCTGCCTCTGGGGATTACCAGCACACTCTACCAAACCAGCCCTCTCGTAGAAGGCAGCCAGCCGTGACCCTAGATAAGCCGGAAAACCCTCCTCACCCGGTATCTCCTCCAGCCGACCCCCAATCTCCCGCATCGCCTCGGCCCATCTTGAGGTGGAATCACAAACCAACAGGACATCATATCCCATATCCCGGAAGTATTCGGCGATGGTAATACCAACAAAGATGCTGGCTTCACGAGCTACCACCGGCATGTTAGAGGTGTTAGCAATAAATATCTCCTTATCCTGTAGTGAGCTACCTGTTGCCGGATCTTTAAGCCGCCGGAAGCTATAGAGCACATCAGCCATCTCATTGCCCCGCTCACCACAGCCAACATAGATGTTCAACTGCGTTTGAGACCATCGGGCAAGCTGTTGCAACGCCACTGTTTTTCCCGTACCGAAGCCACCAGGTATAGCTGCCTTACCCCCGAGTGCCAGCGGGAACATATAATCCATAATTCGGGTACCAGTAATCAACATCTGGGAAGGAGCTAACCGCTGTTTATAGGGCCGGGGCTTCCTTACGGGCCATTTCTGCAGCATGATAACCTCGCTTACCTTACCATTATCACTTATCCGGGCTACTGGCTCTTCAATAGTATACTCACCCTTCGCAATCTCCTTGACTACCCCCTTAACCCCCACCGGTACCATTATTTTATGCACTATCAGGCTAGTCTCAGGAACAGTACCGATGATGTCCCCCTGATTAACCACATCTCCCACCTTAACCGTAGGGGTAAATGACCATTTCTTGTCCCGGGGCAAGGAGAACACTTTTGCCCCTCGCTCAATAAACGAACCCTTCTCCATCAACACAGTCAGCGATTTTTGTAGTCCATCATAGATAGCACCAACAATACCAGGACCCAACTCCGCCGTCAGAATAGCCCCCGTTCCTCTGACAGTCTCGCCAACCTCCAGTGATTGGGTATCCTCGTGCGCCTGGATTATCGCCTTATCCTCATCCAGCCCGATTATCTCCCCCACCAACCCCTTACTACCTATCTCCACAATCTCGTAGACCTGAGACCCTTTCATATCCTCACCGATAATTACCGGACCGGAAACCCGCCATATTTTACCCATATCTTACTACCTCGCTAAACACTGTTATTATATTTCGATATCAAACCCGATAGATTTCCTGATATAAGTCTTGTAATACCCGGCAACATCGCTATAGTGGGTGCCATACTTAGATGGAACCTCAACAATGACCGGCGGCATACCCTTCCTCTCTCTGACCCGAGTCACCAAATCCTTAGCGTGTTCCACATAATCCTCTAATATGACTATCACCCCAACATCAAGGTCGTCCATCACCTCACTAAGCGCCCACCTGACTTCCTTGGCAGGATTAGCTTCATCCTTTATTATATAGTATCTACGAACACCAGCCAGCCTCAGTCCACTGACCAGGTCCTCGTCCCCAATAATCACTATATCCAGCTGCTTAATCTGCATCATTCCGAAAATACCAGATAGTCCTTTATTTCTCCCAGCGGCAGATTATCCGCCGCTGCCTTCAGAATCAACCGCAGGTTCCTTATCTCAACCTCTTTAACAATTAAGAACCAGACTACCATCAGCGGGGTCATTATCCGTGGCGACAGCATCTCCCTGAGCAACCGAAATTTATGCTTTTCAATAATTTCGTCAATGACAGCAACGCTCTCCGTCTTATTATAGGCAGCGATTACCTCCTCGACTATCCCTCGATAAAGAGAGCTTCCCACCGCCCCAGGGATATCAAGCAATTTGCGCGACATTAAATCTAGCGCCAATCTATTTGAAATCATATATCCGCCGCTGAGTATCGCTCCACTAGCCTCAGTACCAATGCCCCCGATTACCGCCCGGCAGATAAGCTGGAGGTTTACCATATCGATAACGATACTAAACGCCCTAATCATCAACGACCTATCAGGCATCCTCTTGGGCAAGTTTAGCAGATTCCAGTAATACTCCCCATCCAGTTTAGCCTCAGTTATAAGTCTTGACTTAGCACCTTCCCCTGAATATCCCCTGAGGATAGCAGCATAAGTCTCTAACTTGCTATCCACCAGCACCTTGACCACCCCGTCAATGCTTTCAGCGGCGGCCATCTCATCCAATAACCCGTGGGTACTGATAACCCCCATCGGTATCATATCCACCTTCTTACTAGCCGCGATACCCTGCAAGGCAGCTTTAACATTTAAAACATCGTATTTTACGACATAGGCATTTACCACCCGGCGCACATCCTTAGGCACCAGTTTGAACCATTCCAGACGCTCTAGAGAATCACTAAAGTATTGCCACAAACCCCGGTCAGCATCAGCGAAGGTTTTAACCAATATCCCTTCCAGATATCCTCCGACATCCGTATCCCTAATGGCACCTACTATATCCGGCAAGCTAGCTACCCCGGATATCCGGTTTACATGCTCCGAGGTCACTATTTTAGCCTCAGCCCCCTTTAGGTAAGCTGATATAAACGCGTATTTTGCGTTGGGCAAAGCCAGCTCCTACGAACCCTGAAAGAGTTCCTTATCTATTTCCGGGAGTAGTTTCGGCAGTAACATCTCCAGCCTGGTCTCATAGGTATTATCTATCCTGACTTCACCGCTGGCATCTTCGACGATAACCCCACCAGTGCCGGGGCGTCCCTTGACCTCAGCTACCTTACCGGCTAACTCTTTATCCTTCTCCAAGAGTCGTTGTACCACGCTCACCTGTTGCGGTGAAACATAAATCTTGACCTTACTCGCCCTCAGCCGGTCGATAGATTCCTTAATCAAGCCAATAAGTGAACCCCCATCATCCGAAAATTCGGACAAACGCTGTTTCACCCTGTCCACCATACCACTAACCAGGTCAGCCTTAACCCTAGATAATTCTTGACGGGCTTTCACCAAAGCCTGAGCCTCAATTCGAGCCGCTTCCTCCCCGGCTTGCTGGAGAATTTTAGCCGTCTCTTCCTCCTGCCTTGCCGCCCAGCGCTCTTTTGCTTGAGCAAGCTCCTGCTCCGCCTGAACCTCGGCATCCTTTATCAAGCTATCTGCCTCCGCTCTTACCTTATCCAGGACAGCTTGACTTATCTTCTCCATTCCTTTCATCAAATACCTCTACATAAGCTTCAACATACTGAACGCCATTATGGCAAACACCAACCCCAAAACCCCCAATAACTCGACAAACACCGCTAGCATCATCGAGTTAGTAAATATCTGTCCCTTGGTCTTGGGTAGCAACGATATACCTGAAGCACACACATTACCCTGATGTATTGCCGAAAAGCATTCAGCAAGGGCCACCATGATGCCGATACCCAGCACCATAAAACCAGCTCCGCCGGAAGCCGGTAGTTTAGGCACCACCGAATTCATAATAATAATCAGCACAATCAATCCGTAGAAGCTCTGGGTCATCGGCAAGGATGATAACACGATGACATTACGGAACTGCCCTTTGTCCTCGGACAGGGTTGCAGTCCCCGCAGATGCCGCCGTAGCGATACCTATCGACGAACCCGCTAGACCCCCTCCCAGAGCTAGGGCTCCACCAAGGACCGCCAACGAACCGGGGTCAACTAACATATCTAAGTTCTCCTTTCTAAGATTTTGCCTGGATGACTACCGAGGTACGTCTTACTAATCTAAACGGACTATACTGCCGCCCCCCTCCTTCGTAGAACTTAATAAGAAATTCCACAAAGCATAATCTAAGGGAGTGCACAAAACCGGTAATAAAACTGAGAACTAGGTTAAGCAGATGCCCGATGATTAAGATTATCACCGCTAAAATAGCGCCCCCGATAACTCCAGCTAAACCATGAACCGATAGCATACCATTGAATAACTGAGCCAGCATATTAAACGCCGCCCCCAGATAGAAAGTAGCCAATCCTACTCCGGCTAACCTGCAGTACGACATAACATCACCCATCAGTCCGGTGATATCGAATATCCACATCATACCCCCAATACCCCCCCACTGTTTAACGCTACCGACAGCTAATAATACTATCCCCACCACTATGAGATATTGGGAGATAGCATATAAGGGAGCAAACATTGGCAGGCTAACATGTAACATAACATGAAGGATATAGGGTACACCAAGTTGAAGGACAATCAAGCCAACCTTATTAAGTATCATCCCTTTATTTCTCTGCTTGATTCCCTTAACCAGGGTAATGATATGGGCAATATTAACATGAATAAAGCCGATTATTAGAGCTATGATAACGAAGATTATCGGATTCTGCAAGGCATGCTGGATGGCAACCGACAGCGCCGGGCTTTCAAAGCCAAACAGGGTATAGATATTACCCATGTAACTCCCGGTAAGCAACCCCAGGGTCAGAGCAACCCCACCAGATATGTAAATCAACCTCTGGAGCATCTTAAATTGCGGGGAGCTGGAACCGCCCAAGAACTTACCCAACAGGAATCTTGCCACCAGTATCAAACCAACCGCATAGACAACATCACCTACCATCAAACCGAAGAAGAGGGCAAAGGAATAGGATATTATGGGGGTGGGGTCCCATTCCCTATATTTGGGGGTAGCAAACAGATTAACTACGATCTCGAAGGGCTTCATTGCCTTCGGGTTCCTCAACTCGGTAGGCGGCTCTTCAGCAGGCTCAGGTTGCCGAGTATCAACAAACACATGGTCCAGACTGTTCTTCAGCTCAAAGATTGCCGACTCAGCATTCTTCTCCGGGAGCCACCCCTCAACCAGGGCTATATACCTAGCCTCACTGGCTTGGGACAAAACTCTCAGTCGCTGATTTTCAGCACTCAACACCTGGCTAAACAGCACCAGATTCTTCACTTCCTGCGCTGCCATACGCTGGAGACCATTTTTTACTTCAACCGCCTTCTCCTCAAGGTGCTGTAGCTTATCCCCGACCTCACTAAGAAATTCTCTCAGGGTCAGTTTGTTACTGGGCAACGGTAGGACCCTACCACCAGCACCATTAACCAGAGCCTCTACCGTCAGCTGATTTTTAACCTCACCGACAACATATAAAATAATTTCATCCTCTACCGGGGTAACGATAGTGCCGAATAGATACCCTTCCAGCTCAGCATATAAATTTTCATATGCCTCACCAGACAGCAGGAATAATCGGGAAAAAAGGTAACCCCCGGAGAATTCCAGATCGCTTAGCTTAAGACTATCCTGAGCCAGATAACCCAGGTATTTCTGCTCTTCCTTCAGCCTTTCAATCTCGGTATTAACTTTAACCTCTCTCTCACGTAACTTGGTAAACTTGCCACATACCGACCTTACCTCTTTATCAATCTCGCTAAAGGGTCGAGTGTAGATAACCTCAGTATCCTTCTCCAGGGATACTTCCTGTTTTTCAGCGATGTAACCCAGCATACTGCGCACCATAGTTAACAGCTCACCGACCTCTTGGCGGCGGCGGTCAATAATATCTCTATCTATCGCCGTCAGCTGTTGACTCTGCTCGACATGTAACACCCCCACACCCTGCAACACCCTGATAGCCTGCTCCGAGTGCTCCTTCAAGGTAATTACCCTGGCCTTAACCATAGGTTCAGGGGAATTGACGATTACCGGTATCACTTCGTCGCTACTCCAGTAATAATATCCACTATGCGTTGGGTAACATTTTCCAGTTTCTTATCCAGGTTGCTGCCAATCTCGGCAGACTGTTTCTTAGCTTCCTTAACCTCTCGCTCAGCTTTCTTTTTAGCCTGGCTTATAATCCGCTCTCCTTCCGCCTTGACTTCATTGAGGACTATCTCAGAGGCAAGAATTCGGTTCGCCTCGTCCTTAGCATTAAGGATAATTTTATTAGCCTGGCTCCTTGCTTGTTCCATTACCTTCTCCGCCTCAACCTCAATATCTTCTACACTACTCGAGATCTCTTCAACAGGCATAACCCACCCCTTTCCGGTTTACTAATTCTATACCGAAACTCTTCCGGCGGCATTATCACTAAACTCGCTCTACCTGATTTATTGCTTATGGAGATTAAAACACACCAAACAAAGAATTCTAGCCAAAAATCATTAAAATACTGGGGTTAGAGATACTCAATTTAACTACCCCAGATTATATCAAAAGAACTTTATTTTATCAAGCTAAGGCTCACCCCAATTCGGTGCCAGCAATAAACAGCCGATACATACCGAAAATATATAGCCCGATTAGCACCGCCGTATGCCAGCTAATAGACCGCTTACCCTGCGGTCGAAAGCGAAGCCCCACAATAACGATAGCTGTCATCACCATTACTATTGCCGCAGTAACCAGATGAACCTCCGACACCAACGATAGCACCGGTCCCCGACGGTAGGCAATATCAACCGGGGTGATAATAGCCAGGTTAAACATATTGCTACCCAATACATCAGCCACCGCCATATCTATCGCCCCCAGGCGGAGGGCAGCAATAGTCACCACCAGCTCCGGCATCGAGGTAGTAATTGCCAGAAACAGACTGCCTACCAGGCTAGTATCCCAGTGATAGGTAGCCGCAATCTCATCCCCGATGAATGATAGCCATATCCCCGCCCCGATAACAGCCGCGGCAAGCAGGGCAAACCTCAGATAAACCGTCCTTTTGGATAACCCCCGATACTGCATTGAGGCAGCCGTTGGCTCCGGTTGATAGGCACGCTCAGCACGAAATAGCCACCACATACCTACCACATATAACACCAGTGGGATAATGCCCGGGGCGTTTACCCACCCCACAGCTAAACCGGGAAACCTGCCCCCGGCGAAGATGCCACCGGCTACCACGGCGGTAAGCACAATGCTGATAACTGCCGCGGTTACCTGCCGAGGGCTGGTTTTACTCAGTATCGGTGCTGGACGATAGATAATATCCATTATAGCGATGATCAGTAGATTAAACAGGCAACTTCCCAACAGGTTACCTACTGCCAGGTCAGGGAGCTTAACCAGAGCCACCGAACTTACCCCAGTAACCAACTCCGGCATTGAGGTAACCGCCGCCAGCAGTAATAAGCCTACCCACATCCTACCCAGGCCCGCCTTCTCAGCGATAGCATCGCCGTATCGGGCAAGCTTTGACCCGGCAAACAGGATAATTACCAGACAGGCGGCAAACTTCAACCAGACCAAACCTAGGCCCCCTCAAGAGTAATCTTTGTTACCAGCATACAATACCCTATCTAAACCAGTAAAGCCCACTGCCCATTCTGCTTTATGGTATAATCTGGTGTCACCAAGGAGAGGTGTCCGAGAGGCTTAAGGTGCCGCTCTCGAAAAGCGGTCTCCGTATTTTGCGGAGCGTGGGTTCGAATCCCACCCTCTCCGCCACAAAGGAGATTAAAGTGGCTGAAAAATTTCAATTTACCGCAAAACTAGACGAATGGGTTGACCGATGTTTTAGAGCTTTAACTCCAGGAGATGAAGAGTTTGAGAAAAAATTTCTCAAAGATACGGAGTGGCATGATGATGCTGCCAAAAGATTAAAAGAAAAGATATTCAATAGAATAGATGAATTGAAGCCAGAGGAATTTAAAAAATTAATCTGTGGCAAGAAGACTGAAAGAGCAATGATGCAAGTATATGAAAATCACAAAAGGGATATTTACAATGTGATAGACAATGATTTCCCCACAGTAAAAGGGTATCTTACATTCATAAGGGATTTTAATGGAAAGCCAGAGGGTATAGATAAGCTGTTACCTAACGGTAGCAAGTATATCAACGGTAGCAAGTATATCAAAGGAGCAGCAATATGCTTCGTGACGCAACTCCTCGCAGGAGCACATTTGAATAAATATGTTGTTTACCATGATAAGCTATATGAAGTACTACGAGATTCAGACATGTTAGTTAGACAAGATATCGACTATTTAAAAAATAAAAAGAGCGGTGGAGAGCGTTATTTATGCGTGAATGACATTTGCAAACAGATGTATGACGAGAAGTTCAAGGAGAGGCTGGAGAGGATGGAGGCACCACACAAATTCGGACTTCAGGTCGTTCACAATTTCTTATGGCACTACCATCATAAAGAAATCGAAGGCAAAGGAAAATGGTGGGATAAAGATTGCTGAAATAAGTAACTTTTCAGATTGTTTTAGAAGCACCGATTTACGAAACTGTAAAGTATAATCTGATTTCTCGCTTACCAATTATGGAGAGGTGCTGGAGTGGACTATCAGGCGCGCCTGGAAAGCGTGTGTAGCCTTTTTGGGCTACCGTGGGTTCGAATCCCACCCTCTCCGCCACAAAGGAATTCATATTCTATTAGGTAATTTACTCCCTTCTTTTGAGAATAACAGGCAAAGGAGACATCATGTTAGATAAAGACGAAATTAAGAAAATGCTCAAGCTCTTCCAGAGTTCCCATATTGACCAAATTAGTGCACTCAAGGAAGATTCAGAGACAGTATTAGAACTAAGTGCGACATTAGAAAAGAGCATCCACAGACTTGAGTCGGAGAAAGACCAAATCGACGAAACAATACTAAAATACGCTGAGATGCTCCTACGTGCGCTGGACGAAATTAAAACGTCCAGATTAGAAGAGATAAGGGTGCGATCATTGACAGAGATAAACCGCCGATGTTGGTCCCTCTCCATAGGAAGAATGATAAATATTATCTTTGAAAAGGATGAACAGAAGCAACTAAATTTCCTTAACCAACTGCTAAACTTGGTCAAGCTTTCTGATGATTCTTCCCAACAGATTGGAGAGGCTACGGGGGCTGAACAACTAGTTTCTTCTTTCAAGCAATTTACTGATAAGTCCGACGCTATACAAGACGAATTTTTGAAGGCTTGAGGTAATCTGCTATCGTCTTTTGAGAATAACAGGCAAAGGAGACATCATGTCAGAAAAAGACGAGATTGACAAATTGGTATTGTCAAGAGCTTGACCTAACGAGAGTGTCTAAGAGGGGCGTCAGCCCCTCTTTTAATATTCCTCCCCCTCTCCTTTGAAGAAGAGGGGGATTTGAGAGGGTAAGGTAGATAACCCTTTAATTGCCACTAGTTTGCCCCTATGCTAGAATGCTTTGGTGGTAAGTAATAACGATATTAAATACGGGGTGGGATTTAGTCTTATTCCCGGTGTCGGTCGGGTCAGGCTAAACCTGCTGGAAGGCTACTTCGGTAGTCTGGAAAATGCCTGGCAGGCAGGTCCTGATGAGCTGAGCTGTGCCGGGCTGGATAGCCATCTGATACACAGGATTACCTCCCAGCGACCCAGGATTTCTCTAGAAGCCGAGATGGAGAAGCTGGAGAACTGTGGGGTAACAGCTTTTAGTTATCACGATACCCGATATCCACCTCGGCTCAAAGAGATATATGACTACCCGCCATTACTTTATGTCAAGGGAACACTGCTTCCTGATGATGAGTGGTGTCTGGCAGTAGTCGGCACCCGCCGGGCAACAGTCTACGGGAGACAGGTAACCGAGGAGATAGTTACTGACCTGGTAAGAAGCCATATTACCATCGTTAGCGGTTTAGCACGAGGGGTTGACTCAGTAGCCCATCGAGCAGCTCTAGAGAACGGCGGTCGGACCATTGCCGTGTTTGGTTGCGGTCTGGATGTTATCTATCCTCGCGAGAATGCCGAACTGGCACGCCGCATCACTCAGCAAGGGGCGCTGATAAGTGAATACCCCTTAGGAACAGGGCCCCGACCTGACCGATTCCCGCGGCGTAATCGCATTATGAGTGGGCTTAGTCTAGGGGTATTAGCCACTGAAGCCGGAAAGGGTAGTGGAGCCCTGATTACGGCTCGTCTGGCATTAGAGCAGAACCGAGAGGTGTTTGCCATCCCTGGAAGCGTTCTCTCCCCCACCAGCAGCGGCACCAATCACCTCATTCAGGAAGGAGCTAAGCTGGTAAGTAGCTATACCGATATTCTGGAGGAGCTGAATCTGACCGCGGTAGCCCACCAGATGGAGGTTAAGGAGATAGTCCCTGCCTCGGAGGATGAATCCCGACTGCTAAAACAGCTAGGTGCTGCCCCAACCCACATTGATGAGCTCTGTCGGGGTAGCGGTTTGCCAATGTCACAGGTCAGTAGTACCCTGACAATGATGGAGCTTAAGGGTCTGGTCAAGCAGATAGGGGCGATGAACTATATTCTGGTGCGGGAAGCCAGAGAAGAATTTCGGGTAAGAGTGGACTAGCCATTATGACAACAAATCTGGTTATTGTAGAATCACCCGCCAAGGCAAGAACGCTAAGCAGGATACTGGGTCAGGATTATAATCTTATGGCTTCAATGGGTCACATCAGAGACCTGCCCAAGGGTACCCTGGGGGTAGATGTGGAACATAATTTTTCCCCC
This sequence comes from Dehalococcoidales bacterium, assembly GCA_021161775.1. Classification (GTDB taxonomy): domain Bacteria; phylum Chloroflexota; class Dehalococcoidia; order Dehalococcoidales; family UBA5760; genus UBA5760. The sequence goes on from JAGGZY010000013.1 coordinate 31,450, forward strand.
AAATATGTAATCCCCCGAGATAAAGCCAAGGTGGTTAGGGAACTTAAACAGGCTGCCAGAGCGGCGCCGATGGTATATCTGGCTACTGACCCTGACCGTGAAGGGGAGGCTATTGCCTGGCATCTGGCTGAAGTAATCCGAGTAAACAAGGCTAATTATCATCGGGTTACCTTCCATGAGATAACCGAGCCTGCTATCAAGCTCGCCTTCAAGCAATCTCGCTCCATAGACATGAAACTGGTCAATGCCCAGCAAGCCCGACGGATTATGGACCGACTGGTGGGTTATAAGATTAGCCCCCTCCTGTGGCGAAAGGTGAGGCGGGGGCTTTCCGCCGGCCGGGTTCAATCAGTAGCCCTAAAGATTATTGCCGAACGACAGCGGGAGATTGATAAATTCACCCCTGAGGAATACTGGAGTATCGAGGCTAAGCTAACTAAAGAAACCCCGACAGCCAGCTTTCAAGCCAAACTCATTAGCCTGGTCGGCGACCCCAAGCTAGTTATTCACAATCAGGCAGAAGCCACCGAGACCAGCGATGAGCTTAAAACAGCCAGCTATAAGGTAGCCAAGGTAAAAATCAAGAAGGTAACCCGACAGCCAGCGCCACCGTTTATTACCAGCACCCTCCAGCAGGAAGCCTGGCGTAAGCTCCACTTCAGCGCCAAGCAGACGATGGCTATTGCTCAACAGCTCTTTGAGGGCTTACCCCTCGGCGACGAGGGCAGTGAGGGGCTAATTACCTATATGCGGACCGATTCTACCCGGGTGGCTCGCCCGGCTATTGTGGAAACTAGGGAGTTTATCACCGAGCGGTATGGTGCCGAGTTCATTCCCCCCCACGCCCGCACCTTCTCCAGAACAGTCAAGGGAGCACAGGAAGCCCACGAAGCCATCCGTCCCACCCATATCTACCATGAGCCATCGCTGATTAAGCAATACCTCAATACCAATCAATTTCGGCTCTATCAGCTTATCTGGCAACGGATGGTCGCTAGCCAGATGGCGGCGGCGGTATTTAACAGCACCAGCGTTGATATTACGGCTAAATGCCTCTCTAAGAATAGATACCTGTTTCGCGCCACAAGCTCTGTCCCTCTCTTCCGGGGATTTATGGCTCTCTATACCGAGGGCAAGGATGAGGCTGAAGAAAAGCCAGGCTCAGTACTTCCCCCGCTGGAAAAGGATGATGAGCTTAAACTGCTGGGGCTTTCCTCGGAGCAACACTTTACCCAACCCCCACCCCGGTTCACCGAAGCCACCCTGATTAAAACCCTGGAGCAACGGGGTATTGGTCGCCCCAGTACCTACGCTACCATTCTATCTACCCTTCAGGGGCGGGAATATGTTACCAAGGTTAAGGGTAGCTTTCAGCCCACCGAACTGGGAATGATAGTTAACGACCTGCTCGCTCCCTACTTTTCCGACATTATTAATGTTGACTTTACCGCTCATATGGAGGATGAACTGGACAATATCGCCAGTAACCAGCGGAATTGGGTGGAGGTGGTTCAGGATTTCTATACCCCCTTTGAGAAAAGTCTAAATCACGCCACCGAACATATGGATAAGGTAAAACCGCCCGACGAGGTAACCGATGAGGTCTGTCCTAAATGTGGTAAGCCGTTGGTTATCAAGGTAGGCCGCTACGGAAAGTTTTTTGCCTGTAGTGGTTACCCGGAGTGTAAATACACCGCCTCTTACCAGATTAAGACGGGGGTTAAATGCCCGAAGTGCGGTGGGGAATTGGTCAAACGGAGAAGCAAAAAGGGTCGCATCTTCTACGGGTGTAGTAACTACCCGGAGTGTAAATTCGTTACCAACCTGAAGCCCCTCCCTCAACCCTGCCCCAAGTGCGGAGGACTGCTCACCGAATACCGCGGAAACCAGACAAAATGCTCAAGCTGCGACTATCAAGGGAAGCTTTAGACACCGCCCCCAGTGCTAGGCATTAAAAACCCCTCTAATTATTCTCCGCTATTTTAGTAAATAGGTTTGTGTAACTAGATTTTTGCCTTATTTTCATAATATAATCGTCTTATATACTAAATAAGTAAGAAAAAGGCTTGACATCCTAAAAATAGTGTGTTATTATCTCAGTTAGAAATAGATATTTGGTGGAGGAGCTTTAAATGACAAAGCTGAATAATGAGACACCGGAAGAGCGATTCAAAAGGATTGCTGAATTAAGGACTAACGCTGTTCTAGACAGGCTCAGGATATTAGGTAATTTATCCAACCGGCAAATGTATAGCTACTCCGAAGAAGACATTGATAAAATCTTCTCGGCTATAACTAAACAGATTAAAGAAGTCAGAGCAAAATTCAACTCTCGGAAAGGAGAAAGGTTTAAACTATGAAAATGGGAGGCAAAATGAAGAAGAGAGAGGTAAATTTAGGACGCACCGATGAAAATATTGCTGACCAATATCCTATTCCTCATCTTTGTGAGGCTCTCCAAAAGGATGCGGGACAGAACTCATGGGATGCGAGGGCAACTAAAAAAGGAAAAGCCTGGAAATCGGTGTTTAGGTATATTCCCCAATTAAATAGCCTAACCATAGAGGACTTTGGAACCCTCGGAATGAATGCAAAGAGATGGAAAGAGTACCAAAGCTTGTGGGACACAGCCAAAGCTGAAAAACCAACATTAGGAGCGCGTGGTCAAGGAAAGTTCTTATTTCATTACTATGCTAAAAATAAGCTTGTTCTGACTGAAAGTATTGACGAGGAGAAAAATTATCGTTTCTCGTTTGGCACTAGTGAAGAATATGATGATGAAAACAAAAAACTAGAGGATTTTATTCCCAATGCAAAACCGCTAGACCACCAAGGAACACGTATCTGGATTATGGATTTAAAACAAGAACTCAGGGATGAACTACTCGACTCAAAGCGTTTTATGAATTATATCGCAGCAACTTGGTGGGAAATTATTAGGAACTGGAATGCTACCTTTATTGTTAACTTCGACGGCACTGACCACAAAGTAATGCTTCCTGAATTACCGGTTGCCGAAAAAGAAAGAGTATTCCCTAACGAAAAGATTAGTGACTTGGGTAAAGTAAAGAAGTTCGTACTACGTTATTGTAAAGACGAAGTACCCGAACTTCTTCGAGGTATAGCGGTGCAAAGAGGGGGAATGACAATACTTAGGCTCCCTGTTTCCGCTGAGGAAACGATTAAAAATAAGATTTACGGATATTGTACTTTTGACGAAGATTTAGAAGAGCAATTAAAGGAGGTGGAACTTCCAAATCACTTTGGTTTTAGCCCCAAAAAAGCTTGGAACCACGCCAGAGAGTATATAAGAAGGAAATCAGATGGGTTTGCTCAAGAGATTAGCCCAGTAAGGAAGAGAGAGATAACCCTACCCCAAGATTTGATAACAAGAGCAGTCCTCATCGTTAACAATCTAGTTAGAGAATACGCCCCGGAACTAGCTGCCGAGGTAACTGGCCCTGGCGGGGGTAAAAAGCCTGTTGAAAACCCGTACGGGAAAAGACCTCTATCGGATATAAGAATTGACACCTTTAGGGGTAATGCTAGGAAATTGGAATATGACGAATCACTTATAACAGAGTGCGAGCTTGTTAATGATACTGATAACGCCGCAAAACTACAGCTAAAGATAGAGGTTAGGCATGAAGAAGGTGACTTGAAGTTTAACCCGAGATATACAATCGTCCTTGATGGCAATAAGAGAGAAAGGATTGATATACCACTTGTTGACTTCCAAGAAAATATTGACAAGCCCGGAGAATATAAGGCGACTGCTGTTTTAGAAAATGTAGAAGAAACAGAACCTCACACACGCTCATTTACCTTTTATTTGCATGAAGAGCCTCCGCCTTCAAGAGGAAGGGTATTCCTAAGCACCATGAGGTTTTTGTATGGCAAAGGTAAACCTTTTGAGAGAAGCAAGCAGTTACCATTAACAGATAAAGCGGTTCTCTACATTATTTTTGACCACCCTGATTTTGCACATGTGAGGGAGGCAGCAGGCTCCAAGAAAGCCCGGAAAGAAGAGATATTTCTTTACTCGATTAAGTGCGGTATAGATGAAGCTATACAGAAGTTGCTTGAATTTAGGTATAATGAAGGTCAGTTAGATACAGATGAGATACGGGTAATTAAAGATAAGTGCGATGCAATGTATTATGACGCAGTATCAAGTCCCATGGCATAACCCAAGAAAAATTGACAAAGGAATTTACGATTATGGCAAAGAGGAAAAGGGAGAGCATAGTAAGAAGAGATACAATCCAGTGGGGCGGAAAGGACATAGAAGTTGATATATTTGATGCGAAGGTCATCCTAGGCAGTGGCGAAGAACTCGAAAGCATTGAGGAGTTGTTAATAGAAGAAGAAATAGAGAAGGCAGTCCAAGCTGGACTAAAACAGATAGACACCATTGCACAAAGATATCCCGATAAAGTGGAAAATATATGGTACTGCTATGAAGTAGGCAAAATACTTCAGTTTGTAGATACCAAGGGATTTACTGACAGGAAAGGACTTATCTGGCGCAGAATGGCATATGACCTTCGCCCAGACTTGTTTGGGGGCAAAAAGAAAAATCCTGAAGAGGCAAAAAGATACCCTGAGACCATGTATCATCTTGGCAAGCAGCCTCAAAAAGCCATTAAGAGAGCTTCTTTTGATCAGTGGTATGAAATACTAAAGTTTAAGGATGTTTATAAAGATAGAGACCTACTTGAACAGGTTCTTAATGTATGTGAACAGGGACTATCTAGCGTTCAGTTACGTCAAAAAATTAAAGACCTCAGAGGGTAGCTCCCCTGCCGCTGACTAGCTCAATACTCTACATAAATAAAGAAAGCCAGACATATTTGCTAACGACATAGAAAACCTAGTAAAGTTAATTAGTGCAAGAGGTATTTAACCGATATATAAATTACCTGGAGGCAGAGCGAAACGCCTCACGCTACACGGTGCGTAACTATACCCACGACCTGATGAACTTTTTTAGCTTTCTTAATGGCGAGGGGATTAGTTCACTAAATGAGGTAGACCGGCTTATCATTCGGGATTACCTCGCCTACCTGCTGGATGAGGGACTGGTTAAAGCCAGCATTGCCCGCAAATTATCGGCGATTCGTTCCTTCTACCGCTACCTGCTGAGGGAGAAGATAGTTTCCGTAAGCCCCGTCGCCAATACCTCATCCCCCAAACTGGACAAGCGATTGCCTATCTTTCTTACCCTGGATGAAGTGATGCGACTTCTGGAAGCCCCCGATTTAACTACCCCTCAGGGGCAGCGCGACCGGGCTCTACTTGAGCTACTCTACGCCTCCGGGCTCAGGGTAAGTGAGCTGGTCGGACTAAATATAGCTGGGGTTAATCTGAAGGATAAGGAGATACGGGTGCTGGGCAAAGGGGCTAAGGAACGGCTGGTGCTGATAGGGAACCCTGCTGCTATGGCGTTAAGGACCTATCTTAATCAGGGAAGGCTCAAGCTACTCGGTGAAAAAATTACCCCGGCCCTATTTATTAGCCGTGATGGGAAACGCCTCATCGCCCGCCGAGTAGAGAAGCTGGTGGGAAAATACCGCCGCCTAGCCGGTATCACCAAACGGGTTCACCCTCACACCCTGCGTCACACCTTTGCCACTCATCTCCTTGATGGCGGGGCTGATTTAAGGGTGGTGCAAGAGCTTTTAGGACACGCCAATCTAGCCTCCACCCAGATTTATACCCATGTTACCAAAACCCGAGCCCGAAAAGTCTACCTCTCCGCTCACCCGATGGCTCAGGAGAAGACTAATGAACCTCAGGAATAGACTGGAGAAGCTACGCCAGAGGCTAGCCGAAAAGGAGCTTGATGCTATCCTCGTTTCACAAGCAGAGAATCGACGCTATCTCTCGGGATTCGACGGCTCAGACGGCTACCTGCTCATTACCCCCGAGGATGCTATTCTGGCTACTGATAGCCGATATCTAGAGCAAGCCAGAAATCAGACCGACTATCAACTCTTTCCCGCAAATGGCACTATGAATAGCTGGCTAACTGAGCTACTAACCGGGCTAAATCTAAGGGGACTGGGATTTGAAACCGATATTAGCTTTTCCCTTTACCAGAGGTTATCTGATATACTAAATAGGGTATCACCCCAGACCCAGCTTATCCCGATAGAGGGATGGATAGAATCCCTGCGCAGTGTAAAAGAGGCTGCGGAGGTTAAGCTTATTACTCGGGCGGCGGCGATAAGTGATGCCGCTATCGAGCATATTATGGATGCTATTCGTCCTGGGATGACCGAGCAAGCCGTTGCTTGGGAGATAGAGAAGTTCATGCGGGAGCAAGGTAGTGAGGCAATCCCCTTTGAGGTCATAGTCGCCTCAGGTACTAATTCCGCTCTGCCCCACGCCAGACCATCCCTAAAGCCTATCGGCGAAGGGGAGCCGATAATTATTGATATCGGAGCCAGGGTTAATGGCTACTGTAGCGACCTCAGTCGCACCCTGTATCTGGGTAGCCCCGATGAGACCTTCCGTCGGGTATATGATAGCGTACTCGGGGCACAGCTAACGGCGATAGCCACTGTTGAGGAGGGAATGACCGGAGGTGAAGCTGATAGTATGGCTAGGATAGTGATTGATGAGTCTGGCTATGGTAATGCCTTCAGTCACGCCTTGGGTCACGGTGTTGGTTTAGCAGTTCACGAGCTTCCCCGGTTGGGACCTAATTCGAAAGACAAACTGACTAACAATATGGTATTTACGATTGAACCAGGTATCTACCTTCCCGGATGGGGAGGGGTAAGACTTGAGGATTTAGTAATCATGGAGAAGGGTAAGATAAAGCTAATTTCAAAATCCAAAAGGATGGGAGTCTAATATGCTGAGCAGCAGTGAGCTAAGAAAAGGGGTTACCATTGAATATGACGGTAAGTTGTATCAGGTTATTGACTATCAGCATATCAAGATGAAGCGAACGGCACTGGCTCGGGTCAAGCTACGGGATGTCAGGGATGGGCATACCATTGAGCAAACCTTTCAGAATACCGAGAAGTTCGTTCGCGCCCGACTGGACTACCGTGATATGCAATACCTGTACTGCGACGGCGATTTTTACTACTTTATGGATGAGGAAAACTACGAGCAACTCCCGCTAAGCAAAGAACAGTTAGGCGACGCTGTTAACTACCTGAAGGAGAATATGTCGCTACAGATAGCCAGTTATAAGGGGGAGCTAATTGGGGTAGAGATGCCACTGACTGTTGAGCTCAAGGTAGTTGAGACCGAGCCCGGTTTCCGAGGGAACACCGCCAACACAGCTACCAAACCAGCAACGCTAGAGACAGGGCTCACTATTCCGGTTCCCCTGTTCGTTAATAAGGGAAACACTATTAAGATTGACACCCGCAGTGGTAATTATCTGGAGAGGGTAAATTAATCTTGCTGAAAGCCGACCTTCACATTCATACCGAATATTCCCCCGACAGTGATACCTCTTTAGAAAAGGTGATCGAGCGTTGTCAAGAGGTGGGGATAAACTGTATTGCCATATGTGACCACAACACCGCTGAAGGCGCCCTGAAGATGCAGCGTATCGCCCCGTTTAGGGTGATTGTTGCCGAAGAGATATTAACCCCCCACGGTGAGATTATGGGGATGTTTCTTAAGGAGACTATCCCCCGCGGGCTATCGGTTGAGGAGACTATCGCCTTAATCAAACAGCAGGGGGGACTGGTATCGGTCCCCCATCCCTTTGACACCATTCGGGTTAGCGCTTTAGACCCCAAGGTAACCAAGATTCTGGCTCAACAAGGAAAGCTAGACCTCATTGAGGTATTTAATGCCAAAAGCCTGTTTCCTCAGTACTCCGCCCGAGCCCGAAGATTTGCCCAGCGACATAACCTCCCCGGAAGTGCCGGGAGTGATGCCCATACTGCTGATGCCATCGGTAACGCCTATGTAGAGATGCCTGAATTCAGCGGTCGGGATAACTTCCTTGAGGCATTAGCTCAGGGCAGGGTGGTAGGGCATCGGTCAAGCCTATTTATCTATGCTAAAAATATACTAGTTAAGCTAAGAAAACAATATCAGACGGAAGGGTGAGCCTTGTATCAATTAGGTTGGTTCTCCACCGGTCGGGACAACGCCTCAAGCGACCTCTTGCGAGCCGCAAACAGCAGTATCCAGCGAGGTGAGCTTAAGGCAGAGATAGCCTTCGTTTTTAGTAATCGTGAACCTGGCGAGTCCCCGACCAGTGATATGTTCTTCGAACTGGTCAAGAGCTATCACCTCCCCCTTATCTGCTACTCCTATCGAAAATTTAAAGCCAGCCGACAAAGCCAGGCTACAGGAATTAAAGATACCCTGCCCCAATGGCGGCAGGAATATGACCGCGAGGTGATGAAACGACTGGAGAACTTTCACCCTGATCTGGGCGTTCTTGCCGGCTATATGCTCATCGTCGGTAAGGAGATGTGCCAGAGGTATAATATGATTAACCTCCACCCCGCCGCCCCCGGCGGACCAACCGGAAGCTGGCAGGAGGTAATCTGGCAGTTGATGGAAGCTAACGCCCTAGAGACCGGGGTGATGATGCACCTGGTAACACCCCAACTAGACAAGGGCCCCCCGGTAACCTATTGTACCTTCCCAATTAGGGGGCGGTCCTTTGATAAATACTGGCAAGAAATAGCAGGGTACTCCATAGAGACAATTAAAGAAGGGCAGGGTGAGAATAACCCCTTATTCAAGCTCATCCGAGAGCAGGGATTAATCCGGGAATTCCCTCTGATAATCGCCACCCTCAAAGCCTTTAGCCAGCATAAGGTCAGGATAGCCGGGGCTAAGATTACTGACTCTGAGGGCAGACCAATTAGCGGTTATGACCTGACTAGTGATATAAATAGAATAGTAAATAAGGTGAGGTAGATGAATAGTTTTATATGTTTTGACCTGGAAGGCCCATTATCCCCACAGGATAACGCCTATGAACTGATGAAGCTCTTCCCTAACGGGGACAAGGTGTTTGAGGTCCTCAGCCGCTATGATGACCTACTGACCCTGGAGAAAAGGGAGGACTATGAGCCCGGGGATACCCTGATGCTGATAATCCCCTTCCTCATCGGGCATCATATCTCCGAAAGCGACCTCATTAACCTTGCCCGAGAAGCTAGTCTGACCAATGGCGCCCTAAAGCTAATCTCCGACCTCCAGCTAAACCGATGGAAGGTATTCTGTATTACTACTGCCTACCAGCAATACGCCCTTCACTTGACCAACAAACTGGATATCTACGCTCATAATGTCGCCAGCACCCCGCTACCGCTGGATAAACTACACCTGACCCTATCGGAACCAGAACTAGCCCTCCTTCAGCAGGTGGAAAAGGATATCCTGACTATGATGCCGATTACCGACGACGCTAGAATCAAGCAGGATTTAGACTCCTTCTTTAGAGAAAGGCTACCGGCGACCAATCTGGGTAGGGCGATACAGGAGATAAAGCCGGTAGGGGGACAGCGAAAACTGGATGCCTTGAACCAATTTACCCAGAAAAATGACCAACCCCTGTCCAACTGGGTAGTCGTCGGGGATAGCATTACCGATTTCAAGATGCTACAAGCCGTAGATGACGCTGGGGGATTAGCCATCGCCTTTAATGCTAACCAGTATGCCCTGCCTCACGCCACTATAGGTCTGGCATCTAAATCAATCTATAACCTGAGTCGGGTGCTGAAGGTCTGGCAGAAGACAAAGCGCCAGGGGGTGGAGAAATTGGTCCGTAAAGAGGAGCAGCACGGCGGTTCTGAAGACAACGGCTATTTTCACTGGTTATCGGGCAGGAAAGACCTAAGCGATGTCATCCAGATTCATCAACGAATGAGGAAACTGGTTAGAGAAGATGCCGCCAAACTGGGATGATCTATGAATAACCTTGAAGTAGTCGGGCTAGGGGCACTAAACATTGACCATCTGTATCAGGTAGAGCATATCCTCAGTGATGGAGAGACAGTAACAAGCCAGACCCAATCCTTTCCCGGAGGGTCGGCAGCCAACACCATTTATGGCTTAGCCAAGCTGGGAATAAGTACCGGCTTTAGCGGTATGGTGGGTGACGATGACGACGGCAGGATGTTAATTAAAGACCTCCAGCAGGTTGGCGTGGATACCAATCAAGTAAGGATAACCCCTAATGCCAAGACTGGCTCGGTATTATGCCTCAGCGATAGGCTAAAACGCTGCCTCTACGTTACCTCCGGGGCGAATAGCTGGCTAACCAGCGACGACCTGGATTTAGGCTATATCAATCAGGCAACAATGCTCCATATATCATCATTCGTTGATGATAAGCAATTTAGCCTGCTGCGGAGCTTAATAGACAAGCTGAATCCTTCTATCCGACTCAGCTTTACCCCCGGGGAGCTATATGCTAAAAAGGGGCTAAGGGCGCTCGCCCCGATACTGCACCGAACCGATATCCTGTTTATTAACCATCAGGAACTACACCAGCTAACCGGACGAGATACTATTGCTGGGGCTGAAAGTTGTCTTAAGCAGGGCAGTAAGCTCGTGGTGGTTACCCTAGGGGGAGATACAAGGCTAAAGATAGCCAACCAAGTAGTTACCACCACCTATTATATTAAGGATGTTAACCACCACTATGTCGCCAGGTCTATCCCTCAACCAATAATCCCACTAGATACCACCGGGGCTGGTGATGCCTTTGCCACTGGATTTCTCTACGGCATAATTAAGGGGAAAGGGATTAAGGAATGTGGCCGGCTGGGTGATACAGTAGCCCAGCTATCCATCAGGCAACTAGGGGCAAGGCCAGGCTTACCCACTCTAAGCTCGCTAGCGCAATACTATCAGCAGCGTTTTTCCGAGCCGCTATAGCTACTTTTCCTCTGTCCCAGCTCCGCTTTTCGGTTTGCTGAGGACCTCATCTACGATACCATACTCCATTGCCTGCTCAGGATTAAGATAAAAATCCCGGTCGGTATCATGGGTTATCTTCTCCATCGTTTGACCAGTATGCCTGACCAAAATATCGCGAATCACACCTTGCAAACGCATAATTTCCCGAGCCGCAATCTCGATATCAGATGCCTGTCCCTGAGCCCCACCGACTGCCTGATGTAGGTGGATAGTAGAGTTAGGCAGGGCATAGCGCTTGCCCTTAGCCCCAGCGCTGAGCAGTATTGTCCCCATACTCGCTGCCATCCCAATACAGATAGTGGACACATCGGGGCGGATAAGCTGCATCGTATCGTAAATAGCTAATCCGGAACTGATAACCCCACCGGGACAGTGAATGTAGAGGCTGATGTCCTTATCCGGGTCTTCCCGCTCCAGATAGAGCAACTGAGCCACCACCACATTAGCTACCTGGTCATTAATCGGCATCCCCAGCATAATAATGCGTTCCTTCAGTAGCAGCGAGTAGATATCAAAAGCCCGTTCTCCCCTAGTCCCCTTCTCAATCACCATTGGGATAACATCCTGGAATTGATTATTCATTCTGGCACCTCCTTCTTAGCTGTCTCAGTATCTATATCTATCTCAGTTTCTTTAGCTATCTCCTTGGTCTTTTTGGCTATCTCCACCAGATACTGGATGGTTTTCCGCCTGAGCAGTGACTCCTTGATTGACTCTCGGGACCGAGGGGTATTCAGAAAATCCCCAAACTTATCCCTATCGCCCTCGGCAACCCCCTTTACCATATCCTCAATCTCACTATCTATCTCCGCCGGGCTAATCTCAAGCTTCTCCTCCCGAGTAACCTCGTCTAATACCAGCGCCGCGGTAACCCGCTTAATTGCCGCAGGGCGTAACTCCTCTCTGGCTTCCTCCTCAGTCTTGTTGATGCTAGCTAGATAGTCACTCAGCCTCCCATCACTCTCCCGCTGGTGTTTTACCTGCTGCTCCAGAAGGCTATCCACCTCCATCTTCACTAGAACCGGGGGGAACTCCACCTGAGCCTGGTCCACCACCGCCTGAACCACCCTATCCTCAAAATCCAGCCGAGTCTTCCTCTCAGCCTGAAATCTTATATCGCTGGCGATCTGCTGCTTAAGCTTATCGAGGGTATTAAACTTAGGGTCAACCCCCCGGGCAAATTCATCATCCAGTTGGGGAAGGCTCTCCTGCTTTATCTCACTAAGCTTTACCCTGAAAGTTGCTTCCTGCCCGGCAACCTCCTGGTGAGGATAATCCTGAGGGAAGCGGAGCGGAAACCCCTTTTCCTCACCCCGGTTCATCCCCACCAGCTGTTCGGCAAACCCCGGTGCTGGGAAAGACTGCTTATCGCTAACCCGATACTGGACGTCCCGTCGGTCTATCAACGGTTTACCGTCGATGGTGCCATTAATATCAATGACCACCAAATCACCGAGCGCCACCGGACGTTCTACCGGTTCCCAGCTAGCCTGCTGATGGCGTAATTCTTCCATTACGGCAGTAACATCACCCTCATCCAGTTTTACCGACTCCGGGGTAAGCTGAAGACTGTGGTAATCACCGAGTTCCACGGTAGGTGACAGGGGAACTACCGCCTTAAATATTAGTGGTTCCTGCTGGATTATCTCAATAGAGGGGTAGGCAAATGCCTCAATCTGTTGCTCCTTGAGGGCATCCTCATAAGCCTGAGGTACCAGGGCATCTATCGCCTCCTCAAGAAGGGTAGCGTGACCCAGATAACGCTCCAGCATCACCCGCGGCGCCTTCCCCCGACGAAAACCAGGGATATTCTTCTGCTTAACCAGCTTACGATAAGCCTCCTCCAGCGATGTCTCCAATTCACTAGCCTCCATCTCAACCCGAAGAAAAGCCTGTCGCGTCTCCGTTTTCTCTTTAGTTACCTTCAATCTTCCTCCCGTAGACACAAATGTAATTCAGCTAACTGCTCCTCAGTAATCGGCGACGGAGCCTTAAAGGTCAAATCAGTAGCCTCCTGAGTCTTGGGGAAAGCGATTACCTCCCTGATGGTCTTCTCCTTGGCAAGCAGCATTACCAATCGGTCAATACCAAGAGCAATACCCCCGTGGGGCGGGGCGCCATAGCTAAACGCCTCCAGCAGATGACCAAAAAGCGGCTCAATCTCGTTATCCTTATATCCCAACAGTCGGAATATCTTCCGCTGTAATTCCGCCTGATAAATCCTCAGACTACCACCACCAATCTCATAACCATTACCGACAATATCATAATGCCTACCTCGCACCTTCTCGGGGGCAGTATCTATCAGGGGGATATCCTCATCCCGTGGCATCGTAAACGGGTGATGCTCCGCCTCCCATCGTCCCATCTCCTTACTCCAGTGGAGCAGAGGGAAATTTACAATATAGCCAAAGGCAAGCTGGGCTGGGTCAGCCAGTTTAAGCCGTGCCCCCATCTCCTGCCGTAGTTCACCCAACACCAGATTGACCACCTCAGGTTTGCCGGCGATGATGAGTAACAGGTCCCCCGGATTTGCCTCCAGACGGCTCGCCATTCGTTTAATCTGCTCTAGGGTAAGAAACTTAGCCGCCACCGACCGCACCATCTCCATAGTCAGCTCATCCCGGCTGCCAGCAGCGCGGCTCAGGGAAATGGTTATTATCCCCCCCGCCCCCAAACCTCTCGCCAGCTGATTCAGTTCGTCAAACTGCTTGTGGGTATAGTCAGCACTGCCGGGGGCACATATCCCCTTTACCTTGCCCCCACTAGCCACCGCTGATTCGAAAATAGTAAATCCCGATTCCTGAGCAATATCGGTAAGGTCAGCTATCTTCATCCCAAAACGTAAATCAGGCTTATCGGTGCCATAGTTTTCCATTGCCTCAGTATAGCTAAGCCGTGGGAAAGGGGTTAGCAATTTCACCCCTGGTTTAACCGCCGCTACCAGAGAGGTTAACATCTCCTCAACCAGCCCCAGAATGTCCTCCTCATCAATAAAGCTCATCTCAAGGTCAAGCTGGGTAAACTCTGGCTGACGGTCAGCGCGGGTATCCTCATCACGAAAACACCGGGCAAGCTGAAAGTATTTCTCCACACCAGCCACCATTAGCAATTGTTTGAGCTGCTGTGGCGACTGGGGCAGGGCATAGAAACTGCCCAAATGCCGCCGACTCGGCACCAGATAATCACGAGCCCCCTCAGGGGTACTCTTAATCAGGATAGGGGTCTCAACCTCAATAAATCCCTTACTATCAAGGAAATTACGAATGGCTCTTTCTACCCGATAACGAAGAATCAGATTCTGCTTCATCCGGGGGCGGCGCAGGTCAAGATAACGATACCTGAGACGCAAGCTTTCATCCACCTCAGTTTCCTCATTGATATAAAAGGGCGGGGTCAGCGACGGGTTAAGTATCTCCGCATCCTGAATCACCACCTCAATCTCACCGGTAGCCAGTTTAGAATTTTCGGTCCCCTTAGGACGAGCAGTAACCATACCCACCACCCGAATCACATATTCACTACGCATCTGGCTAGCTATCTCATGGCACTGCGGGGATACCTCGGGATTAAACACCACCTGAACGATACCCTCTCTATCCCGCAGGTCAATGAATATCAGCCCGCCATGGTCACGACGCCGGTCGACCCACCCCGCCAAACTCACCTCGGTACCTAGATGTCTCTTGTTTAGCTCACCACAGCTATAATTCTTCAGCAAAATAACCCCTTTTAAGGACATTCCGTAGCTGAATTATAGCCTATCTAAGGAACGCCATTCAACCTGAAGCTAAAACTAGAACATTGTTCTAGAATATTCTTCTAGACCACAACCAGAGC
>JAGGZY010000039.1 GCA_021161775.1 Dehalococcoidales bacterium
GCCCGTTAGCCCGACTCACTGAGGTCAGAATCCCCGAACCCTGGGGGCCGGTTAGCCGGGCAAAATACTGCCCCTGACGCTTACTAACTATCACCCGAGCGTAGACGCGCCGCCCATCAGTATTAGCTACTGTATTCTCGATTATAGCATCAATCGTGGGCTTATTTAGAGGCTGCTTGCCTAACATCTTGAGGATAGCCGGGCGAACAAACATCTCAAAGGTAACCATTACGCTTACCGGGTTGCCAGGCAAACCAAGATGGGGGATATCCCGGTCCCCTTTAATCACCCCGAAGGCAAGCGGCTTCCCCGGCTTCATACAGACCGTCCAGAAGCTAATCTCACCCTGCTTGGCTAAAACATCCTTAACCACATCATAATCCCCCCGGGAGACACCACCGCTGGTTACCAGCATATCCGCATCCAGCCCCCCACGAAGCCCAGCAACTACTGAAGTCTCACTATCCCGGGCTATCCCCAGCATCTTGGGGATACCGCCGTAAAATCTGACCAGCGCCGCCAGGCTATAACCATTACTGTTATATATCTTACCCTCAGGTAGCGGCTCACCAGCATCAACTAATTCATCCCCAGTGGTAAGAATAGCCACCACCGGACGGCGGATAACCCTCACCGTAGTTCGGCCTAACGAAGCCAGCACCCCTATCTCCGCTGGGCTAATAACCGTTCCCCGACCCAACACTCTAGCTCCCCGGGCGATATCCTCCCCCGCTCGACGAATATCCCAGCCCTCCGCCACCTCCCTTTGAATGCCTATCTCAGCCATCCCTTCCCGGGAAGCCTCATCGGTATCCTCAAATCTCACCACACTATCGGCACCCTGAGGAAGGAAGGCACCGGTCATAATGCGAACCGCCGTTCCTGGCAACAAGGCATAATCGGAGACAGCCCCCGCCGCCGCAGTGCCTAAAACACGCAACCGCCGCGGTGACTGTCGGCTTGCCCCCTGAGTATCCTGGGACCTGACCGCATAGCCATCCATCGCTGAGTTATCCCGCGGGGGAATATTAAAAGTAGCCGACACCTCCTCAGCCAGAACCTGCCCCAGACAGTCCAGAATAGGAACCTCATCACTATCCAGCACCCGGATATAACCCAGGATTCTATCCAGTGCCTGTTCAACACTTATCATTTTTACTCTCTAACCATCTCAATAGCGGTTTTAAAATCCGCCTTCGTATTAACATTGAAAAAACTCAGGTGCTCGGGGTCAAAGCGGTCAATCTCCCCAGCTTCAACATACCTCACCTTAACCCAATCCAACAACCCGCTGACCCGCAACCTATCCTGCCTAAGCAGCTCCTCTATGGCAGGTAGACAGCCCTTGGAGTAAACAGCACACAGCGGCTCCATCATATCGCCCCACCGGGGAATTACCACATCAAACCTCGCCGACAGCTGTACCATATAACTCAATAAGTCTCGATTTAAGAAAGGCATATCACAGGCAAGAACCAGATTATAGAACGAGCGTGATACCCTTAAGCCGGTGTAGAGGCCCCCCAGAGGGCCTTTACCTAGATGGATATCACCAACAACCCTTAATCGAGGATAATTATCCAGCTGAGGATAATCATACTCTGAAGCGGCGACCACCAGAATATCGCCATCAAACGAGCTAAGATAACCCGCCACCCGCTCGAGCAGATTTCTCTGACTAATTGTCGCTAACGCCTTGTTCCGCCCCAAACGCAGGCTCCGACCACCAGCAAGAACAATGCAGCTTATCTCCAAAATATATCTATCAGCCCTGCCCCTATAATTTACCCTACTATTTTAACATAACCGTCAATAACCATTGACCTACCCTATAGAGCCGGCGGGAGCACCATAATTTGGGGGTCCAGGGGCAATTCTTCCGGCTTCAGGGCTACTTCGCTGGTATCCCGGCGGACTATTCCCGACTTACCCTGCAGAAAGCCCTCCACCCCGGCGATGGCGAAACGGCAGCGGTTATTTCGATAGTGCATCGGGATAATCACCCGGGGCTTAAGCTGCCTACAAACCTCGGTAGCCACTCTGGCATCAATCGTAAAATGCCCCCCTACCGGAATAAGCACCACATCCACCGGGGTTATCTCACTAACCTGACGCTCACTAAGCCGATGGCCTAAATCACCGAGGTGAGCAACCCTTATCCCGTCAACCTCAAAACAGAAGATGATATTCTGGCCCCGCACCCTCCCCTCCATCTCATCATGGAAACAGGGAACACCGCGGAACTCTATCCCCTTAACGGTTACCGTCCCGGCCTCCTTAACCACCTCAGGGTTACCTCGAACGGCGGCTATATTATTGTGGTCAAAGTGGTTATGGCTCACGGTAACAATATCTGCCGCTTCGGTTATATCACCATAGCTTAGCTCGCCACCACGGCGATAAGGGTCAGTAATTATCCTTAGCCCACCAGTTGAGGTAATCAAAAAGGAGGAATGTCCCAGCCACTTAATCTTCATCACACCTTCTTGGAGGCTAGGGTCAGTACCAAGTTCACTAGGGTGCGCACCGCGACCCCGGTAGCTCCCTTAATCAGATAGCCTCGCTCCTTATCGCTGAGGCTGGTGCCAGCAATATCTAGATGCGCCCAGGGGGTATCACCAACAAACTCATCCAGAAACTGGGCAGCAGTAATTGTCCCGGCATACCTACCACCAATATTCTTAATATCAGCGACCTCGCTCTTATTCAGCTCCTTATACTGCTCATACATCGGCATTTGCCAGATAAGCTCCCCCGCCTCATCCCCCGCCTTAATTACCCAGTCGAGCAATTCCTGATGATTACCCATAACACCACTACATACATTACCCAGGGCGATAACACAGGCTCCGGTGAGGGTAGCTACATCAATAATGCGCCGGGCCCCTAGCCCCTTAACATAACTTAAGGCATCAGCCAGAATAAGCCTCCCCTCAGCATCGGTAGAGATAATCTCAATAGTCTTGCCATTCATCGCCGTTAGCACATCGCCAGGCTTTATGGCGCTACCATCAGGCAGGTTTTCCGTCGCCGGGATAGCCGCCATAACATTAATCTGAGGCTTAAACCGGGCGATTGCCGCCATTGCCGCCATCACCGCCGCCCCCCCGGCCATATCACCCTTCATCTCCTCCATCTTGGCTGATGGCTTGATGGAGATGCCCCCAGCATCAAAGGTTACCCCCTTGCCTACCAAAGCAACATCAATCTTGTCAGAATCACCCCCCGGGTAGCGAAGAATAATAAATTTAGGTGGCTGTCGGCTGCCCTTAGCTACCCCTATAAGCGCCCCCATCCCCAGCTCCTCCATCTGCTTCTGCTCCAGAACATTGAGCTCCAGTCCATAGTCCTCGGCTAATCGGGCGGCGGTCTCCGCCATCAGGGTGGGAGTCATATAGTTAGCCGGCTCATTAGCCATATCCCGAGCCAGGTTGGTAGCCTCCGCCAGAACCCTACCACTATCAATACCTTGCTCCAGTTCGGGAAGGATAGCCTCAGTCCCGACCACGATAAGCTGACTAATCTCGCCATGCTCCGCTGGCTTAGTAATATGCCGGCGGAAGGTATATAGACCCAGCAGTGCCCCCTCGGTTATTGCCTGAGTCATCGCCGCCACCGGAATCTTAGCTATTCCAAAGGTAGTAGCAATACTAGCTATCCCTTTTCCCCTAAGCAACCGACAGGCTTCCGCGATAGCCCCACGGATTTTATCCAGTGATAGCTCGGCTGGTTTACCTAAACCAACGATTACCACTCGGTCTGAGGGTAGCTTACCCAGGGTATGAATAAGAGTAATCTCATTAGGCTTGCCCTTAATCTCACCCTGACCGATAAGCTGGGAAACCACCCCTCCCAACGCCCTGTCTACGGCAGCTAAATCACCACCGAGCGACCCTGTCTCTTCAGCGATGGGGAGCACTATGGCATCCGCCTTAACTTCGGTAATATTACCGGCTACAGCCTTAATCTTCACTCGAAAATCCCCTTTCACCGTTTAATTACTACTTCAATAATAAATAGCTATCCGTGCCGAGTTGAGTTGCCCCAGATTTAATAGGCCAAATAATTATATCATAACCAATAGACTAAAGTAGCTACTCTACAGTGACGCTCTTCGCCAGATTCCGCGGGGTATCTATGGGGCAACCCCGCTCCCGAGCCGCATAGTAGGCAAGTAGCTGGAGGGCTACAGTATTAACCACCGGGGAGAAGAGTGGGGCTACCTGAGGCACCGTAATAACGTAGTCCGCCAGTTTACCTACCGTCTTATCCCCTTCCTCAACCAGGGCAATCACCGGTGATTGTCTCGCCTTGACCTCTTTAATATTAGATAGCATTGCCTCATAGGTATTATCATGAGCCAAAATAGCTATAACCGGGGTCTCCTTCCTCAGCAAGGCAAAGGGACCATGCTTTAACTCGCCGGCGGCATAGCCTTCAGCATGAATATAGGAAATTTCCTTTAGCTTAAGCGCCCCCTCCAGAGCTATGGGAAAGTTGACTCCCCGACCAATGAAGAACGCGTTGTCATACCCCGACAGGTGGTGGGCATATTCCTCAATTCGGCTCTCATTATTCAATACCTGTTGTGCCTTTTCCGGCAATTGCCTAACCCCCGCCATCAGGTCAGCTAATCGGCTAGCCTTAGCATCAGTGGAGGAAAGCATCAGACAATACAAGACCATCAGCTGAGCCATAAAGCTTTTCGTCGCCGCCACCCCTATCTCAGGGCCTGCCCGGGTATAAACCGTGTAATCAGCCAGCCGACTGGCGCTACTACCCATCACATTAGTAATGGCTAACACCTTACACCCCGCCGCCTTTAGTTTTTGCGTCGCCTTGAGGGTATCGGCAGTCTCCCCAGACTGAGTAATAACCATCGCTGCCGTCTTAGCCAGCACCGGATGACAATAATTGAACTCCGAGGCCGGCTCAGCCCTTACCCGAATGCCAATCAGTTCCTCCACAATATGTTTTCCGATTAGCGCCGCATGATAGGAGGTGCCACAAGCTAACATAACCATAGATTCCGCCTCCCGACACATAGCGGCTAAATCAACCGCTGATTCAGCTAAGGACCCCCACCCGATAAGGGTATCCCGTATCACCCGGGGTTGCTCATGAATCTCCTTGAGCATAAAGTGCTCGTAGCCTCCCTTCTGAGCATCCTCCACCATCCACCGAACCCTACTTTCCTGACGACTAACCTCAGTTCCTCCGTTAGTGACCCTGACACTGTTGGCGGTAATTACGCCGATATCGCCATCCTCCAGATAGATAACCCGATCGGTGTAATCCAAAACCGCGGTTACATCAGAAGCCACCAGATTATCCCGGTCACCAAGGCCAATAATCAGTGGGCTACCCTTTCTCGCCACTACCAGTTTATCCTCGCCGACGACTAATGCGATAATGGCATAAGAACCCTTAATATCCCCCAATACCATAATTACCGCCGCCTCCAGATTGCCTTGATAATACTTCTCAATCAGATGTGGAATAACCTCGGTATCGGTCTGGGAAGCAAACCGGTGTCCCTCAGCGGTTAGCTGTTGCCTCAGTTGCTGAAAGTTACTGATTATGCCGTTATGGACTACAGCAATGTTGCCCGAACAGTCGCAGTGGGGGTGGGCATTCGCCTGGGATGGCTCGCCGTGGGTCGCCCACCGATTATGACCGATACCCGCCGTTCCCTCAAGCAGGGGGGCTGTCCTCTCCAGCTCCTTCACCCCACCCACATCCTTATAGACCCTGAGACGACTGCCCTTCAGGGCGATACCGCAGGAGTCATAACCCCGATACTCCAGCCTAGCCAGGCAGTTAAACAGCACTGGCTGAGCCAGCTTGTCCCCAATATAACCAACAATACCGCACATCTTAAACTACCAGACTTCCGTCAGGCAGCCTCCCGGCGATAAGCTTTAGCGCCAGTACCTGACTGTAATTACCCACTACCACCCCCGGCTGAGCCACTACTCCACTACCCAGATTACAGCCACTACCCAGCATTGCCCCTACCTTCACGGTATAACGCACCCGCTTAATCTCCACCTCAGCCTCACCACTGCTAGCCGTAAACTGCCCCCCGATAACACAGCCCTTATCAATCACCGAATCCTCGATAATACTACCGGGGCCAATAGCCGTATCGCTGCCTACCACACTATTCTTTATTTCACTCAGCGGGGCAATAACCACATTATCCCCGATACTGGTGCTAGGCAGGATACACACGTTAGGCCCAATATCACAGCCACTACCGATAATCACCGGGCCCACTATCGAGGAGTTTGACCGTATTACAGTATCCTTCCCAATGGAGACCTCCCCCTTCAGGAAAACCCCTCTTTCCGTAGTTCCTCCCACCTCAGCCTTAATCTGGCCAAGAACGGCGCCGTTAAGGCTTAAAATATCCCACGGATAGATCACATCCAGCCAGATGCCGTCAGTTTCGTAAGCATGAAGCGTTCTTCCCTGGGCTATCATACTATTTAACACATCTGAAATGACCAGTTTGGTACCGATAAAGTCAAAGATTTCCTTACTCAGGGCATAAATACGGGTTGTTGCTAGATTGCCCTCAGTCTCCTTCGGCGACTCGGTGATACCTTTAACTACCCCACCCTCCACGGTTACCATTCCATATCGCGATGGATTATCCACCCGCTTGAGCAACATTGCCCCGGGCGCCACGGAGACAAACCGGGCAATAGTACTAGCTTCAATCAGCTTATCCCCGGAGAGAACCAGAAACTCGTCGCCAGCTACCTTTCTTGCCTGTAACAGGGCATGGGCGGTACCCAGTTGATTGGGCTGGGTTACATAACTTATCTCAACCCCGAACCGCTCCCCGGAGCCCATATAATCAAATATCTGCTCTCGCCGATAGCCGACCACCAGCACGATATTACGAATCCCGTTTTGCGCCAGCGCCTCAATCACATATTGCAGTATCGGCTTATCGGCAATAGAAAGCATCCCCTTGGGCTTCTCTGCGGTAAACGGCCTGAGTCTATTCCCCTCCCCAGCTGCCAGAATTATCGCTTGCTTCATAGCTCACCTCTAATATATCCTAGAATTGGGCAGGATAACCCCACTGACCACTGCCCCGGGCCCGATAAAGGTGTTATTACCAATCACACTGCCCAGGTTAATGGTGGCATTAATCCCCGCCTCCACCCCATCGCCCACTATCGCCCCCAGCTTACGCCTTCCGGTATCTACCCCACCCATTATCACATTCTTCCCGTCTAATCTCAGATTAGCAATCTTGGTACCAGAGCCAAGGTTACAGCCTTCACCAATAACGCTATCCCCCACATAGTTGTGATGGGGAAGCTTACTTCCATTCATAATTATCGACGCCTTAACCTCACAGGCATTACCAATACGACAGCCATCGCCAATCGAGGTATCGGCACGGATATAACAATTAGGCCCAATATCACCGTCCTGCCCGATTATTACCGGACCAACAATATAGGAACCCGACCGGACTATAGTATTCCTGCCCACCGAGACCTTGCCCTTAATTACCGCCCCATCCTCTATCTCCCCCTGTCGCTGCTCTCCAACCTCCTTCAGCAAGGACTGGTTAGCCGACAGCAAGTCCCAGGGATAGCTCAGATTCAGCCACCGGCTAATCTGCTGATAACCAATATCACACCCTTCATCAATCATTAGTTGTAAGGAATCGGTTAACTCATACTCCCCTCGTGACGATGGGGGCGTCCGAGATACAGCACCAAATATATCCGGGGTAAACCGATACAGACCAGCATTTACCATATGGGAAGGGGGGTTCCCCATCTTCTCGTAGATATGACTTACCCTGCCCTGGCTTAGCTCCACCACCCCCAGTTCCCGAACATCGTCTACTTCAACCACGGCTAAGGTATTATTATCCTGCTTAATTATTCGGCTAATATCCTCCCGCCCCACCATAATATCCCCGTTTACAAGCAGGAAGGGCTCCTTGACCAGGCCTTCAGCTGCCCTCAGGGCATCAGCAGTGCCTAACTGCCGCCGCTGGTTACAGTAGCTTATCGTTACCCCCCACCGCTTGCCATCACCAAAGTAGTTACGCACCAGCTCATCATGATAGCCAACAATAAAGATAAACTCCTCGATACCAGCCCCCCTAAGTTCAACCAGCAAATGCTCTAGAATAGGACAGTTGGCTACCGGTAGCATCACCTTGGGGCGGGTATAGGTCAAGGGGCGCATTCGGCTCCCCTCCCCCGCCGCTGAAATAATCGCTTTCACATCGCCCCCTCAAGATTCCTTAATTAGCTTAACGGCACTATCAAAAAGTTGGCGTAACCGCGCCTGACTCTTGGCTTCAGCGGTCACCCTTATCTTGGGCTCAGTGCCGGAGGGACGGATAAGCAACCAGCCATCACCAAAGTTCAACTTAAGTCCGTCAATCCGACCTACCGACAGTGGCTCCAGCGTCATCAGTCGCTCCTCCAGTACCGGAGTCATCCCTCCCTCACTGCGGAGACTACCTCGCAATATCGGATATGACGGAAGTTCATCAATAAGCGGGGATAACCTTCCCCGGTTAGCCATAGTCGCCAGCTGAGCCGCCGCATAGATACCATCCGGGCATAGTGAAATAGTCGGAAAAACCCAGCTTCCTGATGGCTCACCGCCAAAATCACCACCACCCCGCAACTCCTCCGAAACATAGATGTCACCGACCTTAGTTTTTAAGACCCTAAAACCCACCTCATCAATCGCCATTGAGGCATCTACGGTAGTAACCACCTCCTCCGCACCCAATTCCCGAGCCAAAAGCACCAGTAGTTTATCCCCGGGGATAAAACGTCCCTTATCATCCACCGCCATCATCCGGCCGGCATCCCCATCATGGGCAATACCCAACGCCGCTCCCGATTCCCTGACGACCCGGAGCAACTCCTCCAGGTTAGCCTCGGTAGGTTCAGCATCACGGGGGAACACCCCGGTAAGGGCACAATTGATGGTGACCACCTCAGCCCCCATCCTCCTTAACAGGTAAGGGGTAATAAAGTAAGCCGCCCCACCGCCAGCATCCACCACTACCTTAAGTTTTAATCCATCGGGGAAATCCTTAAGGATGCGCTCAGTATGCTCCTCAATGACCCCCTTAAGCTGCTGACTAGCGACTATCTTATCCCACCGCGCCGTGGTAACCGAGTTACCCTTTACCAGGTCTTCAATCTGCTGACGCTGGGAGGCATCAAAGGCTGCCCCATCGGGGTTAATTAACTTAATACCATTATACTCCGGGGGGTTATGAGAGGCGGTAATCATTATCCCTGCCCCAAATTTTCGGGCGGCAAAGGCAACCGTCGGGGTGGGCAGAATCCCAATATCGGTACAACTGGCTCCACTAGCTAGAACCCCCGAGATAACCGCATGCTCAAGGGCGCTACCCGAGGTTCGGGTATCCCTGCCGATGACCACACGACCATAAACCCTGCCGACAGCTAAGCCTACCTTCAGGGCTAACTGGATTAGCCCGCCATCAAAAACCCGGCGTATCCCTGAGGTACCAAACAGCCCCATATCGCCCCAACCTTAACCAATTTTATTATCCATAATCAACACTCGGGCTTCAGAAATCAGCCTATGGTATTATACACCAATAAAGGGCAAGGGCAAGATAGAAAAACCAACGAGTAACCCCAGCTACTTTACCCGAGAGATAGCTACATAAACCCCCAGTGCTACCGCCAGGATGTCAAAAAACAGGCTACGCAGACTAAGCCACTCGAAGCTAACCCCCCAGGGAGGGAAGATACTAATCACATAGCCAACCACCACGGTAATCCCGGCAATAATGGATAGCCACCGACCGCGTTTACGGTTAACCGAAAGGCCAACTACCTCCCCGATAGCATAACCAAAACCCGCCGCCAACAGAAAATCGAGGTAAAGGGAAGGCATCACCGCCCTGATTGCCCACCAGGCAGCGCCACAACCAAACGCCATCCCCACCGCCGCCCCGACCGCCTGCAGCAGATGTCGTTTAGTAAAGCTAAAGGTGGGCAGCTTCTGCAGCTGAGCGCACTCCCGGCACCTGATGCCCACCGGGGTTTCTATCATACATCTAGGGCAGATTGGCTTACCACACTTGCCGCATCTAACCTTAGTTTCCACATCGGGGTGATTGGCGCACTTCATTGTTTTGCCGCCGCCATAAGGTCCTCCGCCGCTTCCATCGGCACCTCAACGCCTCCAATCATCACCTCACTGGCGATATCAATACCGTGAAAATCACTCCCTCCGGTAGCAATAAGGTGATAGCGGTTAGCCAGACTAAGTAACTGGCCAATCTGAGTCGGGGTATAGTCCTTGTAGTAGGTTTCAATACCTACCAGACCAGCCGCCGTTAATTGGCTAACCAGCCCCTCCAGATTACCGACACTGGTAAAGGGATGTGCCAGTACCGGCAGTCCCCTGGCCTGCCGTATTAGTTCTACCGCGGCTACCGGGGTCAGTTTGTTCCGCTCGGCATAGGCTGGACCATCCCGCCCAATATAGCGGGTAAATGCCTCCTTAAACGAGGCGATATAACCCTTCTCTAACATTGCCTGCGCCAGATGGGGACGCCCCACCACACCATCACCAGCAATCTCCTGAACTCGCCGCCACTCAATGTAAACCCCCAGAGCCCTAAGCTTAGCAATCATCAGCTGAGCCCGCTCCCGCCGCGAGTTACGCATCCGGGCCAATCTGATGCTGAGTTCACTACTGGCATAATCAATAAAGTAACCCAACATATGAACCTCGCCACGAGGGACGGTGGTGCTGATTTCGGTACCGGGGATAACCTCCAGGCTGGGGAAAGCCTGAGCCGCCGCCAGGGCGGCTACAATACCGTCTACCGTATCATGATCGGTAAGGGCAATAACCGCCAGCCCTCGCCCTGCCGCCTCCTTAACAACCTCCTCCGGGGTCAGCCGACCATCAGAAGCCGTGGAGTGGATATGAAGGTCTACCCGGGACATTATCCCCTTTCCTCTCTAGAGATTCGCTGAATATCTACCGCCCGACCGCTAGTCTCGTCTATCTCCACCAGCACCGCATTGAGTAGTACCTTACCCCTGCCTACCGATAAACGATGAGGAATTATCGTCAAAAAACGGCGGATTACCGCCTCAACATCATCCCCGATAACCGAATCCACCGGTCCCGTCATTCCGATATCAGTAACATAGGCAGTGCCATGAGGCAGTAACTGGGCATCAATAGTACCTACGTGAGTATGGGTACCCAGCACCGCACTGACCCGACCGTCCAGATACCGTCCTAACGCCATCTTCTCTGAGGTTGCTTCAGCATGGAAGTCAACTATAACCACCGCTGGCTTAGGATTAATCTCGTCCAGCAAGGCATCCATCGCCCGAAACGGACAATCAAAATTATTCATAAAGGTTCTACCAATTAGATTAACTACCATCACCTGACCGGTGACCAGATACCCCCTGCCGGGCAAGCCGGGGGGATAGTTTAACGGTCTCAGGATAGGCATTTCATCGAGGAGGGGGATAATCTCCTTCTCGGCCCATATATGGTTTCCTGAGGTTAGCACATTAACCCCTGCCCTAAGTAGCTCCTCAGCCGTCGCTGGGGTCACCCCAATACCACCAGCAATATTCTCAGCGTTGGCGATGACCAAATCCACGCCATACTGCTGGATAATACCCGGCAGTAGCTTAGTCATCGCCCTTCTTCCTGGCCGACCGATTACATCACCAATCGCCAATATTAACATTAGTTTCTCCTAAGCCCTATTTAGCATAATCTACCGCCCGGGTTTCCCTGAGCACCGTAACCTTAATCTGACCCGGGTACTGCAAGCCTTCCTCTATCTTCTTCACGATATCTCGAGCCATCCGCATTGCCGATAGATCATCAACCTCCTCTGGCTTGACTAGGATTCGGATTTCACGACCCGCCTGAATAGCAAATGACTTCTCCACCCCTTTGAAGCCATTTGCGATATCCTCCAGCGCCTTAAGCCGCTGTAAGTAGTTCTCTAACGACTCCCGTCTCGCCCCCGGCCGGGCACAACTGATAGCATCAGCGGCGGCAACAATAAAGCCCCAGACACTGGTAGTACCCATCTCACCGTGATGCTCCGCCACCCCCTGCACCACCTCCGGGGTTTTATCCCACTGCTTAACCAGGTCCGCCCCGATGGCGGCGTGAGTGCCTTCTACATTACAGTCTACCGCCTTACCAATATCGTGGAGCAAACCAGCCTTCTTGGCAAGAGCCACTTTAACCCCCAGGTCGGCGGCAATCATCCCTGCAATACGCGCTACCTCAACGCTGTGGTTCAGGACATTCTGTCCGTAGCTGGTACGAAACTTAAGCCGTCCCAGTATCCTGACTAGCTCTGGGGCTAACCCATGTACCCCTGCCTGATAGACAGCCTGCTCCCCAGCACTATACATGGTAGCCTCTACCTCCTCTTTAGCCTTAGCCACTACCTCCTCAATACGAGCCGGGTGAATGCGTCCGTCAAGAATAAGCCGGCTTAACGCAATGCGAGCTATCTCACGGCGCACCGGGTCAAAGCTAGACAGGGTCACCGCTCCCGGGGTATCGTCAATAATCAGGTCAACCCCAGTAGCCTGCTCCATAGCCTTGATATTACGACCCTCCCGGCCAATCAGCCGCCCCTTCATCTCATCACTGGGCAGAGGGACACTGCTTACGGTATGCTCAGTGACAACATCAGAAGCACAACGCTGAATTGCCTGAGCCAGAATTTCTTGAGATTTCACATTAGATTGTTCCTTCAACTCAGTCTCCCACTCTCGGAGCCGCCGCGAGGTTTCGTCCTGTATCTCCACCTCCATCGTGTTCAGCAACTCTTGCTTAGCCTCCTCGCCAGACATCCCCGAAATCAGCTCCAGCTCGCTCAATTTTTTATCTCTAATCTCTTCAATCTGAACACGAATGGATTCTATCTTCTCCTCCTTACTCGCTAGTTCATGCCCACGACGGTCAACATCATCCAGTTTACGCTCCAGAACCCCCTCTTTTTGAA
Organism: Dehalococcoidales bacterium; assembly: GCA_021161775.1. GTDB lineage: Bacteria > Chloroflexota > Dehalococcoidia > Dehalococcoidales > UBA5760 > UBA5760. The sequence goes on from JAGGZY010000039.1 coordinate 13,049, forward strand.
TCAGCCGATTCTCGCCGCGCTGCAGTTCCGAGCGACGCTCTCGATACTCCGTCTCAGCCGATGATTTCAGCTTAGCTACCTCCGACTTGGCTTCACCAAGGATATCCCTCGCCTTCCCCTCCGCCGCTGCCAGAAGGTCGGCCGCCTTCTTCTCAGCAGCATGTATTTCCCGGCTCATCTTAAATCGCCGGGCAAAGTAAACCCCGGCAGCACCAGCCACCGCACCAATAAGAAAACTAAACAGAATGGTTACTATCTTTATCGCCGATGTATCCATTTTATACCTCTCTTTCGTCTATACCCCTATAGTCAATTCCTGCCACAACCGCTCCACGGTGTGATTTATGACGCCATAATTAAAGCCGCGCCGCTTAAGATAGCCACCTAATCGGTGACGAAAGCCAGCATAGTCAGATAACGGCAAACGGCGCGCTTTACTAATGGCGGCTCGATAAGCACTATCATCATCATTAATTACCTTAACTACCTGATCGATAATCTCCTCAGCTACCCCCTTACGCCTCAGCTCCACCCGGGTTAGCCACTGGCTACGCGGGCTAAATGACTCCCGATTATCCTTCCAGAATTGGGCAAAGCCCATATCATCCACCAACCCCCGCTCCCTTAACCGAGACAACACCATAGCTACGCTATCGCCATCAAAACCACGCCGCCGGAGCCGCTCCCTAAGCTCAAACTCGCTCCGGGGACGATAGCTAAGATAGTGCTCCGCAGCTAACTGACAACGCTGGAGGCTATCCGCTATCGTCAGGGCTTTAATCTGGTCAGCGGCTAACTCACGCCCCACCTTTAGCCCTTGTTCCACCGCCACCTCAGCTTCTAGACTAAACGCCAACCGACCATCCAGATACACCCTCACCCGCTTTCCCCGGCCCCCCCCCAAGCGGCTACCCGTAATCCTGCTTGCCAACCCCTACCCCCTTAATATAGATAAGGCTAGAGCAGTTGCCCCAGCCTTGCTTAGTTTCATATTACCCGGTTAGCTAATTAACTTACCGGTTAAAATACCGTCAAACTTCGGGTATCATAGCCTGATTGGTAATGGCTGAGGCCCTAATCTGCTGCTCAATCTCCTGAGCTAACTCAGTATGCTGGCTCAGGAACTTCTTGGCATTTTCCCTACCTTGCCCCAGACGAGCATCACCATAGGAGAAAAAGGCCCCGGCTTTTTTCACCAGCCCCAGCTCAACACCAAGGTCAATAAGATTACCCTCCCGGCTGATACCACTACCAAACATAATGTCAAACTCAGCACTTCTAAACGGGGGAGCCACCTTATTTTTAACCACCTTAGCCCTTACCCGACTACCTACCGCCGCTGTTCCTTCCTTAATTGTCTCAGCACGCCTCAGGTCTATCCTGACTGAGCTATAGAACTTCAGCGCTCTACCACCCGGCGTCACCTCAGGATTACCAAAGACAATGCCAACCTTCTCCCTAAGTTGATTGATAAAAATCACCGCGGTACCGGAGCGGCCAATAGCAGCGGCCAGTTTTCGCAGGGCCTGCGACATCAAACGCGCCTGTAACCCAACATGGGTATCCCCCATCTCCCCCTCAATTTCAGCTCGGGGTACCAGAGCCGCCACACTGTCAACCACAATCACCGCCACCGCCCCACTCCTGACCAGGGCTTCGGTAATCTCCAAAGCCTCCTCACCGGTATCTGGTTGGGAGATGAGCAGACTATCCACATCGACACCACAGGTAGCCGCATAAGCCATATCCAGAGCATGCTCCACATCGATATAGGCAACCATTTCACCCTGCTTTTGGGCTTCGGCAATGATATGTTGGGCTAAGGTCGTTTTCCCCGATGACTCCGGGCCAAATATTTCAGAAATTCGGCCGCGGGGAATACCCCCTATCCCCAAAGCTAGGTCTAATGCCAGCGAGCCGCTGGAAATCACCTCAATCGGGGGCATTGATACTGTCGCCCCCAGCTTCATCACCGCTCCCTTACCATACCTCTTCTCAATCTGGTTAATGGCTAATTCCAGAGCCTTCTCTTTCTCTGTAGTCATTCTCGCCTCACCCCGATAATATCATAGGCACTATATCAAAGCAAGTTGGTTACTAGTCGGGTAGCCAATCCCGGTCACTATAAAAACCAATACCAAAGAATCCCGGGCCAACATGGGCTCCCAATACCGGACTGAGCTCAATAAGCTCCGTCTCAGCGCAGTTAAAACTGGCTTGAGCCTTTTGTTGCAGTATCTCGGCTTCCCTAATGGCACCAGTATGAATCACCGAAGCATGAACAGGGATATCCGCCTTCATCCGTTGCTGCATCATCTCAATGATTTGGTCGATGGCTTTAGCGCTGGTTCTCGGCTTAGCTATAACCTTGACCTCACCACCCTCAAAGCCAAGGACAGGTTTAATACTCAGCAAGGCGCCCAGTAACGCTTTCGCTTTACCAATACGGCCCCCCCTCAAGAGATACTCCAGGGTGCTAGGCACCCCCAGACTACCGATGGCAGCATTCAGCTTTTCAATAGACGCCTTAATCGAGGCCAAAGACTGCCCACTATTCGCCAGCCTAGCCGCCGGGGCAATCAGCATCCTTAATGCCAACGACCTTGAATCCACTACCTCAATCTGGGCGCCAGGTATTTCCTGCTTAACCGCCCTCGCCAGACCAACCGTTCCGCTCAACACACTGGAGATATGAAGGGAAAGGATAGGACGACCCATCTCCGCCGGCTCTTGATATGCCTGTAGAAAATCAGCCTCGGTAGGCAGGGAGGTAGTCGGCATCACCCCAACCTTGCCGATTCGACGATAGAACTCCTCATTAGTAATATCCACCCCCTCATTATAGACATGCTTCCCGAACATAAGCTTCAGCGGCACCACCCCAACATCATACCGGCTAATCTCCTCCGGAGTCAGGAAAGCCGAGCTATCGGTAACAATTTTAACCTTTTTATTCATCACTATCAGCCCTCCTTTCAAGATAAGTATACTACCTAAAACGACACAATCAAAGAGACAAATTAGCCATTGAGCCAGTACTGACAGAGGTTATTGAGACAGCACTGCTGGCAGAGGGGATGGCGGCGGCAGACCGTCTTTGCTAGAACCACCAGCAAGGCATGATACTCCTGAAATAGCCCGCTATCGGGGGGTAGATTATCCATAAATAGCGCCTGATAGGCAGCATAGCTATCTATCGGTGGTGCCAGACCAAGACGACTAAAGATGCGTCGGGTATAGGCATCAATGACAAAGCTCGGCTTCCCCCCGGCGTAGAGGAGGATGGAATCAGCCGTCTCTAGCCCAATGCCATGAAGGGACAGCAGTTGCCCCCGGAGGTAGTCAGTATCGCTGGAAAACAGCTGCCCCAGGTCGTCGTTACAGCTTTCCTCAAGCCAGTCGGCCAGCGATTTGAGCTTCAGTGCCTTGGCATTATAGTAACCACTAGGATGGATAAGACAGGCAATATCAGACTGAGACAGCCGCCGCAGGGCCAGCGGGGATAGAGCTCCCGCGGCCTTCAGGTTGGCGATTGCCTTTTCCACATTACCCCAGGCAGCCGACTGGGTCAGGATAGCCCCCACCATCACCTCAAACGGACTGTCGGCTGGCCACCAGTGCTGGGGACCATAGCCATCCATAAGGCGGCGGTAGATATCAACCAGTATCCTGCCTAATCTAGTATCAACCACGGTAGGATTATAATAGCATACGAACCGCCGAGGATAATATGCTACAATAGGACTTAATTAACGGGTGATTGAAATGGATTCACACGAAAGGCTACACCGGGGACTGATTATCCTCGCCAGCATCATCGCCACGGGTACTATTGGCTATATGCGAATTGAGGGATGGCCTCCCAGCGATGCCATTTATATGACCATGATAACCATCACCACGGTGGGTTACGGCGAGGTTCACCCACTTACTTCTGCCGGGCGTATCTTCAGTATTTTCCTGATTCTGGGCGGGGTCAGTGGGGCCCTATTCGTGCTAAGCGCCCTGGTAGAGTATATAGTTGAGGGGAAACTGGGTATCACGCTGAGGAGGCGACAAATGAAGGCAAAAATAGCTAAACTGAAGGACCACTTTATCCTCTGCGGTTACGGGAGGGTAGGGGAGGACATTGCCCACACCTTTAGTGAGGAAGAGGTTTCCTTTGTTGTTATTGACAGCCATCCCAATAATGCGGCGCTGGCTGAGAAGCAGGGCTACCTCTACCTGCTTGGCGATGCTACCAGTGATAAGGCGCTACTTGAAGCCGGGATTAAAAAAGCCAGGGGGCTGGTCGCCGCCGTGGGCAGTGATGTGGATAATACCTATATTACCCTATCGGCTCGTGGGCTATGCCCTAACCTATTTATTGAGGCTCGAGCCAGCAATCGGGAAGCCGAGATAAAGCTAAAGAGAGCCGGGGCAAATCGGGTGGTGTCCCCCAATACCATCGGCGCCCGACGGATGGCGATGCTGGTATTGCGTCCCGGGGTAGTTGATTTTATCGATACCGTCGCCTATCACCGTGGCCGCGAGTTACAGATGGAAAATATTGCCATCGGGGACAAATCTCGGTTGGTGGGCCAAACGGTGAATGCCATTCGCCGGCAGAACAAGGTTAGCATCTTAGCCATAAATCGCGAAAAGGGACGGCTAGTGGCTAATCCTTCCGGGGAAGAGGTCATTAAGGCTCAGGATTGCCTGGTTATTATGGGTACTAAGAAGCAACTGACCACTCTAGAGGGTCTTTGTGAAGGAGGTAACAGCGATGAGTAAGACCAGGGTAGGTATTATCAATGTTACCGGCTATGCCGGGGTGGAATTGGCGCGTCTCCTGTATCAACACCCCAAGGTAGCCCTTACCTCGGTCACCGGACGGAGCACCGCTGGCAAGAGACTGGGGGAAGTCTTCCCTCACCTGGATAATCTGGGGTTGACCATTGAAGCAAAATTAGCCGAGGTGGAGCTGGCGTTTTCGGCAATGCCCCACCGGGAGAGCGCTAACGAGGTCATCCCCCTGCTCCAGCGTGGGATTAGGGTAGTTGATATCAGCGCTGATTTCAGGCTAAAGGAGGCTAGCCTTTACCCCGTCTGGTATGGTTTTACCCACCCCCAGCCACAATTACTACCGCAAGCGATATACGGGCTACCCGAGCTATACCGGCCCCAACTAGCCTCAGCAGAACTGGTGGCTAACCCCGGTTGTTACGCCACCGGGGCTATTCTTGCCCTGGCTCCCGCGGCTAAGGCAGGAATAATTGAGCCGGAGATTATTATCGACAGTAAATCGGGGGTCTCCGGGGCAGGACGAACCCTCAAGCTAGCCAGCCACTATGCTGAAGCCAACGAAGACTGTGCTGCTTATGCCCTGGAGGGACACCGCCACTTAGCTGAGATTACTCAGGAGCTTAGCCAGCTTCGTCCCGAGCCGCCACCCCACATAACCTTCGTCCCCCACATCATACCAATGACCCGGGGTATACTAACCACCGCCTACGCTACCCTGACCCCGGGCCGGTTCTCTATCGACTCGCCGGGCAAGGATGCGCTGCGGCAACTGTATCAGGATTTTTATCGGGATGAACCCTTTATCAGGATAGCCGACTTTCCCCCCCACACCAAGCACACCTGGGGAAACAACCACTGCCTCATCTACCCCACCATTGACTTAAGGACGGGGCGACTCATCGTGATTAGCTGCCTGGATAACCTGGTTAAAGGAGCCGCCGGACAGGCTATCCAGAATATGAACCTGATGCTGGGCTTTCCCGAAACCTGTGGCCTTGAAGCGACGGCGGTTTACCCCTAGCCCATCAGCTTCACATCATAGCTAGATGGTGCTATAATGATAGAGTGGTTACCTCGATATTATATGAGATTATCACCCTTGGGGTAGCCTGTTCTTTAATCGCCAGCAGGGATATGTTCCCTCTAATTTCATCACTTATGGCTAATGCGGAGGTAACCTATAGATGACACCAGAAATCCCTCCCCTGACTAAGCCCCCAGACAACGGTTATACCGCCAGCGATATTCAGGTGCTAGGGGGGCGAGAGGCAGTACGGAAGCGGCCGGGGATGTATATCGGCAGTACTGACCAGCGCGGGCTACACCACCTAGCCTACGAGATTGTCTATAATAGCGTTGACGAGGCGATGGCTGGCTACTGCACCAAAATCAAGATTACCCTCCTACCGGATAACTCAGTTCGGGTTGAGGATAACGGGCGCGGCATTCCGATAGACATTCACCCCACCACCAAGGTATCCGCCCTGGAGACGGTAATGACCACCCTTCACGCCGGGGCAAAATTCGGTGGGAAGACCTATCAGGTATCCGGGGGTTTACACGGTGTCGGAGCCTCGGTGGTCAATGCCCTCTCCTCCTGGCTTACGGTTAATGTCCGCCGTGACGGCAAGCTCTACCAACAGCAATACCGGCGTGGCATCCCCCAGGGGGAGGTAACCCCGATTGGCCAAGCCAGTGATACCGGGACGACAATAACCTTTCTAGCTGACGAAGAGATTTTCGGCAAGGCTAGCTATAACTTTAACACCCTGTGTGAGCGGCTAAAGGAGGTCGCCTACCTGAATAAAGGACTGGAGCTACACCTTGAGGACGAGCAAACTGGTAGTGAGATGACCTTCTATTTTGAAGGGGGGATTACCGGCTTTGTCCGCAGCCTTAACCGGCGACGGGATGTCTGCCATCGCCAGCCTATCTACATCCATAAACAGATAAACAGCACCATCACTGAGGTAGCACTGCAGTATAATGATGGTTTTAACGAGGCTATCCACAGCTTTGCTAACTGCGTTAATACCACTGATGGGGGAACCCATGTTACCGGCTTCCGGGCAGCACTAACCCGTTCCCTTAACGACTACGCCCATAAAAACCGCCTGCTTAAAGAGGATGAGCCTAACCTGACCGGGGATGATGTCAGGGAGGGGCTTATCGCCATTGTCAGTGTTAAGCTTACCGAACCCCAGTTTGAGGGACAGACCAAAGCTAAGCTGGGTAACGCTGAGATTAAGAACATCGTGGAGAGTGCCGTTGGGGAGGGACTATCCCTCTATCTGGAGGAGCACCCTAATGACGCCCAGAGCATTATCGCCAAGTGTATCACTGCTTCCAAAGCCAGAGAAGCCGCCCGAAAGGCACGCGACCTAGTCATCAGGAAGAACAGCCTTGATACTGGAACCCTGCCCGGGAAGCTGGCTGACTGCTCCGAGAAAGACCCCTCATTATGTGAGCTATTCCTGGTGGAGGGGGATTCTGCCGGGGGCTCCGCCAAGCAGGGACGGAATCGCCGCTTTCAGGCTATCCTCCCCTTGCGAGGCAAGGTGCTTAATGTGGAAAAGGCGGCTCCCGACAGGATGCTGGCTCACGCTGAGATTCGAGCCATCATTACTGCCCTGGGGACCAATATTGATGATGAGTTTGACGCCCAAAAGCTACGCTATCACCGCATTGTCCTGATGACCGACGCCGATGTCGATGGCTCTCACATTCGCACTCTGCTACTCACCTTTTTCTTCCGCCATATGGTAGACCTGATTAACCAGGGGCATCTGTTCATTGCCCAACCCCCGCTCTTCCGTGTCCGAGCCGGTAAAGCCAACCATTGGGTCTATTCGGAAACCGAAAAAGAGGCCATTTTGGAGGAGCTAAAAGGGGCAAGAAAGGTTGAGGTGCAGCGTTACAAGGGGTTAGGAGAGATGAGCGCCGAGCAACTGTGGGAAACCACTATGAACCCGACCAGCCGCAGTATGCTCAACGTTACCCTGGAGGATGCTGCCCGAGCCGACCATATCTTCCATGTATTAATGGGGGATGAGGTTCCGCCTCGCAAAGCCTTTATTCAGGCCCACGCCAAGAGTGTAACCAACCTGGATATCTAGTGAACTACCCTGAGTAGACTGGTTAGCTCATAGCCTGCGCCTCTCAAGCGGTCGCTACCACCCTCATCGCGGTCTACCAGCACCATAACCCTAACCACCCTACCCCCAGCCTCCTCTACCGCCCCTACCGCTCTGAGCACCGAACCGCCGGTAGTTAGTACATCCTCAACGAGCGCTACCCGGGAGCCCTTCTTGAAGTGTCCCTCAATCCTTCGCTTGGTACCGTGCTCCTTAGTTACTTCCCTAACAATAAATATCGGCTTTGACTTTCCCTCCAGGTAGCTAACCAAGCCGGCGGCGGTTACCATCGGGTAACCCCCTACCGCCACCCCACCAATAGCATCAACATCGGTCCCCGCCAGCTCATCAACTATCGCTTTACCTATCCGATAAGAACCCTCCGGGGACAGGGTTAGCCGCTTACCATCGAAGTAATAGCTGCTCTCTCTTCCCGAAACGAGGGTAAACTCCCCTTGAAGGAAAGCCCCCACCTCACTAGCTAACTCCCTGAGCCGAGCTACATTATCGGTGTTTATCCCCAGCGTTAAGGTTGGCTTAATTACCATAATATAAACCTCCTATCTGCTCCCGGTATATAATCCATTTTCTCGAATATACCGGGCTACTACCTCCGGAACGAGATGCTCAATAGATAGCCCTTGAGCAACCCGGTTTCGAACTTCTGAGGCGCTAATATCTATCCAAGGGAGGTCAAGCAGGATAATACTCCGGGCTAAGCCGGGAACAGCCGCCTCCAGAAGCTCTACATTCGGCAGGGTATAGCCCGGTCGAGGTACTACCACCAGATGACACATCTTGACCAGCTGGGATGGCTCATGCCACCTGGGGAGCTGGGCTAAATTATCCCAGCCCAGAATAAAGAATAATTCGTCCCCAGGGCCAAGCTTTAGCCTCAGTTCGGTAATGGTATCCACAGTATAGGAAGCCCCCCCGCGCGCTATCTCCAGGGTAGATAATCGGCAATAGGGGATATCGGTAATTGCCAATTGCACCATATGAAGGCGGTGCTCTGCCGAAATGGGACTGGCTGGTTTCAGCTGGGGACAAGCCGCCGGCACCAACCAAATCTCAGCCAGCTTTAGCCGAGCTTTTACCTCACTGGCTATTCTTAGATGCCCGTTATGAATGGGGTCGAAGGTACCCCCCAATACCCCAATATTCATCCTAAACCCACTCCCATTCTAGATTCCCACAGCGAACCTTGCCCCCCGGTTTAATCCCGGCTCGCCGTAATACCCGGTCAACCCCAAGGCAACGGAGCCGCTGTTTAATCTGTCCACTGACCTGACTACTGGATATATCCACCCGAGCAATAATCCGCTCTACCTCAGCTGCCTCAACAACAAAGGTATTGCCATCCTTACGCACCCTTAAACCAGCATCTCGGGGCAGGGGGTGAAACACCTTCTCCATCACCCTCGGGGGAGGGGATGTCGCTACGGTCTCATCCAGCAGATTTATTGCCTCGGTCATTAGTTCGCTAACCCCTTCACCCGTTACCGCCGAGATAAACCAGGGGACAATACCTAGCTGGCGGAAGGAATGCTTAATCTCCCCCTGCCGCGCCCTGACCTCAGCTAAATCCAGCTTATTAATCACTACCAGTTGTGGTTTGCTAGCTAGCCCAGTATCAAACCGACCCAGCTCGATATTAACCCTTACCATATCCTCCTCAGGGTGTCCTGAGCTACCGTCTACCAGATGAATCAGTACCCTAGTGCGGGTAATATGACGCAAAAAATTGTGACCTAACCCTCGCCCCCGATAGGCACCACTAATCAATCCCGGAATCTCCGCCAGTATCAGCCTTCGCTCACCAATATTTACCACCCCCAGCACAGGATTAAGGGTGGTAAAGGGGTAACTAGCTATCTTTGGTTTAGCGGCTGACGCCTGAGCCAACAGGGTGGATTTACCAACATTGGGATAGCCAATAATACCAACATCAGCTATTAGTCTCATCTCCAGGGTAATAATTAGTTCCTCCCCCACCTCCCCCTTCTCTGCCAACTGCGGCACCTGATTGGTAGCTGAAGCAAAGTGAACATTACCCCGACCTCCTTTCCCCCCTCGAGTTACCACCACCTGCTCCTCAGGCCTCTCCAAATCAGCCAAGAGGGAGCTATCCCCGGTGGCTGTCTCCAGCAGTACCACCGTCCCTACCGGGACTGTTATCCTCAAGTCCTCTCC
>JAGGZY010000045.1 GCA_021161775.1 Dehalococcoidales bacterium
CCTCCGCCTGCTCAATAGCGGTTAGTATTGCCTGAGCCTTGCTCAGGGTTTCCTGATACTCGCGCTCAGGGACACTATCGGCAACAATGCCGGCTCCTGCTTGGACATAGGCAATCCCGTCCTTAATAATGCTGGTGCGGATGGTAATAGCAGTATCCATATTCCCCGAGAAACCAAAGTAGCCCACCGCCCCAGCATAGGGACCTCGCTTATCTGGTTCCAGTTCGGCAATAATTTCCATCGCCCGAATCTTGGGTGCCCCCGATACCGTCCCCGCCGGGAAACAGGCACGCAGGGTATCAAACTGGGAAAGCCCAGCCCTCAGCCTGCCCTGGACATGAGATACCAGATGCATAACATGGGAATAACGCTCGATACCCATCAACTGGGTTACCTCCACCGTGCCCGGCTGGCTAACCCGACCGATGTCATTACGCCCCAGGTCAACCAGCATAATGTGTTCTGCCTGCTCCTTCTCATCCTGTCTGAGTTCCTCCTCCAAAGCTATATCCTGAGCAGTATCCTTGCCCCGGGGACGGGTGCCAGCAATAGGATGATTAGAAACAACACCATCCTCCACCCTGACCAGTAGCTCCGGGGATGAACCAACAATATGAAAGTCCCCTAGGTGAAGGTAATACATATATGGGGATGGATTAAGTGACCGCAATGCCCGATACATAGCCAGGGGGCTGATAGTTATCGGTTTAGCCAGACGTTGGGAGACAACTACCTGAATGACATCACCATTATAGATATACTCCTTGGCACGACGAACCCTAGCTTCAAACCCTGATTGAGTAAAGTTTGACGAAGCCGGGGATGCTGTAGATAATGCCGGCAGGGGCGGCGGGGGAATTGGCTGGCTCAACCTATCCACCAGACGGTCAATCTTCCGAGTTGCCTCCTGATAGGCGGCATCAATATCACCATCGAGGTGAGCATGAGAAACTACCCTAATCTTATGGGTAAGATGGTCAAAGACCAGCAGGGTATCGGCTAACATCATTACCGATTCGGGAAGCCCCAGCGGGTCAGCCTCAGGAGAGGGCAATCTCTCAAAGTATTTGGCAATCTCATAGCCCAGATAACCTACCATACCACCGTGGAAACGGGGCAAACCCGAAACAGGCACCAGTCGGTAGCGATTAAGCTCCTTTTCTATCAGGGGTAAGGGGTCAACCGAATTTTTCTCCCCGGTCTTAAGAACTAGGGAAGGCTCGGTGCCAATAAAGCTATAGCGGGCTAATTGCTCTCCTCCCTCAACACTCTCTAGAAGGAAGGAGTAGTTACCCCGAGCTATCTTAAGATAAGCCGATACCGGGGTTTCCAGATCAGCCATCATCTCATAATAGATGGGAACCAGATTACCCCGCCCCTTGAGTTTATACACCTCATCCAGACTGGGATGATACATATTTATCTCCTTATCTATAAACACAAAAACCCCCGTCCCCTAAAGGGGCGGGAGCTCTACTTCCGCGGTGCCACCCTTCTTAACCAGCCATAAAAATTAACTGCCGGTTATCTCTATCAGGTACAGAGAATAAAATAACTTCTCGATACCATGGGATTTGATAACGCTTCCCACTGCGGCAAAACCTACTGACTACCTGCCCGATAGCGTTCAACCTGCGGCTCCCAAGCCCATTCACCCTCCGCGCTAGCATCGGCTCACACCTTACCCGACTCTCTGCGCCTCGCTAGAAGACTACTAGTCTTGTTCCACGCCTTTAGCCTATTCTATTAAGACTAATAAAACATAATGTTTAACATTTGTCAAGAAACTAAGTAACAGACTATTCTAATCTTGAACTAAACGGAACCTCTAGCAATAATTTTGCGTTTGCTTACTGAGGCAGATACAGGAGATTATACTTAGAGGATTAAAATTAGCAGCGCCAATAAACCAACCAGAAGATGACAATAGAGCAACAAGACAGCATTCTTGTTGCTCTATCACTAGTTAACGCCCCTAACACCTTTAGCTATGATTAGATTATATTAACCTTACCTTAATTCAGATGAGTTTAGTGGGTTTTTCCACCCTCAATAGGTACCTTAGTGGTCGGAACCTCCGGAATATGGCTCAATCGGTTCAGATTGGCTAATGAGATAGGCGTCCTATCTTCATACTCCAACAACTCAAGCATAACGCCAAAGAGATCCTCAGGGAGTGTCCAGGCAGCTCTCAAGCTTTCGTTAGCCTGAAGAATATACTGACCCGGTAACGCTTCAAGAAACCTCATTCCCTTGGATTTTAGGTCAGCAACTGCTTCATCGATATTGTGAACCTTCAGCCCAAGGCAAGCAAATCCCTCACCTGAAGCCGGCCTGTACTTCGCCGACGGTGAATCTAATGTTTTTGGCTCAAATAACTCAATACCAATATTATCGAAGGCCACTACCAATTTCAGAGGATCCCAATCGATAGGACCAACCCACTTGTCCTCTAGGATCTCACTATAACGACTGCACGCCTTCCTTAAATCATTCACCCAAAAATGGACATGACAAAGCCTATCAACCTTCATTGCTAAAACCTCCTTTTTTGTTAGGGTCGTTACTATATATGAAGTATAAGATACTTGTGGGCACATGTCAATACTCTGCACTCCTTCAGCTTATATCTGACTTTCGCAATTTTTGTAGTATAGTGGTGAAATACTTATGTTCTCCAAAAGGTAGTTTTTCGGCGTAGCTTGATAATCTAAGGAAGGAATAAAAAATGCTAGAAGCTAAACTTGAAGAGCATCTAAAAATCTCTACTGCTCAAGCAGTATTCAGGCATCTCGGTAGGTATGAAAACGCTGTTCTAATTATTATTCTAGCCGTACTTAATAGAATAAGTTGTGGTAATAGCCAGTTAGATGAAGCACTGGGTGGTAATTTGCCACTGGAACCTTTTCCGGAAGCGCTCTAGGATAGCTATGGTCTTATTGCCAAGCACTCCCAGCAGAATAGCGTTTCCCACGGCGTGGGCAGTATCAAACCAAACACTGTTAAGCTGGGCGACGATAAAAGTTTTTAGTGTCAGTGGATAGATAAAAGAAGCCCAGAACCACATATTCATTATGGCCCCAAAAGCATAGCCCCAGAAGATACCGAAGGCAATTAGCCCCCTTCTATCAAGGTTAAAGCGCCTGAGATAGGCAGCAGTAACCCCAGCCATTCCCCAGGCAAACATCTGATATAGTGTCCAGGGACCCTGCCCAAGGAAGAAGTTAGAAACAAGCGCTGTTATAGCACCAACCATGAAGCCAACCAGCGGCCCGAAGACATATCCAGAGCATATTATCAAGGCAGTGCATGGCTGCACACTAGGCATAGCAGCAAAAGGAATTCTTAACACGGCTGATACGGTGCCTAGCATGCCTACCAGGGCTATCTCCTTAGAGCTTACCCGCTTCCCTTCAAATTCAGCAAAGAAGGCAATAATAGCCAAGCCAACTAGTATAGCCGATACCAGCCCCCAGTTGGACAGAATATCAAGCGGGGACGGCTTGAACACCGGTGCCACAAAGGCAGCTATGCCTGTAGCTAAAATAAGGATAAGAAAGATATATCTTCGTCTTATGGTAACACGTCCAGTGCTTCATCAACCGTCAGTATATTATTGGGCACGCCATACCTTTCAAAGGCTTGAGTCAGACGGTTTATCTGTGGGGAAAACAGGAGTGCTCGAGATAGGACTTCATGTTTTTCCCCGTCGACCACGACTTTCCCTTCACTTAGCAGTATTACTCTGCTGGCATACTCAGCCACTATCTCGACATCATGGCTCACCAAAATCACAGTATTGCCCTGCTGCCGATATTCATCCAGAAAGCTCATTAGCTCACTCTTAAGTCGGTACTCCATTCCCCGGGTTGGCTCATCCAGTATCAGAATCTTGGGCTGGCCAGCAAGGACTGAGGCCAAAGCTACCCGTTGCTTCTCCCCACCGCTCAGAGAGCGGGGGTAGTGATTCCTATATTTTATAAGATTAAACTTTGCCAGCACTTCGTTAGTCCGTGACTCCATTTCACTACTGCTAAACCCTAGGTTTTTCAGGGTAAATGTAATTTCATCGTCGACAGTATTAGCGAAGAGGTGGTCATTCGGATTCTGAAAGACAAAACCAACTTTCCTGGCTAATTTGGCAATAGTAGCCCCTCTGGTATCAACACCATCTACGCTAACCCTTCCCTTAGTGGGTATTAAGAGACGATTAAAATGCTTGACCAGTGTTGTCTTTCCTGAGGCATTCCTTCCCATAATAGCCACAAACTCCCCTTCATCTATGCTGAGGCTCACATTCTTTAGAGCAGTGAGACCAATAGGATAGGCATACCAGAGCCTTTTTGTTTCCACCAGCGGCTTACCGTCAATACTCCCACTAGAATGAGTGAGCCGCCCCGAAGCCCCGTGGAAAGCCTTATCGAGCATAGCCCTCCCCTCTTTAACAGTGAGTGGCGTTCCCTCAATGCTGATGCCTTTGTCTCTTAGCCTCTGAACCAGTCGGATCATAGGGGGTACACCAACTCCCATCTGTAAAAGCTCCTGGTAGCAACTACTCATGATATCCCTGACCTTGCCGTCGGCGGTAATTGCTCCCCGGTTAAGCACTATTAGCCGATCAGCATACTGGAGCACTCTATCCAGCCGATGCTCTATCAATATTATAGTAAGACCCAGTTCGTCATTCAGCCGCATTACTAGGGAAAGCAATTCCTCAGCGCCTTTGGGATCTAGTTCTGAAGTAGGTTCGTCCAGTATCAAAATACTCGGGTGGAGTGCCAGAACTGAGGCGATGGCAACCTTTTGCTTCTCTCCACCGGAGAGTTCGTGAACCTGGCGATAGCGCAGGCTGGAGATGCCGAGTGTGTCCAGTGATTCCTCCAAGCGCTTGGCGATAAGCTCCCTGGGGAAAGCAAGGTTCTCCAAACCGAAGGCAATCTCTCGTTCTACATCCAGACAAACTAGCTGGTTTTCCGGGTCTTGGAATACCATGCCCACCCTGGTAGCCAGCTCCTTAGTTGAGTGCTTGAAGGTATCCAGCCCCCCTACTTCTACCCGTCCAGCTATCTTACCTCCGTAGAAGTGGGGTATGAGACCATTGAGACAGCGGCACAGGCTTGACTTGCCACCGCCAGACGGCCCGGTCACCAGAACAAACTCCCCGCTATTAACTTCCAGGTTTATCTCCTTGAGAACTGGCTGGGTAACACCATTATAGTAAAATGTAAGATTTTCTATTCTAATCAAGGTTAACCCTCCGCTTTATATAAGCCAACGGTAGTATGGCAAACAGAAGTGATGTCATTAGTGCCAGTAAGTACCACTCAGGACCGTTAAGGCTTATTCTCTCAAAAGTGGGGTAATATTGATACTGGCCATATCCGTAAATGCCCATGACAATGCCAAGAACACCGGGAAGGAGAGCAAATACCACTGTGGTGATATCAGTAATGGTGAATTTTATGTCCTTATAAAAGGTCCGGCCTCTGCCGATGCCGAATGCCCTTGATTCCATGGCTTCAGCAACTTGCACCGCCCTGTCTAAGGAATTAGATAGGAGGGCAATTACAATGGAGGAGCGGCTTTTGATTCTGTGAGCTAGCCCTCCCCCATCAAGTTCCAGCCCCCTTGACCTCTGGATATCAGTGATACGCTGTGTATCATCAACCAGGGTAGGAATAAACCTGGTGGAGAGTGAGATTACCAGTACCGATTTGTAGGGCAGCTTCATTTTTATCATAGCCAGCATCATATCATCGGGATGAATGGTGAAGGTGAGTACGGCAAAGACAGAGATTATCACCAGCAACCTGAGTGACATGGCTACCCCGTATAGTATGGCTTCCAGAGTTATCACCGGAATACCCATTACTGGTATACGGAAGGGAGCTTCAAACAAAATATGACTACCACGAGAGCTTACTAGAGCATTTATTAGTATAATCGCCAGGCACATAAAGAGGGAAAACTTCATAGTAGAGAGCCACTCCTTCCATATCCCCGCCACTTTTATTATCGGCAGCACTAACAGGAACAAAGCAAGAAGAAAAAGAGGGTTATCCAAGATCAGAGCCAGGATTAGGACACTACCAATCCAGGCCAGCTTGCTGAAAGGATTGAGTTTGTGGACAGGCGTTTCCTTATCCTGATATCTAAGGCTTCTCATCAAGGCACCTTAATCATTTCATCATCAGTAATTACTACGGCACAAGCATATTCAAAATCACTATAGTGATTAACCAGGGCATCCACAGCACTTTTTACCCCGACTTCATCCAGACCGGATACTGTCCAGACTACGTTTTCGCACCCCCCTGTACCCCTCGGATTCCACGGGTTCAGAGTTGCCTGAATAACTCCTACCCCACCTTTATATTTGGCAATTAATTCTCCCGTCGAGTTGAAGACATGGAGACAACCATCCTGGAAGTGGCAGTAGAAGCCAAGCTTACTCCATGGCTGGTTTATCTCCTCTATAAGCTGAAAATCATTCCTACCCAGCAGAATGAGATTAGCGGAGCTTTTCTCATCGGCTGACAGCTCAGTAGCACCCCTGAGGGAGACATCATCTACGCTGAACTGGTTTAATATCTCGGCTATTTGCCTGGCTTCATCTCTCCAGCCATCTTGATAGATAATTATGGTGGGATAGACTACCCCACCATACCCATGGAGAAGTGGTTCAGGGAAATCACCAATTATCGCCGACACAGATTGACGGAAGCTCCAGTCTCTAAAATCCCAATGCTCAATGTCACCGGGGAGAAGTCTATAGTCAAGTGCCCCAACATTAGACAAAATACCGTTAAAATAGACAAACCAGTCATTCCTACTAGCGTGGCTCCCGGAATACTCAGAGCGAATACCGTTTATAGCGTTAACAAACCCTCCCCCGTAGGCCGTCTCTACCTCAGCTACCTCTCGTAAAGCCTCCATAGCGGAGGTATTGCTGCCTATTGCCGCTAGTTTATCCAGCACGACTTGGCGACCGAAATCCAGAGTAACCACTACTCTGGCCTGACTACTACTCTCAGATCCTGTTTGTAAACCACCCGTACCATTATTGAGCTCCACTGATGCTGGAGTTAGCGTTGGCTCTGGTGTAGGATGTGCTTGGCAGCCGCATAACGTGGCAACTACTACACAGCCGGCAACAAGTAGACCGGTAATAAGTCTAGCTATACTAAGTCTCTTCATCCTGCTCATTTTAGTGGTACTGGTAGTGTTTTTTCCTGTGTCGGATATATGTTAATGATAAGGGCAACAATGCCTATTATAGTACCTATTGCTAGTAGCAGGTTATCATCGAAGGCGATCAACAACGGACGGGTCACCCCACTCATTGATAGTCTTCACTAGTATCGGCAACAGCCATTACCACCCAAGCTGAGACGGCGAAACTACCTATGCTGACATCTGCCTCTTGAGCGTCGCAGGGATAATCGAGGGCATCAACGAGCACACTATCACCCGAGGAAAGAGGGAAATCATTAGCCATGGCCGGCAGTGAAGACAGCATTAAAACCACCAAAGCCAGTGCCAATATTGCCATGGAATGCTTTCTCATCAATCCTTCTACTACGGTAACATCTAATTGATGACCTTTCTTACATAAGGGACGCTATTGATAAAATAACAAGTATAGCATACTATAAGCAAGCTTACTTGATTTTAGACAGAGTAATCATCTCTGTCAAGTCGTTAAGCTCTAATCTGAGTCTCAGGCAATACTATTTTCATAAACTTCACTTGAGACAGCCACAGATGAGATAATCACAAAAATACCCTTCGTGAGCAGGTTTCCCCCCTCATTAATGTAACCCCACACCTATTAGTTATCAACTAGCATAGAATCAACCCTCTATCATTGCTTAACCTAAGAGCTAATCTTTATGCCGCAAGGTTCAATCAGGCACTAATTAATGATGATACCGCCCTGACGATGCTATACTAGAACAAGCGAGAGCCAATGTGAGTTCACCCGCGAGCTATTCTTACAAGGAGGGTAAATGGCAATCGGAATCCTATATCGAGAAGAACTGAAGGAATATGACTTCGGGACAGGTCACCCTTTCCGCGGAGACCACTACGAAATATTTCCTGAGTTCCTGAAAGACACCCTACCGGAGGATGACAATTACCGAACTATTAAAGCCAAACTGGCAAGTGATGAAGATTTATCCTTAATCTGCCAGAAGGACTATATCGACTTCACCAGGGAGTACTACAAAGCCGCTAACCTGGGGGTAAGCTATCCCGACCCATTCCATAGATTTCAGCAGCTTTCCAGTTTCTTTTACTGCTAGGGTACGAGCTAATAGCCTTCTGGAATTATTATCGTAAGTGTTATAATTCCCTGTAGAACTTACGAGAGGAGGCATTGAATATGGCTTTTAAAGCAGCCTTTATTGCCCACGCCCCTGATGCTGAGGCAGATAAGCACAGTTGCGTCATTAAGACTCCAAAATACAATCTGTTTGTAAGGGTGGTCAGAAATCAAAGTCAAGCAGCGGAGATGGCACGAAAACTTGCCACACAGGAAGGCATACATTCAATCCTGCTCTGCCCGGGTTTCACACACAAAGATGTTGCGGCGATAAGAGAAGCAGTCGGAGAGCAGGTCGGGGTTTTCGTAGCTAGAGGGGATGGCCCGAGCCACAAGATTTCAAAGGAGATAATGGGAAGAGAAGGCTGGTTCTTGGAACAATAGTGCATTTAGTTCAACTTGATTAGCCATGGCTAGAATTATGGGCTTTTTAGGATTATAATTACCTATAATATTACATAGAAAAAGCAAAAAGCTCAGGAGATGTATATGAAATACAAGGTCAATATAAAGGAAATCAGCGAAGGATATGCTATTTGGGCCCCTGGTCTTCCCGGTTGTTGGTCACAAGGCAAAACCGAAAAAGAGGCCCTGGGAAATATTAAGGATGCTATACAAACGTATTTGGAAACCGTTGAGGAGTTAAGTAAAGACAAGGAATCTCGTTATGTAGAAGTCGGGTAGAATTATGCCCAGTCTACCAGAGATAAATTATCAACGTGCCGTGAAGGCTTTCGAGAAATTCGGTTTCTGGATCACGAGGCAGGGCAAACATATCACAATGACCAATGGGAAAAGGATTACTACTATACCAAGAGCAAACCCAATTAACGCTTATACGATGGCCGGAATCATAAACGATGCAGGTCTAGGTATTGAGGAATTCAAGAAACTTTTATAAGAGCTTATTTTGAGAGCCGGATGTCGACAGGACTCCTACGTGCTTAATTGAACAAACGCTTGGAATGTGCGATTAGGAATAAAATGGGCTGGGGAAATATAACCCCCAGCCCGTTTCTGGTAGCGTTGAGTACTTTAGAACTTGAATAGCTCCGGCTGCTCAGCCTTTCTTTTAGTTGCCTCTTCTTCTTTTTCCTCCCGTCTCTCAGCTCGTTCCCTGTTCTCCCTCACTGTGGTTCTCTTCTGATAGAGCCACGCCTTGAGCCGATTGAGGTCTCTCATCTGGTCGTCATTAAGGGATTCTACCCGGATATCCTCTGGCATCTCGGCCTTTTTCCATTGTGTATAG
>JAGGZY010000012.1 GCA_021161775.1 Dehalococcoidales bacterium
AGGGTGCAGACATCGGATAGATACATCTGGAGGGGGTCATCTATCTTCTCACCGATTTTGAAGGGAACGGTGGGTGAGGTGGGGGTTACCAGAACATCAAATTTCTCAAACGCCTGGTCAAATTCCTGTCTGATTATGGTGCGCACCTTCTGTGCCTTGAGATACCAGGCATCATAATAGCCGGCGGACAGGGCGTAGGTTCCCAGCATAATGCGTCGTTTTACCTCAGCACCAAAGCCGAACTGGCGGGTCTTTTCCATTGCCTCCCACATATTATTCGTCTCCTGGTAAGAAAAGCCATATTTTACCCCATCATATCGGGCGAGGTTGGTTGATGCCTCCGAAGGGGCAATTATATAGTAAGCGGCGAGGGCGTGGGGGGTATGGGGCAGTGATACCTCATCTACTGAGGCGCCAAGCCCTTCAAGCTGACTGATAGCGGTCTGTATCGCTGCTTTAACCTCGGGCTGTGTTCCTTCAATGAAGTATTCCCTGGGGATGCCAATGCGGAGACCATTGAGTTTATTGGTTAAACACTGAGTATAATTGGGGAGGGGGAAGGGAGCGGAGGTGGAGTCTCGGGTATCATAACCGGCAATGGTATTTAACACCAGGGCACAGTCGGTAATGTCCTGGGTTATCGGTCCAATCTGGTCAAGGGAGCTGGCAAAGGCGACCAGGCCGTATCGGCTTACCCTGCCGTAGGTGGGTTTTAATCCGGTAACGCTACAGAAGCCAGCTGGCTGACGGATGCTGCCGCCGGTATCCGAGCCCAGGGCATAGATGGCTTCACCAGTGGCTACGGCGGTGGCGGAGCCTCCGCTACTTCCGCCAGGGACGCGGTTTAAATCCCAGGGGTTGTGGGTAGTGAAAAAGGCGGAGTGCTCGGTAGATGAACCCATAGCAAATTCATCCATATTGGATTTACCTACCATAACTACCCCTGCCTCCTCTAGTTTTTCGACTACAGAGGCGTTATAGGGGGGAACAAAATTCTGTAGCATCTTTGAAGAGCAGGTAGTAAGTATCCCTTGGGTGCAGATGTTGTCCTTGATTATTGCCGGGATACCGGTGAGGGGACCAGCATTACCATTGGCGAGCCGTTTATCGGCTCTTTGCGCCTGGCGCAGGGCTAGCTCGTCGGTAATGGTAACCAGGGCATGAACCTGTGGCTCTAGCTGGCGAATACGCTTCAGGTATACCTTGGTTAATTCAACTGAGGATACCTGTCGGGTCTTGAGTAACTGATGGGCATGGTGTATGGTAAGCGGGTTATGGTTAGTTATTCGGCTCACTCCTTTAGCTTAGGTATTATCCAGTACGGCTCGGACTCTGAAAAAGCCCCCCTCTTTCCGAGGAGCGTTGGCGAGAACCTCGTTTGGGGTTAGCGAGGCTGATGCTTGGTCACTTCGGGTTACATTTTGGAGAGCGATAGACTGGGCAGTGGGTGGGATATTGGTAGTTTCTACCTGCTGGAGTAGCTCAAAGTTCTTCAGGATGATGGACAATTCCCCGCTGAGCTTGGTCACCTCGGTTTTAGTTAACCCCAGTCGAGCCAGGCGGGCAATATGTAATACCTCCTGACGACTAACCTCCATTAGCTACCTCACCGCTTTGCTAAGTACTGGCTAATTATACACCTCTGGCTGGGTATCAGCAATAAGAGAGGCTTTGCTATAATAGGTGTGGTGATGAGATGAAGCGACGGAAGATGTTCATTATCCTAGCTACCTCACTAGAGGAGATTGTCCTGGCGATGTTTATACTTTGGGGCTTACCTACCCTTGGAGTTCATCTGCCGCGGGGGGTGTTTATTGGTATTATGGTAGGGTTAGCTGTCTATGGTATTAGCTCTTATCGGGCAGGCAGTCGTGCCCTGAATCAGAAACCGGTGATTGGTTTAACCATGGTGGGTAATCGGGGTAGGGTAGTGAAAGCGCTAGCCCCGGAGGGCATAATTAGAATTGACGATGAACTCTGGCAGGCTAGAACGGTAGGTCAGGGGATAGACATCGGCAGGGAGGTGGTAGTGGTAAAACGGGATGGACTTAGCCTCACGGTATGTGATAGCAGCGATGGTAAGCTGCCGGTTAAGCCGGAATAGGTTGACTTCATTGAGGGTAATGTCTGATAATATATACTTAGACTGGGGAGGTGGGGCGGATGGGGATAGCTAAAAGTGACTATAGGAGGTTCCTGAGTGAAAGGGAAGAAATTGTGGGCATTAGTTAGTAGTATTAGTCTGATACTAGTGTTAGCCATGGCACTGCCGATGATGAGCGGGTGTAAGCCGAATCAATCCGAGTCCAAGGTATATAAGATTGGCATCACCCAGATAGTGACCCATCCTGCCTTGGATGCTAATCGTCAAGGCTTTATTGACCAGATGGCTAAAGAAGGCTTTATTGAGGGGCAGAATGTTAGCTATGACATCAGCAATGCTGAGGGCGATATGTCGGTAGCGGCATCCATTGCTCAGAAGTTTGCTTCGGATAAGGTAGACTTAATCCTGGCTATAGCTACGCCAACCAGTCAGGCTTGTGCTAAAGCGGTGGAGGGTACCGATATCCCGGTAGTTTTTGGCTCGGTCACCGACCCGGTAGATGCGTCATTGGTGGCTAGCTGGGATAAGCCTGGAGGCAATATAACCGGGGTTAGTGATTGGGCTGATGTAGCTACCCAGGTACAATTGATTCTGGATATTTGTCCTAATGTTAAAACGCTGGGAACAATCTATAGTGCTGGTGAGTCGAATTCATTGGTGCAGATAGAGGAGCTTAAGAAGGCAGCTCCTGGCCTTGGTATCGAGAATATTGTTGAGGCGACGGCAGCGACTTCAGCTGATGTGATGACAGCGGCTCAATCGCTAGTAGGTAGGGTTGATGCGATATGGGTGCCTACAGATAATACGGTGATATCTGCTTTTGAGTCGGTAGTCAAGGTCGGTGAGGATAATCAGATACCCCTGTTCGCCGCGGATACGGCTACTGTGGAGAGGGGAGCCATTGGCACCCCTGGTCTGGACTACTATGTTTTAGGTACTGAGTGCGGCAAGATAGGGGCTCGTATCCTGAATGGCGAATCGCCAGCTAATATTTTGGTTAAGAAGTGTCCGATGACTGACTTGTATCTGAACCCATCAGCGGCGGAGAGACTGGGGGTGACCATTCCGCAGTCGGTTTTGGATAAAGCTACCGAGATAGTGGGCGAGTAGCCTTATCTCAGGCTAACCGACTGACCAGCAAATAGTTCTAGAATATCTGGTGTTCAAACTCCAGAGGAGATAGTGTTGGATGTTGGTTTATTAGCGGTATCTCTATATGAAGGGTTAGTCTTTGGTTTAGTCACTATAGGTGTATATCTAACCTTTCGGGTGCTTACCTTTCCTGACCTTAGCGTAGATGGTACCTTCCCTCTGGGGGGTGCCATCGCTGCTGTGTTGATTGTCAGCGGGGTTAATCCCTTTTTGGCAACCCTGGCCGCTTTTGGTGGTGGATTGGCTGCCGGGCTGGTGACTGGGTTGCTTAATACTAAGCTCAGGATAAGTGCCTTGCTCTCCGGCATCCTAATGATGGTGGCTCTCTACTCGGTGAATCTGAGGATTATGGGTCGGGCTAATATTCCGCTACTGCGTGAGATAACCAGCTTTGATATGGTAGCTCGAATCCTGGGGGTTCATAACGGAGTGGGGCTGTCTATTGGCTTTGTGTTAGTGGTGGTGGCTATCTTTGTTGCCGGGTTGAACTGGTTTTTGCGTACCGAGGTTGGGCTAGCACTGCGGGCTACCGGCGATAATGAGCAGATGGTGCGTAGCCTGGGTAGTAATACTAATAAAAATGTGCTGTTAGGCTGCGCTATTTCCAACGGACTGGTGGCTCTTACCGGGGCACTGGTAGCACAGAATCAGGGTTTCTCAGATATAGGTATGGGGATTGGTATGATAGTAATGGGGTTGGCTTCGGTGATAATTGGGGAGGGCGTGTTCCATCCTAAAAGTATTACTTCAATTCTGCTCGCCTGTTTAGGTGGCACATTCCTCTATCGCCTGTTTCTCAATGTTGCCCTTAGATTAGGTATGCCTCCTGGCGATTTGAAGCTAGTTACAGCAGTTCTGGTGATTATTGTTCTGGCGGTGCCTCACATTCGGAAGAAGGTGCGTGGTGAATGGCTACCGCCGGCTGTCAGAATGTGAAGGGATAGTGGTAATGAAAACAGGCGAGAATAACTATATGCTTCAGCTCAGGAATATAAGCATGATATTTGCTAAAGATACCGTGGATGAGGTAACTGCCCTGGAAAATGTTAATCTAGATGTTCGTGAACAGGATTTTATTACTATTATTGGCAGTAATGGAGCCGGAAAATCTACCTTACTTAATATTATCGCTGGTGTCTTTCCTCCCGAGAAAGGCGGCAGTATTATTATCGCCGGTGATGATGTTACCAACCTGGAAGAGCATAAGCGAGCTGCCTATGTTGGCCGGGTGTGGCAGCAGCCTGAAGTAGGCACGGCAGGTAAGCTTAACCTTGAAGAGAACCTTTCCCTGGCTCTGTTGCGAGGGAAGCCGAGAAAATTGGAAATGGCAATCAATAAGAAACGGCGGCAAATATTTCGTGATGCCCTATCGATGCTTGAGCTTGGTTTGGAGAATCGGCTAAGTACTCCGATAGGTACCCTTTCGGGAGGGCAACGGCAGGCTCTAGCCCTGCTTATGGCTACTATAAGCAAGCCGGATATCCTGCTGCTCGATGAGCATATTGCTACCCTGGACCCTAAAACAGCGCAAACGGTGCTGCGGTTAAGTGATATGATTATCCGTCGCGAAAGGATGACTACCATAATGGTTACTCATAATATGGAGATTGCCCTGCATTACGGTAATAGATTGGTTATGATGCATAAGGGCAGGATTGTGGTGGATATGGGAGAGGCGGAGAAGGAGGCTCTTACCATCGGTGATTTAGTAGCTGCTTTTGAGCAGGCGGCGGGAGAGCAGTTCAATGATGACTCGGTTCTGCTAAGCCAACATTAACCAGAGAGACTGGTTACCGTATTTCTTTCCTACCCTGCTACCCCCGATGGATTTTTCCTCGAGACAACCTTACTTGATTAAAGGGGTCTTATCACCTGTTACCTATTAAGGCCTGATTGGTGAAGTTAGGGCTTTAGTTTAGCAGCTAGTTTTCAGATGTGATTCCCGCCAGTTGGCATTAAAACAGGGAAAAAAGTTTTGCCTATTGACATTTGCCATTTGGCGAATTATAGTGTGACGCAGTTGACATTTGCCATTTGGCGAATTATAATTTAATTATAGACAGAATGCATAATGGTGTTTGGTTATGGTAAGGATGGAACAAACTCGTAATCGAGCGGGGGACTATGTTACCAGGGTAGAGCTGAAGGAGTACCACCACGGGGTAAGGGAATTTCTTCGCCGGGTGATGCGACTTTTCAGGGTATATGAAGTTCGTGCTAAGGCTATGTCGTGTCGGGAGGAAGCTGAGAGCTACCGGAGAAGTCGGAGGATTGCTGAGGATAGTTGGGCGCCAGAAGGGGTTGACTTGGAGAGGCATTCAATCTCGCTGGGTTGGTGGGTTGCGGCGGTGCTCTTATTTGGCTTTGGAGATAGTCTGACCTCAGCACTCGTTTTCACCGCCGGTGGTTATGAGGTAAATCCGTTGATGATACTCATAATGAACGCTTTGGGTAACAGTCTGTGGACACTTACTCTGGTGAAAATAGCTATTCTGATTGGCTTGTTCTTTTTAACCTATTATCAGCTACCCCGGCGTGGCTGGCTCGTGCCGCGTATCCTGAGTGGGGTAGGGGTCTGTTTGATAATCGGTAATCTGGTAGTCCTGTTCACGGCGATGTAGGTGAAGAGGTTTACATAAAACGATGGAACAGTATGGCAGAAGTAAAATGACGGTGGATGCCCAGCAGGAGATAGAGTTACTCCAGAGGTTAGCCGATATCCCGGCAAGGGTGTCAGATGTTGCTCAGGCTTATCATACCTTCGCTCAGGAGTCGAAGAGGTATGTCGGGGCTGATTGGGTAGCTGCTGTCTTAGTTGAGGGTGACCAGGTTCGGATTTGCCCGCTAGATGGTGAATCGGCTCGGTCGGAAGTTACCCTGAAGCTAACTGAGACAACCCTGGGTGAGGTGATTAGCCATCGCGAAATCACGGTGGAAAGGGTATCCGGAGCTATCCTTAATTGGTTAGGTTGCCCTCATCAGTCAAGGTTTGTTATCTGGTTGCCGTTAGCAATCGGGGATGATGTTTTGGGGGCGCTGGCAGTAGTCAGTTATCGTCCAGTAGCCTATACCAAGCGGCAACTAGCCCTGTTAAAGCATATCACTAGTCTGCTGGTTCAGGTGGTGTATAACCTGAAGCTCAGGAAGGAAAACGAGGTGGTCCGACAGCAGGATTTGGAGCGGACGGCGTTTATTGATGTTCTGGTTCACGAACTTAAGACCCCGCTTACCTCCATTATAGCTTCTATTGGTTTGCTTGAAGAGGAACTGGACGGTAAACTGGGGCAGGTGCAGGCCAGGATTGTGGAAAATATTGACCGGTCATCCCAGAATCTGAATTCAAGGATATCCGAGCTAGCTGATTTAGCTAAGGCTAGAACAGGTGCCTTTCGGCTGCATACTGAGTCATCAGCAATCGGGCCTATACTTAAGGGAGCGGTGGCTCAGGTGATGCCAATAGCTCAAAGTAAGGGTCAAGCCTTAAGCTTACACCTACCTCGCTGGTTACCTCAGGTAGTGGTTGACCGTCGTCGGCTGGAGCAGGTTATGCTTAATCTGCTGTCGAACGCGATTAAATTTACTCCTAGAGGGGGTAATATTATGGTGCGGGTTGAGGTTGGTAGTGGTGATGTTATTGTGGAGGTGCAGGATAGCGGTAAGCCGATTAGTCATGAAGAGCAACGACGTCTCTTTGAACCTTACTATCGTGTTGAAGCAGATAGACAGCGCTTGCCGGGCTTGGGGCTGGGGCTAGCGGTATCCAAGCAGTTAGTCGAAGCTCATGGCGGGGAGATATGGGTGAAGAGTAAGGTTGGGGAGGGAAATACCTTTATCTTTACGATACCCTATAATAACCTGGCACCGAAAAAACCGGGTGCTGGAAAGAGTATAGCTCCAGAGAGTGGGCAGTGAAGGTTCTAATTGTTGAGGATAGTCCTGAGGTTGTTGAAGCAGTAAAGTTGTGCTTCGAGCTGAGGTGGCCTGGGTCGCTAGTGGTGTCTACTGGCCTGGGGAATAAGGCGGTGGAGCTGGTGGAGACAGAGTCACCGGATATAGCTATTATTGACCTGGGACTACCCGATATGGATGGACTTGATGTTCTCAAGGAGATTCGCACCTTCTCGGATATCCCGGTGTTGATTCTGACGGTGCGAGATGATGAGGTAAGCAAGGTCAAGGGGCTGGAGTTGGGCGCCGATGATTATATTGTTAAGCCCTTTATTCATATGGAACTGCTAGCTCGGGTAAGAGCTATTCTGCGACGGAGTCATATGCCTCAACTCAAGGGTGGTGAGCGACCTTTGGCGCTGGGTGACCTGGTGATAGATTTTGCCGGCCGGGAGATAACCCGGGGTGGGGAAGCTATCCAGCTGACCCCTACTGAGTGGCGATTGTTGGCTGAGCTGGTGCGGAATGAGGGTAAGGTATTAACCTACGAGACACTATTGCGTCGGGTCTGGGGGGATAACTATATTAATGCCGCAGAGAATGTGAAGAAATATGTCTACCGATTAAGGCAGAAACTGGGCGATAATGCTCTAGACCCGCAGATAATTATCAGCGTTCGTGGACTTGGCTACAAGCTAGTCCGACCTGATTGATTAAACACTGATTAAACAACTTTAGGTCAATCCTTAGTCCCGGCGGCCCGCCGGTTTTTTGTATCTACCGTAATTTCCACCAAACTGGCACTGAATTGCCACTATTTAGGCACTTTAGGCACTACAATTGACTCTGTTTACTGTTAGTCTAGGGTTAATAAGATGTCACTAGTGGAGGAAGTTGTTGCCGGGATTTCAGAAAAATAGTGAGGGATGGGGTATGGATAGGCAAGCGATGTCGACTCGCCAGTATGTTACCCGTGGGGAATTTGATAGGGTTGAGGAAGAACTCAAGCGGGAATGGAAGACCCTGCTGGTGCTGTTGGCGCTGGCGGTGCAGGTCAAGGGGAAGAAGACGGAGAAGGTGGCCAGCGTCGGTATTAAGAAACCACTGAAGTCAGCGATAGTGGCTAAGGTTCTGTTGATAGATACTGACCCGACATCATCTAATGAGCTTGCCACGATGCTGGATGAGGTTGGTTTTGAGGTGGTAACTACCCCGGACCCGAATAAGGGATTACAAATGATAGCTGAAGTCAGTCTGATAATTCTGGATGATGAATTACCTAATGGTGAGGATATATGTTTACGCATTCGGGAACGCTCTGAGGCTCCGATAATTCTTTTAGGCTCAGATTCCAGTGAGACTGCCTGGGATAGGGCGGTAGCGATGGGGGCTGATGCCTATCTGAAGAGAACGGTAGGCAGATTTGAGTTTCTGGCGAGGATTAAGGCAATTCTGCGGCGCTACCGAGATAACATGAACATAGAGGGAGAGAAAAGCGATGTCTGAGAAAAAGATGGTAGTAGTTAATGATACCTTGATGCGTAAGATAGACCGCTATCGGGGACAGCTTGACCGGGCTGATTTTGTGAATGAGTGTTTGGAAAGGCTACTCCGCTCGCGTAAACTGGCGAAGGCGAAAACGACGGTGGTAATCAACCAGCATCGCGAACCTGATGGTACTAAGATAGCCCCGCCTCCAGCAGGGTATGTAAACCGACAGGATTTTGAACAGTTCCAGCGGAATATAAATAACCTACAGCGGGAATTTATGGATTTTTTTATCAAGTACGGAGATAAACTGGCGGGAGGTTCAATGTCGGAGAAGGAGACCAAGGATTTTAGTGATGAATTAAGACGGCTCTTGCGATTATGATTTTGATGATAGGGCTTGAGCTGGAGGTAGCGTGGTTCATTAATGAATAGTAGACGGTCACATATTGAGGTTATCGCTGATATCTTAAGGCTGAGACAGGCTAGCAAGACTAAGATTATGTATAGTGTGGGGATGAGCTATTCCCAGCTACAGGAATATCTGGGTTATCTTACCCAGCGTGGCTTCCTGGTGATGGTTCCGCTTAATAGTCGTGGAGCGAGCTGTCGGATTGCCTATAAGGTAAGTCAGAGTGGTGAGCAGTTGCTACAATCGATTGAGAAGATTGAAGAGTTGCTCGCCGGCGATAATCATAGCGGCTGGCATAAGGGGGTGTCTCATGATGAGTCGCCGCAGGATTATGCTGAGTCAACCCTAAGAAAGACTACTGACCGGGTAGATTCGGTAATATAGGGAGGTGATAGAGTTGAAACGTGGTAAGGGTCGATGGCTGGTTACCCTAGTTCTAGTTCTGGCTGGGTGTGGAATCGCTGCTGGTGTGGTTCTTCCCGGTCGCTTGAGCAGTAATGTTGCCATTAAGACATTAGCCCCATTCCAGTTTGAAGAACCTATAGTGGAGGGTCCCTCTGGGGGGGGAAATATCTTTACCTCACTTGATGTTGACCACCAGTCATTCAGGGTGATTATTGAAGTTGAATCTGAGGAATCCTACCTTATAAAGCTTCCTATGGTCAATGACTCAGCCGTGGATACTAAGGCTCGGCTTACTCTGAGTTATCCATCTGGGGTATTAGTAGCCGTTAGTGGTAGTGGGGTTATTGATGACATTGTGCCGGTGAGCTATCATGCCTGGAAGTTTACTATGGATGCTGATGTACAGGGCGGTGGTGCCAGCCCTTATGATGGGGTGCGGATTGAGGTCGGTATTCCCTCAGGCTTTGATGAGTCGTCTATTGAGATTACTGGCTCTATGGAAACTATCTCGGGGGTGGGAGCCCCTAATGTGGTATTACTACCTGAGGGCGACCCTTACTCCGACCATATAATATATTTGCATAGTGGTTCGGTTCCCCCCAGCGGGGATACTATCAGCCAGGCTAATCTGGTTATGGATAAATATACCCCGACAGCCGGGGTACTGTATAACTATACTGCTGATATGGACTCTGATTGCGGAAGAACCATTCTGAGTGGTGGGAGTGGGGTTACCGAGGCTAACCTGGCTAAGTATCAGAGCTGGCAGATACCGGTGCCTGAGGAACTGAGTATAGATGGTGATGCTAAGATATTTATCTGGTCAGCGTCTAAGGGATTTCACCAGACAAAACGGGGTATTGTTACTGCCTACCTGCGTGACCTCAGCGATGGTATCTATTCTGAGATAGGGAGTGCTACCTTAGATGTTAATCCCTGGCAACAGGGGTCGGTGGACTGGGTGGAGAGGGAGATTGTTATTACCGGCATTAACTACACTGTCCCGGCGGGTCACATATTAGAGCTAAAGCTCATTGTGGGTAGCGGCTCCAGTGATATCTGGTTAGCCTATGATACTATCGGTTGTCCGTCCCGGATTGTTCTGCCAAGTGCTCCTCCTGCACCCGACTTCTCAGCTGACCCTACCTCTGGTTACGAACCATTGGCAGTGGAGTTTGCCGATTTGTCTACCTCGGTTGACGGCATAGTTACTTGGCTATGGGATTTTGGTGATGGGGAAACCAGTACCGAGCAGAATCCAACCTATGTCTATAGCTCATGGGGTACCTATACAGTATCGTTAACGGTTACCGAGTTTGATGGCGATAGCCGGACCGAGACTAAGACAGACTATATCAATGTGGGAACTATGGGGGGAGACGATGATGGCGAGGATGATGGAGGGGAATAGATAAGCCGGTTTTAAGCTCAGTTAGGATGTAGCCTAGAGGGTGGAACCTCAAGCTCAATAGCACTGGCGATATAAAATTCCAGGAGTAGACTGATTAGTTCCTGTACATCGCGCTTAAATTCTTGCATCTCTTCTCGGGTAACATAGCTATCAGCGGGGTTGGCTGATTCATTATTAACACCGGATGAATGTTTTTGTTTGAATGATTCCAGACTTTGGCTCATATCCATAATAGTCGCCGCTCCCTTATCCTGATAGCTGGTTAATGACGATACCCTAGTATACTGCTGTGGTGGTGGCTGTCAATTGCCCGAAACCTGCTGTTTCCACCTTTTCTTTACCTTTCCTCTAGACCAATTGGTTAGCGGCTCTAGTTTATTGTTTCTCTGTAACTCTGTTCTATAATTATGTTACTGGCGTAAGCAGTGGCTTACCGCTAAACTCTAGGTAATCGGAGCTAGGCGAAGGGGGGAACATTGACTAGTAAGCATGATATAGTTGGATTTCCGGAGACAGCAGAACGGGAAGCTCCAAGTGGGCCGAATGGGGATAGCGCGATGCTCCAAGTAAAGGAAGTTGCTATGTTACTGGGCATTCATCCCAATACGGTTCGGATCTGGGCGGACTCGGGGTTACTGAGGTCATATCGTATTGGGCCTCGTAAAGACCGGCGTATTCCCCTGTCAGCAGTTAGGGTTATGTTAGCCTCAAAATAGCTTTATATTGCTGTTTCGGAGAGACTAAAAAACCCTGTGCTGCTGGTAAGCACAGGGTTTTCGGCTAATCTGGTAAATAAGAAAGGACACATCCTCGGGAAGATATTTCCCTTTCCAGCTAGCTACCCTATATTTTAACCTTATCTGCCCTAATGTCAAGTCTACAGAAATTACCTTTTCTCTATTTTACCCTCCTTTTTAGCCAGGCGATATTTATAGAAAATTATTCTAGAACAGTGTAACTTCACAGGGGATGATAACTTACCTATACTTAACCTAATCTAATTGTAAATCTAGGTACAGTTGATTATCTTGGATTAGGTCTTTGGGAGGTAACTGGAGGTGTCAGTGAACGGTAGACGATCCCATATTGAAATAATCGGTGATATTCTCAAGCTGGGGAGAACTGGCAAGACGGACATCATGTATAGCTGCGACCTTAGTTATTATCAGCTACAGAAATATCTAAGGTTTCTCGTCGAGGGTAGTTTTCTAAAGATGGATAGCGGTGGTAACGGACGGAAATTCTACCAGCCGACAGTAGCTGGGGAACGATTACTGCGCTATATAAATAAGGTAAGGGTCCTTTTGGGATTAGCTGACCGTGATGCTGATACTACCGCTGAGATTGATGCCAATAGCGCGCTATCTGAAGAGAGTCAGAATTACTCGACACTTTCCAAGGTCTCAGGTCGGGTTTAGCTTCGCTATTATGGTGTGGGGTGTATAGTAGTGCCTTCCTGAGTGGTCACCGGACTGCCAAATTCATCGTAGGTCATACTGCTGGTATTCACCGCTGAGCCGGCGGTATCAGCCCTTACCGTAATATAATAGGTGAGGGTTTGACTTGGTGTCACGGTGGCTACCGGAGTAAAGGTTACCACCTGACCAGCCACCGAGTAGGTAGCTGGCCCACTGGCGGAGATGAAACTCATTTTATTGGATATGGTATTGATAATCTGTAGGTGGTGTAGCGTAGCCAGACCCTGATTAGTAACCGTTATCACATAGGTAGTCTGGACGCCAACAGAGATTGGGTCAACGGTATCGGTTGATGAGATGGTCATCCCACCCGCCGAGGTTGTGATATCGGTGCTGGACGTGTCGGTGTCAGTAGCCCCCTCGCTGGAACTCACCGAGGCTGAATTCGTCCAGGAGCCAACACTATCGCAACTGACGGTCAGGCTTAACTGCTCTTGCTCCCCGGGTGTCATTGTCCCTAGTGACCACCATACCTGCTGTCCGGAGTGGCTCCCGGTGGGGCTTGAGCTTATGTAGCTCATCCCGGTAGGTATCTGGTCGGTTACGGTGGTATTGGTAAGATTAACACTCCCGGTATTATTGACGGTAATGGTGTAGACAATATTGGTTCCCTGATTGCCCTGGCTAGGCCCCGTCTTATCAATAGACACCAGAGGATTTATCACCTGGGTGGTTGCTGAGGCTTCTACCTCTACATCCTCAGCGCTGGTGACGATGGCTTTATTCGTCCATTGGCCAACCTGACTGGCATTAAGTCTCAGTTTCAGTATCTCAGAATTTCCAGCATCCAGGGTTCCTATATTCCAGGTTGCGGTATTTCCTGAGACCGAGGCGGTTGGACTGGAGCTGTAATAAGTTAGTCCCGCAGGAATAGTATCTTTTACCACTACATTGGTTGCTTCTCCGGCATCACTACTGTTTTCCACCTTAATGGTATAGTAAAACTTTTCGTTCAGGCTTACCGTATCCGGACCGGTCTTGGAGAGACTAAGCCAGGGGTGCTCGGTATGGATGCCTGGAATCTGCTCTACGGTGGCGTCAATCATATAGAAGCCAGGGGGGCAATCATCATCAACACCGATGACAATGCCGATAGAATCTCTCCAGTCAGAGGTAACCATATCTGCTAGGTGAGACACACGAAAGTCCCATTTACTATTCCCGACGCGGGTCATGTTAAAGGTATGGTCAACCGAGGAACTACTTTCCTCATCACTGCCGAAGACCTCAGCTTCAATACTCTGAGGAAGGGTTAGAGTAAGTTCTGCCGCCATATCCTGCTGGCTGGCGTTCTTTAGCGGGAGCTTGATGAGATAAACATCACCGGTATCTACCTCGGCTCCAGCACGAAAGGAGGCAGCATCGTCGCCCACGATACCGATATATCTGTCAGGGGGTTGGGGGGTAATACGGAAGGTTTGTCGCGAAACCCCGCTGGGCATATTAGGGAAGCTTGGCTCGCCCACCAATAGTGCTTGACTAACGGTAACCGGGACATCACCGATTACCTTCTTGCCCAGGATGGTGCCTACTGCGGCTCCAGCAGCACAGGCGATAAGCGCCAGAACCAATAGCCAAATCGGGATACTTCGCTTAAAGATGTGCACCCTTTTTTTCATTAGCTGTTCCTAACCTGATTCCTCCATAATATCTAGTATAGTCGATTGGTGATGGGTGTCAACTGCCCATAAGCTCCCCTTTCCTCCCATATCCCTAGTGTTTTGCTAGACGATTTTTCTAGAGTTGGGTTATAGAATGGTATATACCTTGGAGGAGAGGGGAGGAACCGGTAGTAAAGAGTAGTTTACATAAGGTTGACAAAAAACACTGAGGACACAATAATGGAGATTATAATAAACGAGAAGTCTAATAACTACCAGCTTAATATTCTAACGAGATTTAACAAGGAGACATAATGATGAAGGCTCACAAGAGGATAGGAGGGATTTTAACCTTGGTAGGGGTGATGTCTTTCCTGCTACCAGGTAATTTAGTCTCCTGCACGAGCCAAATCTCCTCTCCGGCTCCAGAATCTGTCCTGTCTCCGGTAACGCCGGTTTCAGTAACTATTAGCCCTGAAGAAAGCTACAACCCGGTGATGACTCAGCATACCATGGTGGCTCGGGTACTAGCTGAGGGAGGAGTTCCTGCTGAGGGGGTTACCGTTGAGTGGATGCTTAACCGCTCCCCAGATGCGGTAGGTGATATTGTATCCGGGTATGTGGCTGAGTCTGATGCTAAGCAGGATAATACCTATGCTATCACCAAGACCGACGCTAATGGTGAGGCAATGCTTACTATTACGGCTACTCGCCCTGGGGATACCGATATTACTGCCTTGGTTTCGGCTATTCAGGACCCTGCCCGACACAAGGTGTTTGCTACCAAGCATTGGCTTAATCTGCAGGTGCAGTGGCCGGGAGATGCGGTCAATATGGCGGGGACTGACCATGTGTTTACCACTAAGGTGATGACGGTATCCACTGAGACTCAGTTGCCCGGTTATCCTCCGGGGTGGACCAGTATCCGGAGGGGGGTAGGCAAAGGACTGCCGGGGTATAGTGTTCGCTGGACTATTATTGATGATAACCCTCAGCTCTGCTTTGTTGATGGGAATAGAATTAGGATGGATTGGATGTCAATCAGTGATGATAGGGGAATGGCATCGGCTACTGTCCGACAGCTTAAACCGGCCAGCGGTGATAATACTATCCTGATTGAGGTTCTGGCTCCTGACGGGGTGCCGATGTTTCAGCATCGGGTTACCAAGAATTGGACATCTCCAGTATTGCAACTTACCAAGACTGGCCCGGATAGCGTAGTCGTCGGAAGTAATCTGACCTATCACCTTACCTTGCGGAATACCGGTGATGGAGATGCCACTCGGGTGCTGGTGAGGGATACCATACCGGAAGGCTTGACCTATGTTAGTGCTGAACCTCAGGCTAGTGTATCAGGCAAGGAGGTATCCTGGACACTTAGCCGATTTAGTCCCGGTAGTTCGGTACCGTTGACCCTTACCCTGAAAGCGGCTTCAGCAGGACAGTGGACCAATATAGCTAGTGTTACCTCAGCGGAAGGGTTGGAAGCCGAGGCTAGTGCTACCATCAGGGTAGTCGCACCGTCAGTGAAGATTGAAAAGACGGGCCCAACGGCGGTTTACGTACCAGAGAACGCTGACTATCTTATTACCGTGGAGAATACTGGCGATACTGTCCTTAATGATGTTACCGTTACCGACACGATACCTCAAGGGATGAGCTTTGTTAATTCGACAATTGAGAATTATGTTACGGGAATTACGGTGACCTGGAATCTGGGCAGGATGAATCCAGGAGAAACAAAGCGGTTTGGAATTACCCTGAAGAGCGAACAAAGGGGTAGCTGGACTAATGTGGCTACGGTAACCACCAAAGAGGGGTCTACCGACCAAAGTCAGCAGAAAACACTGGTGCTTGCTGAGGCGGGGGTAACCATTTCGTCAACGGATACTGTTGACCCCATCGCTGTAGGTGAGCAGACCACCTACCATACTATGGTTACCAATCAAGGTATCATTGATGTCCATAATCTGGTGGTTGCTGATACCCTGCCGGGGCAGGTTCAATTGGTTAATGCTACTGGCCCAACATCATACAGTTCGAGCGGAGGTATAGTGACCTTCCAGCCAGTTTCGGTGCTTCGTTCTGGCCAGAGTCTGGTCTACGAGGTTACTGTCAAAGCTATCAGTAAGGGTTCAGCACTTAATCGGGTTATCCTTACTTTTGACGAATTCGAAGCCCCGGTGGCGGTGGAAGAGGGTACTACTATATATAAGATAGAGTAATCGGAGGCTAATCCGATTACTAAGTAGCCAAGGGGGAGCACATTGTGCTCCCCCTCTTTTTTAGTCTAACCTACCCTTCGGCTCAAGGCTAGAACATACTTCTAGAATGATATCACTTTCATAAGATATTCCCAGTTGATAGCCTTAGGTAAAGATAGCTACCTAGAGGGGGTGATTAACTAGGATAAGAAGAGAAAGGATTTAGCTGGAACGGCTAGCCTGTTTGGCAGCCGTTATTGACGAGACAGAATACAAAAGTACTAAAAAAGGAGAAAAACAGGATGAATAAAAAAGTGCGCATTCTCGGGAAGACTTTTCCGGCCTGGTTATTGGTCGGAGCAATGGTTGCCAGTGGCGCTGGTGCGGCTGCAGGAACGGTTCTGGCGGGAAAGGTAACCGGTGAGATTCCGGTAGCAGTAAGCCAATCCCTGCTCACCGAAGCCCCAATATGGTTAACCTCCCTACCGGCTAATGACAATCAGCCACAACAGGTAAATACTCATGTCGCTTGGGTCCACAAACCTAATCGTTCTATTGGTGTAGTGTCTGATGATAACACTGGCTTTCAAGCAGCGGCTGAATTAGCGGTAGGGGATTGGGCTGCCTTTCATCTGCCGTTAAAGAATGCCAGCTCCAACGACCTGGTGGCAGAGCTGACGCTCAGAGTTCCCTGTAGGTGTCTTGATGTAGAGGTGTACAACGCTACCAGCTGTACCAATATCACAGACGTAGTTCGTGTTGGCAGAAACACCTGGAAATTCAAGGTCTTGAGCGATGCTGAATACGGCGCTACTGATTGGCTAACGGTGGTGATTAGCACCGACGATAACTGTCGGCCTGGTTACTACACGATTAGCGGTAAGATACAACAGATAGAATACTGAATTCACTTTGGCTTAGGGGAGGTATACCGCCTCCCCTAGGTTTTTCTAATAGTGTCTGGCGGGCAGGCTAGCTCTCTCAGTAAATTCCCCTTATTAAAATCTTTACGAAATCTTCATACAGTCTTTACGTAATCTTTATCATTTTTATTCTTGTCTTTATACTCGCTTGTTATATTTAGGTTATTAAAAGACTGGTGGGGGTAAAGTGATGATTAAGATGAAGATTCCAAGATGGTTACTTATTGTTGCTCTGGTTGCTTCAGGAGCTGGGGCGGCGGCAGGCACGGTACTCTCTGGCGAGATTACGGGTGAGGTTAATGTTAGTGTTAGTCAGCCACTTAGCGTGGAGAGACCAACACTAACTAATATACCTAGCGGGCGGCGTTGGTTTAGCGCGGCTAATGACGACGGCACTAACTTTAGCGCGGCGACTGAGCTTTACCAGGGGGAATCGGCGGTTATTGAGGTGCCAATCACCAATACCGCTGAGGTTGACCATGTGGTTGATATAACTGTGACCCCACCGACTTTCTCAGTGCCGGATGGTGCTGACCCCAGTGATTATAGTATTACCTTAGAGGTGGATGGTAGTGGTGCCATTGATGACGCGGTTCGGGTTGGGGCTAATAAGTGGAAGTGTACTATTGATGCTGATAGCCAGGGGACAGATGCTTCACCCTTTGATGGTATTAGGATAACGGTAGCTCTTGGAGATATGGTTCCCCCGGGGTATTACGAGATATCGGGAGGAATCCAGATAGCAGCTTACTAAGCGGGTAGGCTATGTGGAGAAGCTCAATGACTATGAAGAAGATACTGGCTGTAGACCAGAACCTAATGAGTAAAATCGAGGATAATCGTGGTGAGCTGGATCATGACGAATTCGTCGAGCTTTGCGTGGATAATTGTGTGGAGGAAGGGGGGATTGAGGAAAATCACCAGACGAACTCCCCGTTAGCCTATGTTACCAAAGATGAGTTCAAGCACTTTGAGGGTAGTGTCAAGCATTTATTGGGGTCGTTGGTTGATTTTTCGGCTGACTTTGGTCCAAAGCAAAAGAATAAAGAGGCTGTTCACTCTACGGAGAGTCAGTCCCCAAAAGTGGTTAAGCTATTGAAGAAAGAGCCTAAGCCAGCGCCGGTTCAGCAACCCCCGGTAAGGGAGAGATATTACCCTGAGGAGGAACTGCCAATGCGGCGGCCGGTAAGGGAGAGATATTACCCTGAGGAGGAACTGCCAATGCGGCGGGCGGTAAGGGAGAGATA
>JAGGZY010000040.1 GCA_021161775.1 Dehalococcoidales bacterium
GCTGGAGCTGGAGCTGGAGCTGGTGCCGGTGCTGGTGCTGGTGCTGGTGCTGGTGCTGGTGCCGGTGCCGGTTTAGCACAGCCGGCAAAGACGATGCTAATTGCCACCACCACAGTTAATACAAGTATAGGAATCTTCTTCATCTTTTCCTCTCCTTTCGGTAAAGATTTTTAGTTCTCTAACTGTCCTGACCTTTAGACTAACATTCTAATATAGGCATCACATCCTTTCTTTGTTAATCCTAACTTACCACTTGTTTAGGTTGCTGCTCGTCCCCTGCGCACATAGTCAATCGTTACGGCAGCAATGATTATTATCCCCTTTACGATGCCCTGGAAAGCCGGGTCGGCTCCCAGTACACTCATCCCGTTATTAATAACACCAAGTATTAATACCCCCAACACCACACCAACTAAGGTTCCTTTACCACCCATTAGACTAACACCACCAATAACAACAGCGGCTATAGAGTCCATTTCAAGGCCCTTTAGGCTATCCAAAGAGGCAGACATAACTCGGGATGTCATTATTACTCCAGCGAGCGAGGCGAGGAATCCCGAAATGACATAGACCGAAAATAGTATATTCCTTACCTTTATCCCGGAAAGCCAGGCGCTTACCGGGTTACCACCAGTGGCGTATATGGAACGACCATAGGTGGTGTGATTAAGGACAAAATAGGCAATCACCGCTACCACTATAAAAATGATAGCTGCTATCGGCACCGCGCCCACATGTCCCTGCCCGAAGAAAGCAAAAGTAGGGTTAAGGGTAAAAACGGAACGCCCCTCAGTTACTTGAAATCCAATCCCCCGGCATATCTGCCACAGACCCAGAGTTACTATCAGTGCTGGTATTCCCACACGAGACACCATAACACCATTGAATGCCCCAAAACCGATACCCAGCCCTAGCATAACTGCCAAAGCAAAAGGTGTAGAAACAGAATGACCAACAATGTTCGCCCAGATAGTTTGAGTCAGCATTGAAGCACCCATAACTGAAGCCAGCAATCCTATTCCGCCTACCGACAGGTCGATGCCACCCGTTAAGATAACAAAACCTTGACCTATCGCCGATACCCCTACTGTGGAGCTTTGCATCAGGATATTCAGCATATTAACGCGGCGGGTAGTTAATCCACCACTTGCCTTGCTCATTATCGCTATCAATGCCACTAAGACAATAATTAGAGGAAAGTTTTCATGTTTAAGGAAGAGTCTAGAGCGACGCTTAACACGCTCGAAACCACCAACTGATGTTACTCTTTCTTGAACCTCAGTTTCAGTCATTAGCTATGTCCTCCACGATCTTTAGTAACATAACACCTTCTCCCTGTTGTCAAGATTATGGCCTTTCTCGTCTAGTTTTGTCAATACCCTATCCTGTTCTGGGATTATATTTTGGGAGGGATAGCAGTTAAAATAACAATAAACTAACCTGCTGACGCTACCCCTCTGATAACACGCTGCATCAGAACACCTATTACATTAACTCGAGGGCTAGTTAGCCAAAGAGTAACACTGGCAAATTTGGCTATCAATGCTGTCAAAACAATATTAGGAACGACACTCCCATGCCTAAGGAGACATTCGACACTCTGTTGTATTCTATTACTAGCAGGTTTAGTGCTCTCCATGCTTCCTGACATCTCTTATCTCTCTATCAAATACACAACCGAATTGAATCTACCCACAAGCACTCTGCTCAGTACCAATTTAGGGTATTATAATGATAATTAACTAGCTTGTCAAGATGGTGGATTTCAATTCTAGAATTATATTCTTGGGGGAAGTGGAGGTACCCAGAGGAGATGATAGTTTACATGTAGTTGACAAAGGTATGTCGGGTAGTAAAATAGGTATTGTGAAAGGTTACCTGATATCATGGAAAAGGTAATTGCCTCTGGCAGGCTAGGTCAGCTGAAATCGAGGAAGCCATTTTTAATTGGCCTCTGGATAGGGGCTATTCTGCTGTATGGCGTAGGTGACCTGGTGACCACCAATCTAGTGCTGGCTAATGGAGGGCGAGAGTTAAATCTGGTATTTGCCTCGATGAGTCGGTTCTTTGGTGGTAATATCTGGGGCTCAATCATCGTCAAGATAATCGTTATTGGCTGTCTGGTAGCGATATATCGCCTGGGGGTGATGAAGCGTCACTGGGTTATTCCCGGTATGCTGAGTCTGGTTGGCGGTGGTCTGGTGGCTGGCAACCTTATTTCGTACCTGCATATGTAGAGCCGCTCGATTGAACTTTATGTTGTTGTCGGTGACGTGGTATAATTGTTCCCTAGTTTGAGATTAGATGGAGATGCCCGATGAGTGATAAACCGATGATGGACCTTAGGACCTTTATTGATGGTATAAATAGGAAGAATGAGAAGCGTAACGGTCTGAAAATCCGTTTTGCTTTTGTTAAGCGAAAAAGGAAGGGTTGATAGGGATTATTTTATCCTCCGATTCCTTCGGTCGCATATAGCGAATTTCTGTGGGGTAGTCTCGCTGAGGGTTACTTGGGTGAGCTTACTCTGATATAATTGATGGTTAGGTCTTAATCACCGGGTTTGTAAGGGGCAAGTTTCCGTGAGACACCATAAAATCTTCCATGCCCTGGCGTTAGGGGTAATCTTTTGGCTATTATTGGCGGTAATTCCAGCTAATCCTGTCTTAGCAGCAGAGAGTGTCTGGTTGTTCCCCGATAGTGGTGAAATTGGCGATAGTATTACCATTAAGGGTAAGGCATCACCGATGGATGCGGTGGCTATCTATTTTTCCAGCCAGCCGGCCAAGGTAGGTGATAGGATTGATAAAGATGTTACCGTCTATAATCCCATCAGGGAGATTAAGCGCACTTCATTTCTTACCGGAGAGTTTGAGGTATCTTTTGATGTGCCTGAGCTTCTGGAGGATGGTGATAATGCCCCGGAGGATGTCCATACCGGTAGCTAC
The DNA here is from genome assembly GCA_021161775.1 of Dehalococcoidales bacterium. Lineage (GTDB taxonomy): Bacteria > Chloroflexota > Dehalococcoidia > Dehalococcoidales > UBA5760 > UBA5760. The sequence goes on from JAGGZY010000040.1 coordinate 2,949, forward strand.
TATGTCTATGTTACCTATTATGATAAGAATTATATAGAAGCTGTGGGGGGCTTTACAGTGAGGGGTATTAGCCTAACCCCGGCTGAAGCGTCTCCGGGCAGTGAGGTTAATATCGGCGGGGTTGGTTTTACCAAGAATAAGTATTTCACCATAACCTATGATGGTGAAGAGTTGGAGTTAATAGGCGGCAGTAACAAGACCGACGCTAATGGTAACCTTAGTGGGACGGTTCTCATTCCGGAAGGCGTTGCTGGAGAATATGCGGTAGGTGTTAGCGACCGAGCTAATAAGAAGGCGTCGGCTACCTTTACTGTAATTCCGCGGCTGGTGATTGACCCTGCCTCGGGGGAGGCTAAAGATAAGGTAGCGGTTACTGGGGTTGGCTTTGGAGGTGGGGTAACAGTATCTATCACCGTTAACGGCACTCGGCTAACTACTGCTCCCCCGACTGTGAAAACGGATAACCATGGTAGTTTCACCGCTAGCTTTAGGATGCCTGATGTAGTTGCGGATAACTACGATATTGAAGCCGAGGACGAAGCCGGCAATAAGGGTAACGCTCAATTTACCGTAATCAAGATGACTAAGGTCAGTATTAGTCCGGTTACCTGCCATGGCTCTCCGGGTTATGTTGGTATGGAGCTTACGATTAGCGGCGCCGGTTTTAAGGGTAATTCCTTTATTACTATTGCTGATACCACCAGTGACGTTTTGCTGACTACTCTCCGAAGTGATGCCGACGGGGCTTTTCAGGCTACCTTCAGGGTGCCGGAACTTAAATTCGGTGAGCATATTATTACCGTCAGTGATGGCGCTAGTACTATGCCGATTACCTTTGTTATGGAGTCCCAAGTGCCTCCTCAACCAGTATTGTTGTCCCCTGAGGCTCATGCCCGAGCCGATGTTCAGGCATATCTTGACTGGAGTGATGTTAGCGACCCCAGCGGGGTAACCTATACCTTGCAAATTGCCTCGCCTGATATCTTAATGCCACCCTTGGTAATACTAGAGAAGAAGGGGCTTACCGATTCTGAGTATACGGTTACCGAGGAAGAAAAATTACTGAAATTAACTCAGTATGAAAGGCCCTATGTATGGCGGGTAAGGGCAATAGATGGTGCTTCTAATGAGGGTGAGTGGTCGGACTACCATTCTTTCTATATTGCTCCGGCTCAGGCTAAGCTCCTGCCCCCGCCTAGCCAGTCGGGACGGCCGGGGTGGCTTAGGTATCTGGGAATAGGATTGGCTGCGGCGGGGGTTGGTTTTCTGGTTTGCTGGTGGCGCCAGAGAAGACCATTACTATCAGACTAGATAGCTAATCGTTGCGCCTTCTATCTGTTATTGCTACAATATATTGGTGCCCCTGTAGCTCAGGTGGATAGAGCAGCGGTTTCCTAAACCGCGTGTCGCGCGTTCGAGTCGCGCCAGGGGTACCACTAGTCGGCTCTTTCTTTGAGTTGTCGTCGGTTAATCTTCCCTGAGCCTGTTTTAGGCAGGCTATCCACAAATTCAAATCGCCGGGGTAGCTTGAAGTCAGCCAGATTCTGCAGGCAGAGCCTAGTTAATTCATTAGCAGTAGTTCTTTGCCCCGGTTTAAAGACGATAAATGCGGTGGGAACTGGCCCATAGTTTCCGTCGTTAATCCCCACATAAGCGGCTTCAGCGACACTGGGATGACTTAACAGCACATCCTCAACCTCAAAGGGGGAGATTTTTAGCCCTGATGGAGTCACGACGATGAAAGAGCGTTTCTCGATATACTCCAGGTAACCATCTTCATCTATTCTGACTAAATCCCCGGTGTGAAACCAGCCGTCCTGAATAACCTGGGCAGTAAGCTCCGGGGCATTGTAGTATTCCTTCATCATCCAGGGAACCTTGAACAGGGCTTCGCCTATCTCCCCGGTAGCTACCTCTTTCCCGTGGTCATCAACTATCTTAAGGTCACCAATGGGTTTGCCCACCGTCCCCAGTTTATGATTACTCAGGGTACTCATCGAAACTACTGAAAGCTCGGTAAGGCCATATGTCTCACAGAGGGTTAGCTGGAGCTTGTCCTCCAGTATCTTCATCAGGCGAGGTGAGGTTTTTGCCCCGGCGGTAGAGGCTACCCTCAGTGAACTGAGGTCATAGTCCTGGATGACCTCATCCCGTAGCATCGCTAGTGCGATATGCATTGCCGGGACCCCGAATAGAATGGTACCTCGTTCCCTCTCGATAGCTTCTAGAACCGCTCGGGGGGTGAAGCGAGGAACGATTACTATGGTGGCTCCCTTTATAATAGAGCCGAGAAGAATCTCACTTAGCCCCAGCATATAGAAGAAGGGGACAGTATCGATAATTACATCCTCCCTACCTCGGCCTAAACCCGCTGAAACGATATCCGTGGTTCCTATCAGTGAGGCGTGGGTGTGTACCACTCCCTTCTGCCGCCCCAGTACCCCTGAGGTGTATAGAACAGTGGCGTTATCATCATCATCCAGCTCAACCTCGGGGGGCATAGCTGAATTCTGGGATACCCTTGCTGAATAGGAGTCGTCATCAATTACTAAAATATGGTCTAGCCGGGGAATATTAGGAAGAACGGTAGCCAGCATCCGGGAAAATTCCTTTTTGGTGATGAGAATTCTGGTATCAGAGTCACGCAGTAGGGAGTCAATCTCTGGAGCCTTGAGCATCGAGCTGAGCAGTACCGCGGTGCCGCCAGCTTTGATAATCCCGAAGTAATGGATAACCCACTCCGGGCAGTGAGGCATCAGGATAGCTACATGATCACCCTGTCTCAACCCCAACCCAAGAAGGACATTGGCTACTCGATTAGAGGCATTACTTAATTCCCGATAGCTAATCCGCTGGGAATCAAGAATAAGGGCGGCTTTTTGTGGCACCTGGCGGGCAGTTATTTCCAGCACCTGTTTTAGATTCATATTATTTGCTTGCACTAAAATTAATGGCTGGCTTATTGACAAACTAACTAATCAGACTATAATATTATAGACTAGGGTTGTAGTATTATGCAACAAGGGCTTTTTTAAGGGCCCTTTTTCTGAAATTTGGTTCGGCTTGCTCAAAATAAATTATGAAAGTGAAGTAGATATGAATCTATTAGTACCAACAAATTGGGATAAAGAACTGATAAAGTCACTCGGTAAGATTAAGGCTAGTATTCAGGTATATGGTGTTCTGCCCACCTCAATTATAGGGAGCGGCGGTTCAGGCCCTGATATTCCTCAGATGACGACCACAGAGGCAGAGGAATATATTAAGCTAGTTCATTCTGCTGGGTTGACCTTTAACTACCTACTCAATGCCCCGTGTCTGAATAATATGGAGTGGGACAGAGATACCCATCGTAAATTACTCCACCATCTGGAGTGGCTCAGTAATGCTGGGGTAAACGGCGTTACGGTAGCTATCCCCTATCTAATGGAGCTTATAAAGCGTCAGTTCCCTCATCTTAAGGTAGAGGTATCAACTATTGCTCATGTCAACAGCGTTGCCCGAGCGAGGTTCTTTGAGGCGTTGGGGGTGGATGCAATTATGCTGGATGCCAATATAAACCGGGATTTCAAACTGCTCAAGGCGATAAGGAGCGCAGTAAACTGCGAGCTCAGTGTACTGACTAACTCTCTTTGTCTCTATCAGTGCCCCTACGAGAACTATCATTACAATACTCTGGGGCATGCTAGCCAAATTCCCCATCCGCTTAATGGTGCATATATGGATTACCCGGTGTTCCACTGTACCCTGGCCAGATTCACTGACCCCGCTCAATTTATTAAATCTCGCTGGATAAGGCCAGAGGACATCTCAGCTTATCAGGAAATAGGGATTGATTTCTTCAAGATAGCTGGCAGAATGATGACTACCGAGTGGATTGTAAATGCGGTGGAGGCTTATTCATCACTTAACTACCCGGGTAATCTGGGCGATATTCTGTATATTCCTCCTCCGAAGTTCCAGTATATGGGGCAAGATCTAACCAGAGCCCAGATGGCTACCATAGCTTCGCTACCTAAGGTTTATATTGACAATCAAGCTCTGGACGGTTTTCTTGGCTACTTTAAAAGGAAGAATTGTCCTGCCGACTGCGAGCATTGTGAGTATTGCCAGAAGGTAGCGGATAAGGCGGTTAGGTTTACCCGCTATGAAGTGGATAAGTATACTGCGGTGCTCAGAGAATGCTTGGACAGGCTAACCAGTAGCCGCCTGTTTGAAGCTAGAGAGCAGAGCGATATCGAGTCGGTAATAAACCGGCTGTAATTTTAATTAACCCGTCGCCTAAACTCAACTAGGGCGTGGGCCGCTAGCTCAATTGGTAGAGCAGCTGACTCTTAATCAGCCGGTTACAGGTTCGAGTCCTGTGCGGCTCATCTAAGCTAATTTCGTGTGCCTAGTTATAAATGCTATTTTTCGTAGATATCCCCGTCACGAGGAGGGTTTACTGCTGGTAATAATTCTGGTAAACTCAACTAGTGCTATTTATTGTCTATAGCTTCAAGGTTGATAATATGGTAATTAAAGTCGGCGAGGTTAATTCTGCCCAGGATAGATAAGGAGTAAATATTTTATTGATGGGAGCTAATGATAAAAGAATAAGGATAGCCATTGATGCTATGGGCGGCGATTATGCTCCCCAAGAGATAGTTCAGGGTGCTGTAGAGGCAGCTAAGAAGGATAATAATCTGGAATCTATATTGGTTGGCCCACTTGATATCTTGAAAAAGGAGCTGGCTAAATACGACATCTCTGGATTGGCTATTCGTTGTGCCCATGCTGATGACTTTATTAGAGAAAAGGAGAACCCGGCTCTGGCTGTCCGCCGCAAACCCAACTCTTCGATAGTGGTAGTCACCAAAATGGTAAAGACAGGAGAGGCAGACGGGCTGCTTGGAGCTACTCCTACCGGCTCGTTAGTTACCAGTGCCATACAGTTTCTAGGTATGTGGTGAAGAATAAACTTCATTAGGAGGATCGAAATGAGTGATGTCGTAATTAGTGTTGATTCCGTCTCTATAATCCCCGAAAGGGTGAAGGAATTCGGTATTGCCGTCATTCCTGAGCCAATCATTATCGACGGGAGAACTTGTCTCGACACAGAGGTAGACATGGATGAGCTCTATGCCAGATTAGATGACAAACAAAACCTGCCTCACACCTCAGCGATCAATGTCGACGAATATTTACAGCATTTCATCAAGCTGGCGAAGAAAGCGGAGGCTATCCTGCATCTCTGTATGTCGTCAGCTTATAGCCCCCAATACACGCACGCCTTACAAGCTAAAGAACTGGCTGAGGCAAAGATACCTGAGGTGGAAATAGAGGTAATTGATTCTCTCTCCGTCGGGGCAGGAGTCCTCCTCCCCGCTATTGAAGCGAGCAGGGTCGCCAGCCGGGATATAAACCTAGATGAGGTCTCGAAGTATGTTACATCCATACTGCCCCTGGTGACCGAGTTCACGGCTCAAGATACGCTTTTCTATGTTGACAAAGGGGGTAGGGCACATGAGGCTCGCCCATGGGTTGAGGCTGAGGTGGCAAGCAGCTTCAAGTCAATCATTGAGAGTGATGCTTCTACTGGAGGCAGGGTTAAGCCGGTAGCTAGAGCCAAAACTATGACCCAAATATTGGAGAGGTTCGCAGAGACAACTAAAGAGCGAGCCGCAGGTAAGAAGCTAAACGGTGTTATTGCCCATGCCCGGTCACCTGAGCGAGCGGAGAGGCTGAAGGAGATGCTTCTCTCTGAGCTTACCTTTGGCTGGCTTCACATTGCCGAAGTGCCAGCGGCACCGGCAATTCACCGTGGTCGGGGGTTCATTGACCTTGCTTTCTGTGAGGCTCGAGATTAGGAGTTCCAATTGGTGACGACAAGCCCTGCAGAAAAGAGCAAGGTTTCTTGTTGCTGGTCGCGTTCGTGGCGTCTTAGAAGCTGGTGCCAGTCGACAGGAATTAATAGAAGCGGCGGCACTAAGCCGCCTAATGGCGAGAAGTTTAGTTCTAGGTAACAGTATAACGCTATTCTTGGATTCTGTTAACGCATTTGCTCCAGATTATGGGAAATAATGCGATTTAGGCTTTATGCCGCCAAACGCCTGTGACGGGACAAAATTCAGGAAACTAAGGGTGCAGTAAGGAGGCGAAGGAGTGATTATTACTACCTCAGACCGTGTGGAGGGGAAAGAGATTATCAAAACTATGGGTCTGGTCAAGGGCAGTACCATCCGGGCAAGGCACTTGGGCAGGGATATTCAGGCTGGCTTAAAGAGTCTGGTGGGGGGTGAGATAAGTACCTATACTAGGATGATGAGTGAAGCTAGGGAGGAAGCTGTCCAGAGAATGGTGGAGGATACGGAAAAGAAAGGGGCTAATGCCATAATTAGCATGAGGTTTGCTACCTCAATGATAATGGCCAATGCGGCTGAGGTATTAGCCTACGACACCGGCGTGGTGCTGAAGTAGAAATTGATGGGTACGGGTATTCTGGCTTAGGGCTTAGCTTAGATTTCAATTACCTGCCCTACCCCACCGTCAAGGCAGCTTTTTGGATACCGACGCTTTATCTCGGCTTTATATTGAGTGCAGTGGCAGGGGCATATCAGTGATAAACCCTCCAGCCTCTTAAAGTTGTGGAAACCGTGAAAGCCGCCGAGGATACCATAGACCTTGCCCCATCTTGAGGCGGCATCGATAATATTGCCTACCCCGGGGTGAGAACAGCCCGCCACCACCAGTATCCCCTGGGGGGTGCTGAGTGCCAGCGACTGTTCGATTCCATTAAGCTCACCGGTGCTGAAGACATCCTGACTAATCTGGATTGGTTTAGTCACTATGGTCACCGTTCTTCCTGGTATTGCCTGCTTAAACGATGCGGGAAGGTAAATCTCGGCGTCCTGATTTAGTCCCAGGATATAGCTAAGCCCACCGGCATGGTCAAAATGGGGGTGGGAGATAACGATTATTTTGATATCGCCGGGGACAATATGTAATGCCTTCATATTGTGAGCCAGTATGGAACCATCAGCCCCGGTATCAAACAGAATAGTTGGGTTATCATCTCCTTCAATGAGGCAGGAAAAGCCCCAGTCGGCAATCAGGTCATCCCTGGTTGATTCGTTGTCGTAGATAATGGTAAGTTTCATCTTCGCCTCGGCGGCATTAGTCAGTTATTTCCCTAGACTAATTATACATTATCACTGTCAATGAGGGTAAAAGGGGTATCGGTCTCTAAAATTGGGGATATAATCCTCGGCAGTCCCCATTTGCTGTATCCAGCCATTCTCCAGGCCGATATCAGAGGCCAATTGCAAAACGGCTTCATATTCCGCTTGGGAGATTTTTCTCCGGAGTAATGGTATCGCTGGTGCCTGGTTAAGCGGCAGGTATTGGGACATTATACTAACTGTTACCTTAGGGGAGAGCTCGCTGGCTAGCCATCTCAGTGACTCTTCACTGCCGGCTATTCCGTGGGGTAGGATAAGATGGCGTACTATCAGCCCCCGTTGGGCAACGCCCGCTCCATCCACCACCAGGTTTCCTACCTGTCGGTACATCTCTTTAATCGCCTGACGGGCTATCTTTACATAATTCGGGGCTTGAGAAAACCTTTCCGCCCAGCTATCGTCGGCATATCTTAGGTCGGGCAGATAGATATCTATTATGCCGTCAAGCTCTTTTAAGGAAGCCAGTGAATCGTAGCCACCGGTGTTGTAGATTAATGGCAGGTGAAGCCCCATCGGGACAGCTTCACTAACTGCCCTGACCATTTGAGGGACAAAGTGAGATGGCGACACAAAGTTGATGTTGTGGCAACCCAGCTCATCCTGAAGGTAGAGCATCTTCTCGGCTAGGGTGTGACAATCCATCTCCTTAGATGGTTGTTTTTCCCAGTCCTGGCTTATCTGGTAGTTCTGGCAATAGACACACCTCATATTACAGTTACCGAAGAATATCGTCCCCGAACCTTGACTTCCTGAGATAGCTGGTTCTTCTCCATAATGGGCGCAGACGGTAGCAACAACAGGTAGGTAACCCGAGTGACAGAAGCCTACTTCGTTCTCCAACCGATTAACTTGGCACCTCCGAGGGCAGATGTCACAGGAGACTAATTTGGATTCGAGCATCTGCGCACGACGCTCCAGTTCCCCGGAGCGGTATAGAGCAATATAGGTTGGTTGGGTAGATAGCATCGTCGCCACTAAATGATACTTTAGGTAGCCGGACGGTTGTTGTCAAGCCCGGTTAGCAGTTTTATAGCTAGTGTGGCAGGAGGGCGCGGCGCGACTGAGCAGAACGACTTGGCAACGGGATACTTTATATTGTATAATGCTCAAGGTAGTTTTAGTTTAATTGTTAAGGTATTGGTGTATTATGTCACTAGAGATTTCGGTACGTGAAGGTGAAACCCAGGATGCCTTGCTGAGGCGTTTTCAGAAGATGGTCCAGATGCAAGGTATTTTGCGTGAGGCTAAGTCGCATCGTTATTTTTTATCCAAAAGGGACGTCGCTCGCTTGAAAGCTAAGAAAAACGCTCGACGAAGGCGACTCAGCCGGTAATATATTAAGGCTCAGTTTTAGTGAGTTAGTAAAGCTTTGGCCCAATTAATCGGATAATCCTCAGGTATAATAATCCGTAGTGATTATGTTTATCGTTCGGCTTTTAGCTATCTTTATCGCTGTTCCCGATAATGTTTCACCCTATATAGACGGCACTGGTTACCTAAACGGGTATAATCGGTTGACAAACCCGATGAATCTATGTTAGTTATTGACTGGTTAATTAAGATAGATTCATCGGGTTGCTAGCAAAATAGAAAAAAGGGAGACTAACTAATGGCAGTTGAAAAAGATAAGCTAATTGAGATGTACCGAAGGATGGTTAGAATCAGGGAATTTGAACTCAGAGCAGCTAAGGAGTTTGCCAGGGGGAGTATTGCGGGTTTTGTTCATCTGTATGCTGGCGAAGAGGCAATAGCCGTGGGGTCTTGCGCTACCCTAAATACTGATGACTATATTACCAGCACCCATCGTGGACATGGGCATCTGATTGCCAAGGGTGGCAAGACCGACCTGATGATGGCTGAGCTTTTTGGTAAGAGGACCGGCTATTGTAAAGGTAAGGGTGGCTCAATGCATGTCGCTGATGTTGATATTGGTATGCTGGGGGCTAATGGTATCGTAGGTGCCGGGCTAGGTATTGCCGATGGGGCAGCCCTGGCGGCTAAGATGAGGGGCACTAAGCAGGTAGCTATTAGCTTCATGGGTGATGGGGCTACTAATCGAGGTACCTTCCATGAGGGGATAAATCTAGCGGCAATCTGGAGTCTCCCTGTAGTCTTCATTGTCGAAAATAATATGTATGCTGAGATTACTCCCATTACCGATACCTGCAAGCTGGCTAACGTTAGTGATAGGGCGGTATCGTATGGTATTTCCGGCAAGACCGTTGATGGTAATGATGTTCTGGCAGTATATGAAACAGTAGCTGAGGCAGTAGCTAAGGCAAGAAAGGGTGAGGGGCCGACCCTAATAGAGTGTAAAACATACCGTTGGCGGGGGCACTTTGAGGGTGATGCTATGACCTATCGAACTAAGGTCGAGTTTGAGGATTGGAAGAAAAGGGATCCTATTCCTCGATTTAGAAA